>CAJAQO010000189.1 GCA_903944085.1 uncultured Verrucomicrobia subdivision 3 bacterium
AAAAACCAAACCTGCCAAAATGTAAAACACTCGAAAACTTCCAATGCCATTTTCCAGATCGGCCTCCAGTTTCCGAGGACACGAACTGATTTTAGCCCGCGTTCAACACGCTATAGGATGCGTGTGAAATCTTTTTGTTATTATCCAGCCATTTTTTAACAGTTTGCTCGCCCTTGCCGACAAACACGGCTACCCGCATCGTTTGTGAACGTCATAATCCCACAAAAAAAACCCTGCCGGCTTGACCTTTGCGACGCGGTTGGTTATGGAATTGCCCGCATGAGCCAAAACGAAACCCATCATTTTCAGGCGGAGATTCAGCAACTGCTGGATATCGTCATCCATTCGCTTTACACGGACAAAGAAATTTTCGTGCGCGAGCTGATTTCCAACGCCGCCGACGCGTGCGAGAAGCTGCGCTTCAACCAGTCTTCCGGCACGGCCGTTTATCAATCGGAGATCGCGCCGGGCATCAGCGTGACCACCGACGACAAGGCGGGCACGATCACCATCACCGACACCGGGCTGGGCATGACCCACGGCGAGCTGGTCGAGAATCTCGGCACCATCGCGCATTCGGGCACCAAGGCTTTTTTGAAGCAGCTCACCGAGGATAAAAAGCCGGACGTGGGTTTGATCGGGCAGTTCGGCGTGGGTTTTTACTCGGCCTTCATGGTCGCGAAAAAAGTTACCGTCTTGAGCCGGTCGTTCGCGCCGGATGAAACCGGTTGGCAATGGACCAGCGAAGGCATGGGCGGCTACGAACTCGCGCCCGCCGCTGAGCTGCCGCGCGGCACCAAAATCACGCTCGAACTCAAGGACGACGCGAAAGATTTCGCGCAGGCCGCGACGGTGGAGCGGATCATCCAGCGCTATTCGAGCTTCGTGCCGTTTCCGATTGAGCTGAACAGCAAGCGGCTGAACACCGTGCAGGCCATCTGGGCGCGGAACAAAAACGAAATCAAGGAGGAGGAATACAACGAGTTTTACACGTTCGTCGGCCATGACCATGAAAAGCCGCTGTTCCGGCTGCATTTTTCGGCGGACGCGCCGCTGGCGATCCAGGCGCTGCTGTTCGTGCCGCCGCGGAATTTTGAAACGCTCGGCATGGGCCGCATGGATTCCGAGGTGAATCTGTATTGCCGGAAAATTCTCATTCAGGCGAAGGCCAAAGGGCTGTTTCCCGAATGGCTGCGTTTTCTCAAAGGCGTGGTGGACAGCGAAGATTTGCCGCTCAACATTTCACGCGAGACGATGCAGGACACCTCGCTGATGCAGAAATTGAACAAGGTGCTGACGAGCCGGTTCCTGAAATTTCTCGACGAGCAGGCCGAGAAGGACGCCGCCGCCTACGAAAAATTTTACACCGAATATCAGCGCTTTCTGAAAGAAGGCGTCGTCACCGATTTCACGCACAAGGAGGCGCTCGGCAAACTGCTGCGCTTTGAATCCTCCACGCTTGATGCAGGCAAACTCACGTCGCTGGCGGATTATGTGAAGCGGATGCCGTCGGAGCAAAAGGAAATTTATTGTCTGCTCGCGGCGAACCGCGCGGCGGCGGAAGCCAGCCCATATTTCGAAGTGTTCCGCGAGCGGAAATTTGAAGTGCTGTTTTTTTACGATGCCTGGGATGAGTTCGTGATGGAGCATCTCCACACTTTCGACGGCAAGCCGCTCAAGCTCGCGGAAAAAGCGGACTTGAACCTGGCCGCCAAGAAGGACGGCGCACTGTCCGAAGACGCCGCGAAAGCGCTCGCGCAATGGCTCAAGGAAACGCTCGGCGACAAAGTCGGCGAAGTGCGCGTCTCGCAGCGCCTCGTCGAAAGCCCCGCCGTGATCGTGGATGCGGACAAGTTCATGACCGCCAACATGCGCCGCCTTATGAAAGCCATGAAGCAGGACGGACCGGAAACGGCCGCGCGGCATGATTTTGAAATCAATCCGGCGCATCCGATTATTTCGCGGCTGGACGCCATGCGGCAAAAGGATGCCGCGCTTGCCAGCAGTGTCGCCGAACAAATTCTCGACAACGCCCGCGTCGCCGCCGGCCTGCTCGAAGACCCGCGCGCGATGCTGACCCGCCTCAACCAGTTGCTCGAAAAAATGCTGACGAAAGATTGATTATTTTTCCAGCGCCAATTGCGGCAGATTGGTGGCCGAGAGCGGGTTGATTTTGAAATCGGCCTGTTCCAGTTGCCGCCGCCAGTCGGCCATCAAATTCTGCACCCGCTGAAGCTCCAGTTGTTCGTGCCGCGCGGGATATTTTTCCAGATTCGCCTGCGCCAGTTTGAACAGCGCGGCGGCCGGGCGCAGCCGGTTCTTTTGCAGATGCACAAACGCGCCCGCCAGTTGGATCAGGCCTTTGTAAAAATCGCCATTCGGACCGTGACGGCCGGGCAGCCACAAATCCTCCAGCACTTCGTGCGCCTCGAAAAAAAGCTGGCGGTTGAAGCAGTCAAAATAGCCGAGATAATGGGCATCCAGTTCCTGTCCCCGAAAGGATTCGATCATCGCGACGATGCGGGCGCTCTTGTGGCTCACCGCTGTAGTTTAAGGTGAAAGCCCCGGCCCGCGATAATAAAAATGCTGTCGCCTGCCCGCGCTGCGGCCGGCGCGAGTTGTTTCCTTTTCATCCGCGCAAAATTGTGTTCAGCTATGCCGAGAATTTTATGGCTGAAAAACCGATCATCATTTGCACGCGCGGCAGCGCGCTGGCGCTCGCGCAGTCAAACCTGATTGCCGCGCAATGCCGCGCCGCGTTTCCCAAGCTGCAATTCGAGCTGAAAATCATCAAGACCACCGGCGACAAGTTGCAGAAGGCTTCGATGGCCAAGACGGATCCGAGTTTGCCAAAAGGTTTGTTCACGAAAGAACTGGAAGTCGCCCTGCTGGCCGGCAAAGCTGATTTGGCGGTCCACAGCTTGAAAGATTTGCCGACTGAATTGCCCGCCGGCCTGATCCTCGCCGCCACGCCGGAGCGCGAGGATGTGCGCGACGTGTTGATTTATCGCGCCGCAAAAAAATCCAGCGCGCGCGGTTTCAAGGCCAACGCCACGTTGAAAGATTTTCCGAAAGGCGCGACCATCGCCACCAGCAGCACGCGGCGCAAAATGTCACTGCTCGCCTTGCGCCCGGATTTGAACATCGTGGAAATTCGCGGCAATGTCGCCACGCGGATGCAGAAAGTAGCCGACAATGAAAACATTGACGCCACCGTGCTCGCGCTCGCCGGCATGACGCGGTTGAAATTCAAAATTAAAGCCAACGGCACCATCACCGGCGAAGGCGTGCCGGACGGTCTGCTCGCTTCGGTGCTGGATTTGGCGGCGATGCTGCCGTGCGTCGGCCAGGGTGCCATCGGCCTCGAAACGCGCGATGACGACGAACGCATCGCGAAGATTTGCGCCAAGCTGAATCACGCCGAGACGTTTCATTGCGTGACGGCGGAACGTGCTTTTTTACGCGGCATGGGCGGCGGGTGCCAAAGCCCCGTCGGCGCGCACGCGGAAATTTCCGGCAAGAAAATTTCGCTCAAGGCGATTTCTTTCCGCGACGAAGTGGTCAAACGCGGCGAGGCGAAACGCCCGCTTGCCGAGGCCGCCCTGCTCGGCGCGCAAATCGCGGAAGAATTGAAATAATTTCGGAAGTTTGCAGCGGCCGACGTGAGGCTCAAACTTTGGAATAGTTTAAATGCCTTGCGCGACGTTTGCGTTGGCGGCCAAAGAATAAAAATTTTTTCCATTAGCCAGCTTCGCGCCCTTTGTCCGACTCCTTTTTAACTCCAAACCGTGGACCGGCAGACCGCCACGGCAAACATTTCCAAAAATAGTTTGTCCACTTTGGCCGCCGGCGGAGATAATTAGTAGATGCCCGATGCAAGCGACATGGATCTGATGCGGCAATTTGCCCGCGACCAACCACGCCGACCGAATCGAGTTCACGGCGGCGATCCATCCGGACCAACTGTGTTACGGACTGGTCTTTCTCGTTCCGTTGCTCTCCACCCCGCATTGCTGCGTCGCAGTTTTCGGGCAACGGGCGGCTGGCAAGTTTCTTGAATTCTTCACTTGCCGGTTGCCCGATCTTTTTTATGGCCGTCGCAGCCACAAGCAAGTTAGTGTCGCGCGAATTTTTTTCTCCGGTAAAATCCGCCGCGTGATAAAACCGGTCATTCATTGGATGGAAGCGTCCGGCGATGCCTCGGCCTTGAACCGCTGGTGGCTTGCATCCGCCGCCGCGCACCTGAAGCTGGCTCAGTCGCGGAATTGGAGCGCGGCGAGGCGGCGGTAAACCCCGTCGGCAATGGCCTGCAGTTCCTCGTGCGTGCCGGCTTCAACAACGCGGCCACCAGCGATGACGATGATTCGATCCACATGCCGCACCGTGGCCAAGCGATGCGCGATGACGAAAGAGGTCCGCCCGCGCATCAGCGTTTCCAGCGCTTCTTGAATCAGCCGTTCGCTCTCGGAATCCAGCGAGCTGGTGGCCTCATCCAAAATCAGGATGGCCGGATTCTTCAAGATGGCGCGCGCGATGGCGACGCGTTGTCGCTGGCCGCCCGAGAGCTTGATGCCGCGGTCGCCGACCAGCGTGGCGTAACCCTCGGGGAAACCTTGAATGAACTCATGCGCATTGGCCTGCCGGGCGGCTTGTTCGATTTCCGCCACGCTGGCACCGGGTTTGCCGTAGGCGATATTTTCCGCGATGCTCCCGCCAAACAACAACACCTCCTGCGGCACCATGGCCATTTGCCCGCGCAGCTCGGTGAGCCGATAATCGCGGGCGTCGCGGCCATCAATCACAATCCGGCCGGCCGACGGATCATACAGACGCAACAGCAGGCTGATGACTGTGGATTTGCCCGCGCCGCTCGGACCGACGAGCGCAATCCGCTGTCCGGGAGTTGCGGTAAGGTTGACCGCATGAAGCACCTCAAAACCTGGCCGTGATGGATAGGTGAAATCAACCTGCTCAAATCTCACGTCACCTTGCAGTCGGGGCAACGCCGATGCCGGCGCGGGGCCCAACCGCGTCTCCACCTCGCCGGTTTCCCGGAGGATCTCACGCACGCGCTGCGTGGCACCGATGGCCTTCTGGAGCTGACTGTATAACTCCGCGAACTGGCCCATCGCCCCGGCGACGAAGGTCGTGTAGAGGATGAAGCGGGTGAGTTGACCGAACGTGATTTCACCTTGCTGCTCCAGACGGGCACCCGACCAGAGCACCAGGACAATCGAGCCGAACAAGGCGAAAATGATGAACGCGATGAGGCTCGCGCGCAACCGCGCGCCGCGCAAAGTGGCCGCCAGAAATTTACCCAGCCCGTCCTGATAACGATTCAGTTCGTAGCCTTCGTTGGCAAACGCCTTCACATTCATAATGCCTTGCAGGGTTTCCTCGACGACGGTAGCCGTGTCGGCGAGCCGGTCCTGCGCCTCCCGGGAGATCTTACGCGTCTTCCGCCCGAACACCACGGCGACCACGGTTACCACCGGCAGGCTCGCCAGCATGATACCCGTCAATTTAATCGAAGTGACCGCGATCAATACGATGGCTCCGACCAGCAAGGTGGTCTGCCGAAGAAACTGCGGCAGGATGGCGATCAGCGTGTCCTCGATTTGAATCATGTCGGCGGAAAGCCGGCTGGCCAGCTCGCCCACGCGGCGTTGGGCAAAAAATGTCAGCGGCAGCGAAATCAATCGCGCATAGGTGTCGCGCCGCAAATCCACCAAACTGCGTTGCCCGACCGTGGCAAACGAGAGAAAATTAAAGTAAGCGAGACCAGCTTGCAGCGCCAGCACGCCCATCAGGAGCAACGCCGTCCGATCCACTCGGGCCATGCCGCCGCGACCATGCAGCACCGCGGCGTCAACGAAACTCCCCGCGAGATAGGGGAAGGCAAGACTCAGCAGGCTGCCCGCAAACATGGATGCCAGGGCAATCCCAAACCGGACACGATAAGGCCGCAGATACCGGAATAGTTCCAGTGCCTGCCGGAGCGATTCCCGATCCAGTTTCGCTTTGGGGAGTTCGACTCCCGCCTGATCATTGCGTGAATAGCGCGCCATAAGTTCGACCTATCACATGAAATGGGCGCGCGACCTCGCCGGCGAAGCGGCCGGGTTTGGCGCTGCCGATTTTTTGCATGTCGTCTCAACTTTCAAAAAGTTTTATGATTAACGGTGGTCGAAGAATGTGGTCAGCGGATAGACTTGGGCATTGAGTGTTCGCATGCCGTCAAGCAGTTCGGTGTAGGGCTGGTAGGTGCAGTTGACGATGCCTTTGTTGCTGTCGAGGTTGCTGGGATCGGCCTTCGGGTTCGCAGGGTCGTTGTCGGCATATTTGAACCAGTGCCAGCCCACGCAGCCGCGCGCTTCCAGCAGCGCGAGCGTGAAGTTCTGGTAAAACAGCGCGCGGTCGCGCTGGGTCTTGACGTTCCAGCCCGCGCCGGTCTTGTTGGCCAGGCCCGGCGCGTCCTGCGCCTTGGCATACCATTCAGTGGCCATCATCGGCCGGCCCGACCATTGCTCCCACTTGCGCACGGTTTCCGTCGGCGTCCAATCGCCATAGACATTCATCGCGATCACCGGCAGATGCTTCCCGGCCACCTTCCAAAGCGCGGCGTTGCTGGCATCGGTCCCGTGCAACCGCGAGCCAAGATAGATGTGGTGCGGATCGGCGTTGTGAATCGCGGTGCCGACGAGGGTGTAGTAACGGTCCATCACGTGCGCCGTCCATTCATCGTGATCGGCGGCGGTAAGATTCTTGGTGTCGGCGTGCCGCGCGGCGAGCCACGCTTCAAGTTCCTTGCGACCGGGATCATCGGTGGGGCGCTGGAGATAGCGCTCGATGGCCTGCTTGGGCAACTGCAACTCGTTGTCGGAATAGATGCCGAGCAGCCAAGGGTCGTCTTTCGTCGTGGCGAGCTGTTGCGCGTATTCATCGCAGAACTTCGGGAAGTCGGGATGGAACACCGGAATCAATTCATCCTGATAGCCGGTGTGGCCGGGCACAACGTGCGTGAGGCCCAGCTTCTTGGCGAAGGCCGACATGAAATTCACGCCACGCGTATAAACCAGCCGTTGCGGCGCGACGGCGAGCGCTTCGTCAGCCGACCAGTTGCCGGTGCCGTTGAAACCGTTCGTGTGCAGCAGCGCCGCTGTCTGGCGCGCCCAGTCATCGCGGTCTTGGAAGCGCTTCGCGAACGCGGCCTTGAAAGTCGGGCCGCTGTCCGGGCTGACCGTGGCGACGCCGATGTGGATGAACGCATGACCTTCCGGCGTGACGAGCCACCAGCGGTCGCCGATTTTTTCCGCGCGGAAGAAACCGGTGCCGGCACGGCTTTGCGGGCCATTCACCCAGCCGCCGAACTGGTCAAGCTTCGGCGCGACCGTGGGCGGCTTGAAATCGGGAAGCGTGGTCAGCGTTCGCGTGGGCATCGGCACGGGCGGTTTGCCGTTCCGCCAAGCCTCGACAGTGACTTCGGCCTGCGCGGACACGATCATGCCGGCGCAGATGCCAACGAGCGTTAACAAACGTAGGTTCATAATCAATTAAGAACAAAGCGGCGGTGATTTGGGTTCAGGAAAATTCTCCATTGCCTCAGATGCTCCGCGATCGCGCCGAGATTCTCCAATGCTGTCTCAAGGTCCACCGTGATGTCGTCGCGGAGAATATTGCAATAGTTCCAAAGTTTCTGGACGAGTTGAGGTGCGGGGCTGCTCATTTGTGGGCATGTAAAAGTTTTCGCAACCGTTTCGTTGTCTGCCCGCAGTCGAGACGGCTGGCCGCGACCTCCAGCGCCAACGTCTCCCACGCCTCCACGGCCAGCTTTTCATTCGACAGCAAATTATTTTCACTCAAAAAGATCAGGCACGTCGCCAACGCCGTGCGCTTGTTGCCGTCCACGAACGGATGATTGCGGCACAGATAAAACAGATACGCCGCCGCAATTGCCAACGGATCGGTGAACAACGCCTCGCCCGTCATCGTCGCCTGCGGCGTGCCCACCGCCGATTCCAGCAGCATTGCTTCCCTCAGCCCTGCGCCGCCGCCATGCGCGGCCAGCACTTCCGTGTGAATCGCCTTCACGGCTTCCACCGTGAGATGCGCAAGCGGCCGCTTCATGACAGCCGCCGGAACAGCTCCGCATTCTTTTTGATCAAACGCTTCGCGGTGGCGGCCGCTTTTTCAGCGGTGATGACGGGCCGCACGGGCGTCAGCACAATCGAGCCGCCCTCGTGCAGGCTGATGCTCACCTGGTCGCCCACCCGGATGCGCGCCAGATCCATCAGGGCCGAATCAAACATCAGCCCCTGCGAGTTGCCAATTTTTGTGATCGTCTTTGTCATGCCGTTAAACTATGTTTTACGTCTGATCCAGTCAAGCCAGTTCATGTAGTTTCGCGTCTGGCGGTGTCATGCGGCCCTCCCAGCAGGTTCGACCGGCAAATCAAGGAAGAGTTGCGGGAAGTAGAACTTGTAAATTTTCGCCGGGAAGGCGATACGCAGCCGGCCTTTGGGGCTGGCCGAACTGATCCGCCGCCGGGTGCGAGTCGGGGAAATCCTCGTCGCCCAACGCGAGCAGGGCGAACGTCCTCGCGAGCCGTCGTCAACCCATCTTTTCCCTTTCGCCCCAGCTCGTGGGGACACTCGCCCCGCCAGACTCCGACTGACGGAACTTGAAGCCTGGTTTGATTTTGGAGGCTGCAACTATGCCGCGCCTGACGGCGCTGCCACCGGCATTTCATTTCTGCGTGGCGAGCCGTGTCCGGCTGCGGTTACATTTCGTGTGTGAAATTATTTCACGCCGGCCCGGTGATCAACGCCAAGATGCTCGTGACGATGCTGGCGTAACATGGCATCGCCGCCACGCAGGTGTTCGCGGACCCCGCCGCGCCGGACGCCGGCGCGTCGGGTCAGTCATGATTGAAGAAGTCGTGCAGTTGAGCTTTGCCTGCATCGGGCATCCAGTCGTTGACGTGGCTGCATTCAAAAATCCACGGATAAACCAGGTTCCTGGCGCAGGGATTCGTTGAGTGAACGCACGCCCATGGCGAAAAGCAGGGCGATCAGGTTGCGCTGGTGGCGTGGCGATGGTGCATGGCGGGTTGCCGTTTCAATCACTTCAAAGGAATTTTGCCGTTTCTTTGGATTGCGTTGATTGCAGGCGCGCTTTAACTTGGCAACAAGTTTTTGCAGCTTATTACGAAATGGCGATGACGGCATTAAATCCGGGTGAAGACGCTCAATTGCATCAAACGATTGAGATGTTCGAGGTCATTGTGCAGTCGCAGCCGAGCGACACGCAGTCGCTGGAGATTCTCAAGGAAGCTTATTCCAAGCTGGGGCGCGAGGAAGATGTCATCAACACGTCGAAACGCATCGCGCAGGCTTACTTGCAGCAGGGGCAGCTTTCGTCGGCCATTCTCGAATACGAAACCGTCCTGCAGCGGCGGCCCGATGATGCGGATGTGCGCGCGGCGTTGAAGCTAATCGAAGACAAGGCGAGCAGCGCGGCGGTGCAGTCGGCCCAGGATGCGACCACGCTGCCGTCCGTGTCCGAAACGACGCTGCTGCGGCGCAAGGCCAAGCCGCGCGCGGCACCGGCGGACGAGGTGGATGACGGGCGCAAGTCGCTATATAAAATTTATGTGGAAAGCAAAATCATCACGGCGGGTGATTTTGATTTATGCTGGCGGAACGTGGATTTGACCATGGCCCCGCCGGACGTCGTGGAGCCGTTCATCCAGACGTTGCACGAAAAAGGCATTTACCTCATCGAGAAATCGCTCCGGCTGTTGTCCGACAAATCGCGGGTGGCCTATCTGCCGCTGGATCGTTACGACATAGACATGGATCTGTCGCGCGGCTTTCCGGCGGAAGTCTGCCGGCGCTGGTGTGTGCTGCCCTTTGACCGGATGAGCAAGGCGATTCTCGTGGCGACGGCCAACCCGTTCAACCAGCAGGCGGCGAAGGAACTCGCGGAGGCAACCACGCACCGGTTGCTGTGGTATGTCGCGCCGCCGAATGACCTGCTGGCCAATCTCCGCATAGCGTTCCGCTGATCATGGCCAAAATCAAATCATTCGCGGAACGCATCGCTGACGCGCTCGTCGAGGACGGCTTGTTGAGCGCGAGCCAGATCGAGGAATTGCTCGAACGGCAGCGCAAGGAAGGCGCGCGACTGGTAAAACTGCTGGTGGACAAAGACAAGCAATACGTCAGCCCCGACGACCTCGCGGTCTGCATGGGCCGCGTGCTGAATGTTTCGCCGATCAATCTCGCACGCATCAATCTTCAGCCGGAAGTGGTGGAACTCGTCCCGCGCGACACGGCGCACAACCACAAGGTCGTTCCGGTCAGCCGGCTGGATAATAAATTGTTCCTCGCGATGGCCGACCCGCTGAACGTCCTGGCCATTGACGATGTCCGGCGCATCACCAAGCTGGAAATCGCGCCGCTCATCGCGTCGGAGAAAGCCATCACGGAAAAACTCAACGCCTTGGATGCCGCCAAAAGCGGTTCGATGGAGGACATCATCCAGGACGCCGAAAAAAAACGGGATGCGGAAGCCGGCGACGCCGACACGCTCGAATCGGTCAAGGAAGCGGTCGAGGATATGAACCTCGACCAGCTCGCCGCCTCCAGCGAGGAAGCGCCGGTCATCAAGCTCGCGAATTTAATTATTCTTCAGGCCATCAAGGATCGCGCGAGCGACATCCACCTTGAACCCTTTGAAAAAGTGATGCGCCTGCGCTACCGCATTGATGGGGTGCTGATTGACGCCACGCCGCCGCCCAAACAGATGCAATTGGCGCTGGCCTCGCGTTTGAAAATCATGTCGAACCTGGACATCGCCGAGCGCCGGCTGCCGCAGGACGGCCGCATGCGGGTCAAGGTCAGCGGCAAGGATTATGATTTGCGCGTCTCGGCGCTGCCCACGGTTCACGGCGAAAAAATCGTGCTGCGCGTCCTCGACAAAAGCAATTTGTCCGCGAGCATTGACAAACTCGGCCTCGACGAGTCCACCTTCAAGCAGTTCAAGAGCGCCATTGATGCGCCGCACGGATTGATTCTCGTCACCGGCCCGACGGGGTCAGGAAAAACGACCACGCTTTATTCCGCGTTGAACGAACTGAACAATCCGATGTGGAACATTGTCACCGTCGAAGATCCGGTCGAATTTCAAATTCCCGGCATCAACCAGGTGCCGACCAAAAAGGAAATCGGATTGTCGTTCGCCAATGCCTTGCGCTCCATTTTGCGTCAGGACCCGGATATCATCATGATCGGCGAAATCCGCGACACCGAGACCGCCGAAATCGCCATCGAAGCCGCGCTCACCGGGCATCAGGTGCTGTCCACGATGCACTGCAATGACGCGCCCGGTGCCATCGCTCGGCTCGACGACATGGGCATCGCGCCGTTTTTGATTTCGTCCTCCATCATTCTGTCCTGTGCGCAACGCCTGATGCGCCGCATCTGTTCGCACTGCAAAGAGCCGCTCACCTATCCGCCGAAAATGTTTGAAGACCTCGGCATTGACCCGGGCACATTTGACGGCGTGCAGCTTTACCGCGGCCGCGGCTGTGAGCGCTGCAAAAATTCCGGCTATGTCGGGCGCATGGCCGTCATCGAAGTCATGACCGTCAGCGACCAGATCCGCAAGCTGATCATCGCCCGCGCCAGCACCCGCGAAATGGCCAAGCTCGCCATCAATCAGGGAATGAAAACGCTCCGCATGGTGGCGCTGGATCGTGCCCGCGACGGCATCACCACACTAGAACAGGTCATGGTTACCACTTCCGCCTTTTAAGCGGCTTCAAAATGTTCGCGGCACAGGTGCCAAAGGCTGCGGGCCATCCGAAAGCCACGGCGGCGGCTGCACCAGTGAGGCCGACTTTTTGGCGGGAACGGGACGCGGGCCGGTGAGTCCAGGCAGCGGGGTGAGACCCATCGGCCTACCGATGCCGCTTTCCAAAGCTGAAAATGAACGCCCCGCCGGATTGTAAGCCGGCAACGCTTGCAAATTCGGATCCGGCGTGGCGACCAGTGGCAAAGCAAAGCGGGCCGGTTCCGGCGCTTTTTCCGGGACGGACGGCTCCATCAACGCGCGGAATCGGTCCATGCCTGCCAGTTGATCCGGCGTGGGCTTGGGCAGCGGCTCCGCCATCCCAAACGGATTGGCCCAGACGGAGCCTGCCTTTTGACCGATGTCCGGCGGCGAGTTTGGATTTGGATTGAAGAGCGGATTCAAAGTCTTGTCCGCGCCAGGAATCGTTCCGCCTAGGGTTTGCGCAAACCGGGTGTTGGCGTCCGCCGGGCGAAACAGGCTGGTTTCCGCATCGCCGCTCCAACTTGGAGCGTCCGGGTGGTGAAACCCGTTCGTTGCCCCCGACGACGACAGCCGCTCCTGACGCTGCAAAAAACGTTCTTCTGCGGACATCTTGGGATCTTCCTTTGGATCAGTGAGGCCCAAGATTTTTTCCGGCGTGGGAATGCCCATCACTTCTTCCGGCGTCATCAGCATCCAGTTTTTTTTGCCATCCAGGAATTTCCGCCACTGCTCCGCGCTGGCGGGGGACACCGCACCGGGATTAGGGCCGCCCGGCAAAATATCAAAATTGGCCGCCGAATTTTTCTCACCAAACAGCGGCGACGGCGCGTTGAACGCCCCGGCCGAATTCCGGCGTGCGGTTGTCGGCATGAAGGCGTTTGCCGTGCCGGACAAATCCTGGTCCACCGGCTTGGTAAACTGGATCGTCTGCTGCGCCGGCGCTGAGGCAGCCCCGGTCACGAGGCCCGCCAAAATCAGCCTGCGCATCAGAAAATTGACCCGGCAGAAATTCATTTTCAACGTAACAACCTAAAGCAATGGACCATCACCGTCAAAATCAATTCAAAATAAGTTGCGGCCGATGGCGCGGAAAAATTTTGTTGCCAGACTTTGCCAGCAACCCACATCACTGCTTTTCATATTCGCCCTTGCCCAGGCGCTTATAGACTTGAAAACCCGCCTTCTTCGCGTCGGTGACGGACAACGGCTTGAGCTTGTGCGGCGTGCTGAAGGCAGAAAAAACCTTGCGCACCGGTTTTTTGCACGCCGGACATTTGGTCAGCGGCGGCGCGGACAGCGGGCGGTTCAAAGTGAATGTTCCGCCACACACTTTGCACTCGCCTTCGCAGAGTTCGTATTCGTAAAGAGGCATTGGCTATTTTTTCAAAAATGCGCTGAACAAGTCAATCGGCAGCGGCAGGAATGTGGTCGTATTATGTTCGCTGGCCATTTCGCGCATGGTCTGGAGATAGCGCAGTTGCAGCGCAATCGGCTCCTTCGCGATCAAGCCGGCGGCCTGCACCATTTTCTCGGCGGCCTGGAATTCGCCCTCGGCATTCACCACTTTCGCGCGGCGTTCGCGCTCGGCCTCGGCCTGCTTGGCCATCGCGCGCTTCATGCTGTCGGGCAGCGCCACTTCCTTCACTTCCACCGACGTGACCTTGATGCCCCACGGCTCGGTCTGCTTGTCTATGATCTCCTGCAATTTCTGGTTGATGACATCGCGCTGCGACAGCAGTTCGTCCAGTGCCGATTGGCCGAGCACGCTGCGCAAGGTCGTCTGCCCGATGAGCGAAGTCGCCTTCCAGTAATTTTCCACCTTCACCACCGCCGAATTCGGATCCACCACGCGGAAATAAATCACCGCGTCCACCGTGGCGGGCACATTGTCCTTGGTCATGATTTCCTGCTTCGGCACGTCAATCGTCACCACGCGCAAATCCATCTTCACCATCTTGTCCACCATCGGAATCAGAAAAATCAGCCCCGGCCCTTTGGCACCCTGCAATTTGCCGAGCCGGAAAATCACGCCGCGCTCGTATTCCCGAAGGATGCGGACGGATTGCGGCAAAATAAAAATCACGAGCACCGCGACCACGATGATGACTGGGGCGGATGCGCCAAAAACTCTCATAAGACCGCTGATAATTTGTTCCATAATTTTTCTTGGTTAATTGTTTTTCGGTTTAACTTTCAAAATCAGGCCATCAATGCCGGTAATTTCAGCAAACTGTCCGGTCTCGATGGGCGTGGCACTCACGGCGTTCCACGTTTCGCCTTCAATGAATACCTTGCCGCCCGCCGAATCAATGCGTGAAATTGCGCTGACATTTTTTCCCAGCATCGCGTCTTTGCCGGTGCATGCGGGTTTGAGTTGCGCGCGAATGCCCTTGCCGACGACAAAAATGAAAAACAACGCCGTGAGCAGCGTCGCCGGCAGAATCCAGCGCAGCGACAATCCATAGCCCGGCCCGGCCTGGCTGAAAAGCATCATCGCGCCGAGGAAAAAAGTCGCGATGCCGCCCGCCGTCAGCACGCCATGCGTCGTCGCGTAAACATCGGTGATGAACAGCACCAGCGCCAGCCCGATCAGCACGAGGCCGGTGATGTTGACCGGCAGAATGGCCGACATGTAAAGCACGAGGATCAGCGCAATCGCACCGACCACGCCCGGCAAAATCGCGCCCGGACTGCTCAACTCGCCCATGATGCCGTAAATCACCATCAGCATCAAAATAAACATCACTTCCGGCCGCAGGAACAGTTGCGAAAATTGTTCAAACGGGTTCATCGGAATTTCCACGATGGTGGCACCGGCGGTTTTCAAAGCCGTGCCATTGATTTTGCGACCGTCCAACTGCTTCAATAAATCCGGCAGATCGGCGGCGATGAAATCAATCACGTTCGTTTTCAGCGCCTCTTCCGCCGTGATGGAGGCGCTGTCGAGCACGGCAGACTTGGCCCAGGCCACGCTGCGATGCCGTTTGTCGGCAATGGATTGGGCGAAGCTGGCGGTGTCGTTCTCCATTTTCTTTTTCATCACATCGTCGGTTTTTTCCACCTCGCCGCTGCTGCCGAGTTCCACCGGATGCGCCGCGCCGATGCGCGTGTGCGGAGCCATCACGGCCACATCCGCCGCCATCGTGATAAAAACTCCCGCGCTGCCAGCGCGCGCCGGAGCCGGCGCGACATAAACCACCGTGGGAATTTTGGCGGCGTAGAATTTTTCGACAATTTGTGACGCGGAATCCACGAGACCGCCCGGCGTGTCGAGCTGGAGGATGAGACATTCGTCTCTTTGATCAGTGGCCGCGTCAATGGCACGGGCAATGTAGCTGGCGGTGGCGGGGCCGATGGCACCATTAATTTTAATCAGCCCGACTTGCGCGGCGTTGACCGCCACGCTGAAGCAGATTCCGACGACCGCAATGAAACGCCAGTGCCGCATAAAATTTTCAATCCGACCCTAACCTAACAAAATCCGCCGCGTCTGCAAATGATTCTTATTCAGTTTCATCCTTGCCATGCCCGGCACAACCGCAGCCGGCGAGCGCCACGCAATCCGCGCATAAAAATTCGCCGGCGATTTCCAAAACGTCGAAACTGCCGCAGCGTTCACAGGCGGCATCTGTTTTGACTTGCCTTTCGGGCGTCACGCTTTGGAAAAACTTTCCGCCATCGCAATCGCCTTCCGCATCGCCATGGATTTGTTGATGGTTTCCTGATATTCGCCTTCCGGCGTCGAATCATTCACCCAGCCACCGCCGGCTTGGACGTAAGCCTTGCCGTCTTTGATCAGCGCGGTGCGGATGGTGATGCAGGTGTCCAAATTTCCGTTGAAAGAAAAATAGCCGACCGCGCCGGCGTAAGTGCCGCGCGTGGTCTGCTCCAGTTCGGAAATGATCTGCATCGCGCGAATTTTCGGCGCACCGCTGACCGTGCCAGCGGGAAATGTCGCGCGCATCAGATCGTAATTTGTTTTAGCCGCCGACAATTTTCCTTCGACCTGCGACACGATGTGCATGACGTGGCTGTAGCGCTCGATGAACATCAAGTCCTTCACCTGCACGCTGCCGAAATCGCAGACGCGGCCGATATCGTTGCGCGCGAGGTCCACGAGCATGACGTGCTCGGCGCGTTCCTTCGGGTCGGCGAGCAGTTCTTTTTCGAGCGCGGCATCTTCGTCCGAATTTTTCCCGCGCGGCCGCGTGCCGGCGATGGGGCGGATTTCCACCTTGCCTTCCTCGCAGCGGACGTGCAGTTCCGGCGATGCGCCGACGAGCGCAAAGCCGTCCAGCTCCAATAAAAATAAATATGGCGACGGATTCACATTGCGCACGGCGCGGTAAATATCTAGCGGCGAAGCCGTGACCGGCGCGGAAAACCGCTGCGAACCGACCACCTGGATGATGTCGCCGCCGGTGATGTATTTTTTCGCCGCTTCGACGTTCGCGAAAAACTTTTCCTTCGTCTGGTTCGACTCGAATTCGACGGCGGGAATTTCATTGGGCACACCGACGACAGTGTGTTCGCTTGGTTGTTCGAGCAGCGAGAGGATGCGGTCAATTTCGCTGGTCGCATTTTCGTAAGCGTCAGCGGGGCTTTCAGCGGCGTCGAGAATGGCGTTGACCAGAATCGTGATCGTCTGCTGCACGCGGTCAAAAATCAAAAGCTGGTCGGCGACGAGAAAATACATCACCGGCGTTTTCAATTCATCGTGCGCCGGGCGCGGCACGACGGGTTCGATGTCGTGGATGAATTCGTAGCCGATGAAACCGAGCGCGCCGCCGGTGAAGCGCGGCAGGCCCGGCACCGCCACCGCGCGATATTTTTTCATCACGCGCTCGACGACTTCCAGGCCGTCCTTCACGTCCTTGCCGACGACGGAGCTTTCGGTGATGCGGCCGTTCTCGATCATCTGGACATGCTGGCCGTCCTGCCGGATGACCGCGCGCGGATTGCAGCCGACGAAGGAGTAGCGCCCGAGATGCTCGCCGCCTTCGACAGATTCAAACAGAAAGGATTCGCCCGCGCCGCGGATTTTGCGGTAGGCCGAGAGCGGCGTTTCCAAATCGGCGAGAATGCGGCGCGTGACGGGAATGAGATTTCCCTGCGTCGCAAATTTCAAAAATTCATCCAGCGTTGGCGAATACATGGCTGCTGAAGCATGAAGAATTTTGCGGAAAGAAACAAACAATTTGCGAACCCGACAGCACGCTGCCAGCGCCGGCCCAATCATTTTATCCCAAGTCAACCGGGTCAATATCCACCGCCAGCGTCACGTCATCCGGGAACACGAGCGTCGCGCTGAGACGGGCCAGCGCCGCGCTGAGGCGGCTCATCGCACGCGTCCGCAGCATGATCTGGTAGCGGTAAAAATTTTCGGCGCGCAGCAGCGGAGCCGGAGCCGGCCCGGAAATGACCAAGTCCAAAGTCCGAGGCTCAAAGTGCAAAGTCGTGCCGGCTGCCGTCACTTTGGGATTTGGATTTTGGACTTTGGACCCCCCAAGTTTTTTTTCCAGTTCGCGCTTCAAATGCTCGGCGGAGAATTTTACTTTGTCCTCGTTGCGCCCTTTGAGCGTGAGCAAGGCAACGCGGCTGGCCGGCGGATATTTCAACTGTTCGCGAAATTCAATTTCCTGTTCGTAAAAACCCACGAAGTCGTGGCGGCGCGCGTATTGAATGGCCGGGTGAAACGGCGTGAACGCCTGCACAAACACTTCGCCTTCCACATCGCCGCGGCCGGCGCGGCCGGCCACCTGCGTGAGCAGTTGAAAAGTGCGTTCGCCCGCGCGGAAATCCGGCTGGTGCAGCGCCATGTCCGCGTAAATGATGCCGACGAGCGTGACGTTTGGAAAATGCAGGCCTTTCGCGATCATTTGCGTGCCGACGAGAATATCAATTTTGCCCGTGCGAAAATCGCCGAGCACCTGGCGGTAATCGTCCTTGCGTTTCATCGTGTCGGCGTCCATGCGTTTCACCCGCGCCTTGGGAAAAAGTTTGGCCAGCACTTCCTCGACCTTTTGCGTGCCTGTGCCGGCGTAACGGATGGCGGGATTTTTGCAGGTTGGTTCCGGGCAGACGGCGGGAACTTTTTCGCTGTGACCGCAAATATGGCAGGAAAGCTTCTGGTCAACCCGATGATAAGTCAGCGACACGCTGCAATTCGGACAGTTCGCCACATAACCGCATTTCGGACATTGCAGCGAAGTCGAGTAGCCGCGCCGGTTGAGGAATAAAATCGTTTGCTCGCCGCGTTCCAGCCGCTGGGTGATGGCCTCCTTGAGCTGCGGCGAAAACAGCGGCGGGCCTTTGCCGTCGCGCATCGCCTGCCGCATGTCCACCACGCGAACGTGCGGCATTTTCTGATTGTCCACGCGCTCCGGCAATTCCAGCAGGGTGAATTTGCCGCGCTGGCAATTGTAAAAACTTTCCATGGACGGCGTGGCCGAACCGAGCACGACCACGGCCGCTTCCATCTGGCCGCGCATGACGGCCACGTCGCGTGCGTGGTAACGCGGCGCTTCCTCCTGCTTGTAGGAATGCTCGTGTTCCTCGTCCACGATGATGAGTCCGAGCGGTTCCACCGGCGCAAAAATCGCCGACCGCGCGCCAATCACGATGCGCGCCCGGCTTTGCCGGATCTTGTGCCATTCGTCGTGGCGTTCGCCCGCGCTCAAATGCGAATGCAGCACGGCAACGAGCGTCTGCAATTTTCCGGAGCTGAAGCGCGCTTTGAAACGCTCGACCGTCTGCGGCGTCAGCGAAATCTCCGGCACGAGCACAATCGCGCCTTTCCCCTGCTCCAGCGCATGCGCGATGGCCTGCAAATAAACCTCGGTTTTGCCGGAGCCGGTGACACCGTGAAGAAGAAAGGTAGAATGAGGAGTGATGAATGATGAAGCGGGAGCTACTGTTTGCACGGTCTTGGTTTCATCATTCATCATTCTTACTTCATCTTTCCGCCCATCCATCGCCGCCTTGATTTTTTCAAGTGCGGCGGCCTGCGCGGGATTCATGGTGATCGGCTGCGTCGCCAAAATGGTTTCCCGGGCATACGGATCGCGTTCCGAAATTTCTGAGGTGATTTGAAGCAGGCCGCGATCTTCCAATTTGCGCACCGTCGCCGCCGTGGTGGCCGCCAATTCAACCAGCTCGGACAACAAAATTTCCCGCCGTTCTTCAACGAGGGTCCAGACGTCCTGTTGCCGCTTCGGCAATTTCGGAACTTCGCCGGTCACCGGCAGCACGCGGACGACCAGCCGCTCGCGCCAGCCCGCGTCTTCCTTGCGCACCGCTTCGGGCAAGACGGATTTCAGCGCGGTCTCCGGCGCGCAGCAATAATATTCGCCAATCCACCGCGCCAGTTTCAGGACTTTCGGCGTCACCAAAGTTTGCCCGCCAATGACTTTGAGGATGGGTTTCAGATTCGCCTGCCCGGACTCCTCGGCGACCGCCGTGACGACGCCCAGAATTTTGCGCGGCCCGAACGGCACCTGCACGCGGCTGCCGACATCCACCTGCCCCGCCAGCGCCGCCGGAATCGAATAATCAAATTCCTTGCGCAGCGCGATTTCCAGACTGACACGGGCAATCATTTTCAATCGCGCGTGATGGCACGCAATTCGGTTTCAAGCTGCCAGCGCAATTTTTCCCGCTCCGCGTCGCTCGCTTCGGCGGGCACATGAAAGGCCCGGCCCACGGACACTTCGCAACGCGCGAACGGCAGCGGGATTTGAAACCGGTCCCAGCTTTTCAGGGAAATTTTCCAGTTCAAATTCAGCGCCACCGGCACAATCGGCAGCCCCGTCAACTGCGCGAGCGAAGTGATGCCGTCCTGGATTTGGTAACACGGACCGCGCGGACCGTCCGGCGTAATGGTCAGGTCGTAACCGCGCTCCGCCCACGTCGTCAATTCACGCAACGCCTGCGCGCCGCGCCGGCTGCTGGAGCCGCGCACCGGCTGGACGCCAAACCATTCGAGGGCGCGCGACAAAAATGCGCCGTCCTTGCTCGCGCTCACCAGCGCGGCCATGCCCGCGCCGGCATTGTGCGGACGTCGGTGAATCGCCAGCACTTTGATGCACGTCGCCAGCCGGTTGTGCCACAGGCAAAAAATCACCGGCGCCGGCGCGCCGGGAGAAAAATATTCCGACGGCACCCGCAGCCGGCAGCGCACCGTGAGCAGCAGCGCGCGCAAGCACATGAAAAGCAGAAACGCCCCCAGCCGCTGATGCCATTTGGGTGCGTGCGGAATCACCACCCCGCTGCGCCTGGGGACGTTGGCTTTTGGACTTGGGGCTTGCGACATCTCAACCTTTTTTCAAACACGCGCGCACGAGCTGTTCAACTGTCGCGGATGATCCCAACATCGTCTGCGCGGCATGGACCGCATCATGCGCCTCGATTTGTTTGAAGCCCAGCGCCATGAGCGCGAGCGTCGCGTCGTTGGTTTTCTGGTCGTCCGGCGAAAGCGCGTGTTTGGCGCTCGCGGCTTCCAGCGCGCCAGCCGCGCCGATCTTGTCGCGCAGTTCGACAACGATGCGCTCGGCGGTTTTTTTGCCGACGCCGGAAATCTGCGAAAGCGCTTTCACGTCACCGTTCGCCACCGCGCCACGAAAGGTGATGGCATTCATGCCGCTCAAAATGTTCAACGCCGTTTTCGGGCCGATGCCGCTCACGTTGTTGATCAGCAGCCGGAACAAATCGCGTTCCGCCGCCGACATGAAACCGTAAAGCGTGTGCGCGTCCTCGCGGACGATGAGCTGCGTGAGCAGCTTCACCGGCTGGCCGGGCGGCGGCAATTTGTCAAACGACGACAGCGGAATGAGCGCCTCGTAGCCCAAGCCGTTCACGTCCACGATGACTTGCGTGGGCAGCGACTCGACGAGTTTGCCTTGGAGAAAAGTGATCATATTTCAGAGAAATGATGCTCCGCTTGAATTGCCTGGCAAATCAGGCAAATGAAATTCATTGGCCTTTTTTCTTCTTGTTCCATCTGTTTTTTTAGAAGCGCAATTTGTTCGTCGTTCAAAAGCAGTTCTTCGGGCAAAGGTTTTTCACAAACACCGCAAATCTTGTTTTTGCGACTGTAAATCGGCGCATTGCAATTTGGACAACGAAATTCCATAAAACTAAATTCTTTTTGGCAGTGTCAAACCGTGCCGCGAATTTTCCTGCGCATGGGTCAGCGCCAGCGCCAGTGCGTCCGCCGCGTCGGGCGCGGGCAGCTCCGCCAGGTTCAG
The DNA here is from genome assembly GCA_903944085.1 of uncultured Verrucomicrobia subdivision 3 bacterium. Taxonomy (GTDB): domain Bacteria; phylum Verrucomicrobiota; class Verrucomicrobiia; order Limisphaerales; family UBA11358; genus UBA11358. The sequence goes on from CAJAQO010000189.1 coordinate 21,084, forward strand.
CAGCCGCTGCACCATTTTGGCGACGGCGATTTTTTGCGCCGCGCCGTAGCCGACGATGGCCTGCTTCACTTTGCGCGTGGCGATTTCAAAAATATCAATGCCTGTTTCGCCCACCGCCGCCAGCGCCGCGCCGCGCGCCTCACCCATGATGATGGCCGTTTTCAAATTTTGCGCAAAAAACAAGCCTTCCACCACGCAGACCTCCGGGCTGAATTCCAGCAGCACATCGCGGAGCGCCTGCGAAATTCTGGCGAGACAGCGCGAGCGCTCCCAATCTTTCGGACAGGCAATGGTGCCGTGCGCCAGCACGGTCGGATGGGGCTTGCCGGTGCGGATGATCCCGTAGCCGGTGCCGCGCAACGACGGGTCAATGCCGAGAATGACCTGATTCAAGCTGCGAGGCGCGGGGCGCGAGGCGCGAGGCAACGCGGAAGCGTCCACGCGCTTGCCGTTGAGGCGCGCCTTCATCTGCTCAAATTGTTGCACGGAAAATCCCACGCGAAAAGGTTGCCAGCGGCGGCCAGGTTGCAAAAGCAAAAACGCCGCGATGTTTCCATCGCGGCGCGGCAATCGCTGCCCTCAATGATTTGGTTTGTCCTTGTCCGAACCGCGATTGGAACCGCCGCCCGCGTTTTGCGGCTGGCTGGGCGCGGGAGCCGGTGGAGCCGGCGGCGGACTATAGCTGCGCGGCGCGGCCTCGACATGCGGCTGACTCGGGGCGACAAACTGATGCTGTTCCAACGGCGCGCTCACGACGGGCTTTTCAACACCGCGATTTTGCTGCCAGTCATTTTGCGAAACAGTGCGGCCCGTCACCGGAACGGGGTTGCTTGGCCGCATGGGCGGAACGGTGCCCGACGGCGGAGTCGTTGTCACCGGCTGCGCATGGCCAATCCCCGTCGCCGGCAGGTTGTTCGGTCGTTGCTGCCGATCGCCGGTTTGTCCAATGTTGTTCGGCGATGGGTTCCCATTCGGCACCACCGCCGAATTCAATGAGTGATTGGGCGTTTCCGGCCCGCGCGAGCTGGGGTGGTTGCCGGCTGGTTCCGCCGGCTGCGAACGCACCGGCGCGACTGGCCCACCGTTATGGTTCGGCTCCGGGCGCATGGCCGGCCCGTGACGAAGCTGGTCGTTGCCGCCGGAAAAACTCCGGCCACCATTATTCTCAACCGTTCCATGCAGAGCGGGCCGGTTGAAACCTTCCCCGCGCCAGCCTTGCCGGCCGGCGTTTGGCAGTTCACCGACGTGAACTGGCTCAATCTGACGGTGGGTCACACTGCTGATGCGCTCTACGCCAATGCCACGGTTCATCATCACCCGACCGCTGGCATTGAAATCATTGAGCACCCGGGTTTGATGAAAAACCACGCTCGCGCGCGATGGCTCCAAGCAAAACGATCGCGGATGACGGTCACAGAAATGTTCCGGCGACACGAACATGAAATATCCGGCGTCCAGCCCAAAATCAAAATCAACGCCTACGCTCGCGCCGCGATAAAAAAATCCCGCGCCCGGACGAAACACCGCAAACGGCGGCAGTGGTGCCCAACCGCAATATTCATCGCCGGAACGCCAGGTCACCCACGATGGCGCCCATTCGGTGTCCGGATACCAGCACCAGCCCAACCGCGCATGGTGGAACCAGCGACCGTAGTGAAACGTCACGCCCCACGAATAATCCGAATCCCAATACCAGCCGCAGTCGGTATAAACCCAATGGCCACGATCACAGTAGGGACGCCAGCCGGAATCATAAACCACCGCCGTCGGCCGCCAGCAGCGGCCATAGCCGTCAACCTCCACCCAGGAACCATAGGGCGTGAGCGTGTCGTTGAAATAATTGACGGTTACATCCGCAGCCGGCGGCGCGGTGTCCGGCACCGGCGAAGCCGGGCTTGTCATCACCGGAGCCGGCGTCAGGGTGCTGGCGTATAAAATTTTATCGCGTTCCATCATCGCATTGATCAGGTCAGAAGGAGCGCCTTCATCCTTCACAAAAAGAATTTTGTCCGCGTCCAAGTTGAATGCGCTTTGCGAATTGAGAATATAAGTTTTGATCGTGTCCGCATCCACGCCCGCCTGAACCATTTTGACCACTTCCGCCAGCGGGCTGCCCGGCACAATGTCAGCCGGCAACGCGCTGGCCGCCGTCGGCGGCGGAATGGGTTGCTCCTGTGCCTGGCTGACCGCTGCGGCGGCCGCAGCAATCGCCACGGCCAACGCAATTGATGTTTTGGTGTAAAAGCGAATTTTCATAAGATTTTTTTTAGTCTAACGGGCCATTCATCTAACAATTCATAGACTCGAAAGTTGCGTGCGCTGTTCACAACAAGATCGCACAATGCTAATTATCAATAAGTTGCGTATTTCTCAAACCAGCCTTTTTTGCCCAGCCTGAACCAAGACAAACTGGTTTCAGTGCCATCACGCGTTCGGTCCACAGACGGCTTAGTCGAGATTTCCCGGCGGTCAAAACATTCCGCGCGGTGGATTCAGGATCGCCTCCGCCGCCTGTTGGACAGCGGTCACCAGTTCCTTTGGCTGCAAAACTTTCGCGTCGCCGCCCCAGCTCAACACCCAGCGCTGCACTTCGGCGAGGCTGGACAGCTTCATTTTCAATTCCGCCGCGCCGTTTTTCAAGTCACGAAGCACTTGCGACGGATGCCATTTTTTTTCGCGGATGTAATCGGCGGCGCGCGGCGTGAAGCGGATGACCACGTCAAATTCGCCTTCGCCGGCGTGGACGCCAAAACTGTCGCGCAATCTTTTTTCCAGTGAAAATTTTTGCGTGCGCTCGAAATTTTTTCCGGTCGGCTTGACGGACTGAATCCGCGCCGGAACGAACGTGCGCAGATCTTTCCGCGCGTGGTCGTAGGCGAAGAGATACCACTCGCCGTTGATGTTCGCCAAATGATATGCGTCCACGAGCCGCTTTTCCGCCGGTTGGCCGGGCTTGCGATAATGCAATTCCAACTGCTGTCGTTGGGCGACGGCCTTGGCGAGCGTGTCAAAAATTTCGAGATTGAGAATCGGCTCGGCGCGCGTGCGGAAGGAAATCGTCTGTTCAATGTCGGCAAGATTGAGCGAAATGGTATCGGGCAAAGCCTGCTCCATTTTTCTGATCGCGCTCAAGAGCGGTTTCTCAAAACTGGTTCCGCGATATTGTTGCAAGGCTTTTTCGGCGACGACGAGCGCGAAAATTTCGCCCTCGGTGATCTGCATCGTGGGAAAGCCGCTGACTTCGCCGTTGTAAAAATAACCGTTATTGGCCGGGGCAAATTCGATCGGCAGGTTCAGCCGGTCGCGCATGAACTCAATGTCGCGGTGGATAGTCTTGGTGGAAACCTCAACCTCGCGCGCAAGCTTGCTGGCGTTGGGAAAACCGCCGGCCTGCAAGGCCTGGTGAATGCGCAACATCCGCTCCAGCGGCGGACGCGAGTGCTGAATGGCAGGTTCAAGCTTCATTTGCTTTTCATTAAAACCCGGCTTCAGCCGGGTGCTTTTGGCGTTGAAGACTTTAACTGCTTCAGCGGTTTTTGCATGAAGAAACTGTTAAAACAGTTTTGCGCTTTGAACGGGTTTTGTCACCCGGCTAAAGCCGGGTGCTAATGCGAAAAATAAAAAAACGACTGCGCTTCACGTCGCCATCTTCGCCAGAAATTCGTCGTTGGTCTTGAATTTCTTGAGCGCGGCGGTGAGCGTTTCCATCGCTTCGATGGGGTTCAAATCCACCATGGTGCGACGGAGCTTGCGGATGGCTTCGAGATTTTTCGCCGGAAAAAGTTTTTCCTCTTTGCGCGTGCCGGATTTCGGAATGTCAATCGCGGGATACAAACGGCGATCCGAAAGCTTGCGGTCCAAAATCAGCTCCATGTTGCCGGTGCCCTTGAATTCCTGGAAAATCAATTCATCCATGCGCGAACCGGTGTCCACCAGCGCAGTGGCGATGATGGTGAGCGAGCCGCCGTTTTCAATCTTGCGCGCGGAGGCGAACATCTTGCGCGGAATTTCCAGCGCGCGGGCGTCCACGCCGCCGGTCATCGTGCGGCCGCTGCCGCCGTGAACGCTGTTGTAGGCGCGGGCGATGCGCGTCAACGAATCCATCAGCACAAAAACGTCCTTGCCGGATTCAACAATGCGCCGGCAGCGCTCGATCATGAAACGCGACAAACGAACGTGCGTTTCCAGTTCCATGTCGTTCGAGGAGGCGACAACTTCGGCTTTCACCGAACGCTGAAAATCGGTGACTTCTTCCGGGCGTTCGTCAATCAGCAAAACCATCGCGTGAACTTCAGGATGGTTCGTGGTGATGGCGTTGCAGATTTGTTTGAGAATGGTGGTCTTGCCCGTGCGCGGCGGCGCGACGATGATGCCGCGCGTGCCTTTGCCAATCGGCGTGACGAGGTCAATCACGCGCGTCTCCAGCAAATCCGGCGTGGTCTCGAGCTGAAATTTTTCCACCGGGTCAATGCTCGTCAGGTTTTCAAAGCGCACCGCCTTGGTGTAATCCTGAAACACCATGTCGTTGACCTTGTCCACGGTTTTCAGTTGCGGACTGGTGCCGCGATGCGGCGGCTGCGTCGCGCCCTCGACAAAGCTGCCTTCGCGCAGAAAGCTGCGGCGAATCGTGTCGGGCGTCACGAAGATGTCCGTGGGCTTGGGATGAAAATGGTTTTGCGCCGTGCGCAGAAAGCCGAAGCCTTTCTCGGAAATTTCGAGATAGCCCGCGCCGTAATTTGGATTGGGCGTTTTATCGCCGTTTGCTTGCGTTTCGCTCATAACAATGTGTTGTGGCCGAAGGCTGAAACCCTTCCGAAAAATTGTTGGAAAAGTGAACTTTGGAAAACGTCCGCCGCCAGAAGCCGCAGACTTTGAACCTTCGACAGCTTCTAATTACGCATAAACGCCGTGAAACGCAACAACTATTTTTCGGCGGCCAAAACAAAAGGCGCGCAAATTCCGGAGAATTTGCGCGCCGTGAAAATTGGCAATCCTTCAGCCGCCCACTTCCGCCTTCGCCTCGGCGGCGAGCGCGGTGCTTAAATAACGTTCGCCCGTCGAGCAGGCGATGGTGACGATGAGCTTGCCCTTGTTTTCCGGACGCTTGGCGATTTCGATCGCGGCTGCGACATTCGCGCCGGTGGAAATGCCGACGAGCAAACCTTCTTCCTTCGCCAGTCGCCGCGCCATCGCAAACGCGTCGTCGTTGCTGACTTGAACGCATTCGACGATCTGCGAATTTCCCGCGCTGTCCTTCAAATGCAGATTTTGCGGAATGAAACCCGCGCCCGTGCCTTGGATCTTGTGCGGCCCGGGCTTGACCGGCTGGCCGGCCAGCGTCTGCGAAATCACCGGTGAATCTTTCGGTTCCACCGCGATGGCTTGGAACGAAGGCTTCTTCGGCCGGATGCCTTCGACGCAGCCCGTGATCGTTCCGCCCGTGCCGACGGCCGCGACCAAAATATCAATCTTGCCGTCGGTGTCTTCCCACAATTCCACGGCCGTGGTCTTTTTGTGAATTTCCGGATTCGCCGGATTGTTGAACTGCTGCGGAATCCACGAGTTCGGCGTTTCCTTGGCCAGCGCTTCGGCGCGGGCAATCGCGCCTTTCATACCTTCCGCGCCAGGCGTCAAAACCAGCTTCGCGCCGAGCATTGCCAGCAGCGTGCGACGTTCCAGCGACATCGTTTCCGGCATCGTCAAAATAATTTTGTAGCCCTTCGCCGCCGCAACGAAAGCCAGCGCGATGCCGGTGTTGCCGCTGGTCGGCTCGATGATGACAGTGTCTTTTTTGAGAATGCCGCGCTTCTCGGCGTCCTCGATCATCGCCATGCCGATACGATCCTTGACGCTGCCGAGCGGATTGAAAAATTCGCACTTGAGCGCGATGGTGGCCGGCAGGCCGGCGGTAACTTTGTTCAGTTTGACCAGCGGCGTGCGGCCGACGGTTTCGACAATGTTGTTGTAAATACGTCCCATAATTTTATTTGATTGGTTGGTTTAGCTGCGCGTTCAGAAATTTCGGCGAAAAAAAATTGTTGGGCAAGTCTTTTAATTCATGCGCGCCCCCGATTGGCTATGCGATTCCGCCGCCAGCATACTTTCCAAGCCCGAATCAAGCGCGCGATTTTCCGGTGTCGGTGGCCATGTTTCGTTTTGCCAGTCTGCTCGGTTTCGGGAAGCGCAGCGTTCGTTCGTGCTCCGGCCGGCACTGCGGAAATCACGCGGCAACATTTCCGCCACAGACTGATTGCTCTGCCCGACATTTTCCCGAAACGCCGGCAAAATTTTGCATTGCGGAGCGGCGCAAAAGTGAGACTATTTTTCGCTCTCATGAAACTCATCTCAGCCGTTCTTATCGCCGTCCTCTTTGCGTTTCCGGTTCGCGCCCAGGTGCGCATCACCGAATTCATGGCGAGCAACACCAAAACGCTCACGGACGAAGACGGCGACAGTTCCGATTGGATTGAACTCCAAAACACGGCGACCAACGCTGTCAGCCTGCTGAACTGGGCGCTGACGGACAGCGCCGGCAATCCGGGCAAATGGCGTTTCCCCGCCACCAACATGCCGCCGAAGAGTTTTATGATCGTCTTCGCCGACGGCAAAGACCGCACCACGCCGGGTGCCCCGCTGCACACCAATTTCAAGCTGAGTTCGGATGGCGAATATCTGGCGCTGTTTGCGCCTGACGGCACGGCGGCCACGGAAATCGCGCCGCAGTTCCCGCCGCAATTTCCCGATGTTTCTTATGGTATCGGGATGCAACTCACCACAACCACGCTGGTCACGACGAACGCGGCAATTCATTTTTGGATTCCGACGAATTCCTCCGTTGACGCCACTTGGACACAGACGAATTTCAATGATGCAAGCTGGCAACTGGGAACCAACGGCATCGGCTATGAAACGGGCATTGTGGATCCGCAGGAGGAATCGTTCGCGGCGAAAGTTCTGGCAACGCAGCCGGTGGCCTACTGGCGCTTGAACGAAACGAATGGGGTGACGGCGGTGAATCTCGGCAGCGGCGGCGTGTCCGACGGCGGCGGTTACCTTGGCAGCGTGATTTTAGGCCAGGCCGGGCCGCGTCCGCCCCAGTTTCCCATGTTTGAGGCATCCAACTCGGCACCGTATTTCAACGGGACGAATGCCTATGTCAACGGGCCGTATGAACTGGTGAATGATTTGCCGGCGTTCACCATCGCCGGCTGGATTTATCCGACGGCGACGCAACCGGGCCGCACCGGCTTGTTCGGCCAGAACGACACGATGGAATTCGGGTTCAGCAGTTCGACACAGATTCAAATTTGGACGCCCGCCGGCTCGGTGTCCGCAACTTATCCCTACGCGAACAATACCTGGCATTACATCATGGCGGTCGGCGGCGGCGGCCAGCTCGTGCTTTATTTCGACGGAATGCCGGTGAAAACCAATTCGCCGATCACGGCGTCAAATTTTGGCGAGTCGGAATATGATTTCAACATCGGCGGCGGCGGCGTGTTTGATCCGACCGGCAATTATTTCAAGGGCCAGCTTGACGAGGTGGCCGTCTGGTTCCGAGCGCTGGCAACCACTGAAATCGCCGCGCTGCTCGCCACCAACGCCGAGCAGGTCAGCTACACGAATTACATCGCCACGGATGTGCGTTCGCAAATGTATGGCTCGAATGCGACGGTTTATGTCCGCATCCCGTTCACGGTGGCCGATCCGACCGTGTTCGACAATTTGCAACTGCTGATGCGCTATGACGACGGCTTTGCCGCGTATTTGAACGGGCATTTGATCGCGAGTTCGAACGCGCCAGCCATGCTGGCTTGGAATTCCACCGCGACGCAGCGGCATCTTGATCCGCAGGCGGTGCAATGGTCGGCGTTCGATGTCAGTGCGGCGCGACAATGGCTGCAAGCCGGCAACAACCTGCTCGCAATTCAGGCGTTGAACATCGCCGCGACGAACACGGATTTTTTGATGCAGGCGCAACTGGTCAGCCAGAGCATCGCCGACACCGGCATCGGCTGGAGATTTTTCACCGGCCCGACGCCGGGCGCGCCCAACGGCACGAGCACAAATGATTTCGGCCCGATCATGTCCGGCGCGGCACATTCGCCCAATGTGCCGGCGGCGGGTGGCGCGCTCGGAGTCACGGCGCAAATCGTGCCGGGCTTCAACGCCATCACCAACGTCACGCTGCATTACCGCGTGATGTTCAATGCGGAAGTCTCCGCACCGATGAACCTGGTCAACACGAACGGCACCTGGGCCGGCACCATTCCTGGCGGCGTGGCGGCGGCGGGACAATTGCTTCGTTATTATGTCACGGCGGCGGATTCCGCCGGCAACCTTTCGCGCTGGCCGATTTTTCCGGACGCCACCGGCTCCCAGCAATATTATGGCACGGTCGTGGCCGATCCCTCGGTGCAATCGCAATTGCCGGTCGCTTATCTGTTCATCCAGGACACCAACTCCGCCGACAATCAAACCGGCACGCAAGGCTCGCTGTTTTATCTGAACGAGCTTTACGACAACCTGACCATTTACGTTCACGGCCAATCTTCGGTCGGCTGGCCGAAAAAAAGCCACAACCTTGAATTTCCGAACGACCACCGGTTCCTTTACCAGCCGGGCGGCGGGCGCGAGGACAAGGTTATTTTCATGAGCAATTACGGTGACAAGGCGCGGATGCACACCACAATGACGTGGCAGGCGTGCGCGTTGTCCGGCGGCGTGAGCATGTTTTCGTTCCCGATCCGCATCCAGCTCAACAACGCGTTTTTTGGCATTGAGGACATGGTCGAGCACGGCGACGATTTGTGGCTCGACCGCATTGGCCGCGACGGCAACGGCGCGCTTTACAAAATGTATAACGAGATGAGCACCGCGTCCGGCAACGAAAAGAAAACGCGCACGGACGAAGATACCAGCGACCTGACCGCGCTGATCACCAACTTGGATGAATCCTTGCCGCTGACGAACCGCGTGACTTACGCCTGGGACAATCTGGATCTGCCGCAGACGGCGAGTTATTTCGCCGACATGGCCATCGTGAGCAGCCAGGATCTCGGCCATAAAAATTATTATCTCTACCGCGACACCGAAGGCACCGGCGAATGGGCGATCACGCCGTGGGACGTGGATTTGACGTGGGGCCGGAATTGGCTGGATGCCAGCGGCTATTTCACCGACACGATTTTCACCAACAACGTGCTGAATTTTTACAACCTCACGCAGCAGAGCAAACCGGCGAACCGGCTGTTCGATTTGTTTTTTGCCAACGCCGATTTCCGACAGATGTATCTGCGCCGGCTGCGCACGTTGATGGACACGATGCTTCTGCCGGCCGGCACGCCGACCAACGCGCTGGTCCTTGAACCGCTCGTTCGCAAATACGAAAGTTTGATGAACCCGGCGAACATTTCTCCCAATGACGCCGCGCTGGACAATGCGGTTTGGGGGCCGACTTGGGGCGACACGAGCTTGAGCATCGTGCCCGCCGCCGCCGAGCAAATCGTTACCACCTACCTGCCCGGCCGGCGCAGTTTTCTTTACAGCACCAATGCCACGCTCAACGGCGATTTCATTCCGGCGGCGCAGCCGACCAATGCGGTGGTTTTGATTGGTTCAACCGATTTCAAACCCGCGAGCGGCAACGCGGCGGAACAATTTGTCGAACTGCGCAACACGAATGCCTATTCCGTGGACGTTTCCAACTGGCGGCTGATTGGCGCGGTGGAATTCACGCTGCGTCCCGGCACGGTGATTCCCGCCGGTGAATCGCTGTATCTGGCGGCGAACGTGAACGCCTTTCGTGCCCGCGCCGCCAGCCCGCACGCGGGCCAGAATATTTTTGTGCAAGGTCCGTTCGGCGGTTTTCTAAGCGCGCAGGGCAATTCACCTTTGATTTTGGAAAATGATAAAAATGCGCTCGTCGCGCAAAACAGTTACGCCGGCAACGCATCGGCTTCGACGTTTACTGCCGGCAACCTCGCCGTGCTGCGCCTCGGCGACGGCACGGAAGCCTTGGGCAGTTCCGGCAATTCGGTTTTCATTGACCAGTTCACCACCAACGGCACGCTCGCCGGCAGCATCGCCATTCCCGACAACACCACCAACGCGCTGCTCATCAGCGGCAGCGCATCCTCGGAAGGCGCATTGACACGGTCTGCGGACGGACGACTGCTGCTGCTGGCCGGCTACAACATCGCGTTCACCAACAGCGCATCCTCGCTGCCCAACTCGAGTTCGACCAATGTTCCGCGCGCACTGGGCGCATTGGATGCCTTCGGAAAGTTCACGTTCGTCGGCGTGACAACCAATCAATATGGCGGCAATAACATGCGTTCTGGCACCAGCGACGGGCACGGAAATTATTGGGACGCGGGCGCGAGCAGCGGCACGTTTTATTTTGGCGGCGGCCCGACCAACACGGTTCAAACCAACATCGTGAACTCCATTGTTATTCAGGATCTCGGCGGCAATCTTTATTTCAGCACGGCCAAAACCACGCCGGGACTCTGGAAAATTCCCGGCACGCCCACCATTCCCGTCACCAATGCCGCCGTGTTCTTGAGCGCCGGGTCCAAGGCCAGTCCGTATGGATTCGCGCTCAATGCCAGCGCCACCACCGCTTATCTCGCGGACGATACGCTCAAAGGCACCGGCGGCATCCAGCGCTGGGATTTCACCAACAGCGCGTGGGCGATGACGTATGCGTTCACCAGCCTGACGAATATCGGCGCGCGCGGCGTCGCGGTGGATTTCAGCGGCGCGCAGCCGGTTATTTATGCGACCACGGCGGAGAACAGCACCAACCGGTTGGTGGCCATCTCCGACAACGGCGCAGCTTCAACCGTGAGCACGCTTGCCACTGCGGGCGTGAACCAGATTTTTCGCGGCGTGGCCTTCGCGCCAGACCCGACGGCGAATCCACAAATATTCGGCACCGTCAAAAACACCAACGGCTTCGTCATCACCTGGACCGCCTGGCTGAATCGGAATTACTCGGTGCAATGGACGGGCAATCTCGGCGGCACGAACTGGATAACGCTGACCAATCTGACTTCCACGCTGCCCACGCTGACCGTGACGGACACCGCCGCCCCCGCGAATACGAACCGATTCTACCGGATTATATTGAATCCGTGACGATTTTTTGGCGGGCGTGGCCTCAAGCCACGCATTGAATTACGATTCTTACTTTGGCGCTAAAGTGAACGCGACAAGGTTGAAGTTATTAGCCAACATGTCACGTGATTAATACGGAGAGTCTATTTCCGGCAACACGGATATGGTTCGAAAAATGGGCGCAAAGTTTTATCATCGCGTAAATGCCGCAATTTTGGGTTCATAGCCCGAACACTTAATGGCCGTTAACAGTGCCGGGATTGCACCAAATACTGTTCTTGTTCGGATCGTTGGCCCAAAGCGACCAATCGGTGAACTTCACAAAGACCGTGTTGCCGGCCACGCCCATCGCGATGCCGCCTTTGTTGCCGTGGCGATGGCCCAAACCACCGTCAGTGGTGGGACTGGGATAACTGGAACCATCATTATAGGCGGTCGCCCCACTTGGAACGTAATCATCGGGTTCCCAACCAATGAAAGAGTCCTGCCGAAAATCAGTCGTCTTATATCCATAAGTGATCGCCCCGAAACCACAGACCGACCCGTTCCAGATATAAGTGGAGAATTTGTTTGTTCGTTTGATAAAACCCAGTTGGTTGGTGGGAGTGTCCGCCGGGCACTTATACACGCTGATGTTCTTGATATATTGCCAGATCAAGCCACCTTGATAGGCAAGCGTGGGGTTGACGTTGTAAGGTGCCACCGTTAGATCGGGCACGCTGCTGCTCGCACTAGGATCGTAAAGCCAGCCCACAACCCACGGTGGATTCCAATTCGGATAGGGCAACCTATCCCGATTATCGCCCGCATACATCAGTGATCCCATGATGATCTGTTTCTGATTGCTAACACAGATGGTGCGTTTGGCCTTGTCTTTGGCGCTGGCCAAGGCTGGCAACAACATGGCGGCAAGAATGGCAATGATCGCTATCACCACCAGCAGTTCAATGAGAGTGAACCCGGTGATGGGCTGATGCTTGCCTTTATTTCTTTGG
>CAJAQO010000190.1 GCA_903944085.1 uncultured Verrucomicrobia subdivision 3 bacterium
CTCCAAAATCATCGCGAGTTGAGGTTTTATTAAAGCGTTTCAAGTTAAAAGCATCGCGAGTTGTCTTTTCATTAAAGCGTTTTGTCTTGGAATCATCGCGCTTTGTCCGGCCAAAAAGGCGTTTTGGCGGGCGGAAGCAGCCACCGGCCCTGGCCGGTGGCCGGGCGTCTCGCCCGGAGATCGAACTGGCGGCGAGACGCCGCCTGAACTCGCAGCCGAGGACGGCTGCGCTACCTGACGCCGGTTCAGGGGTTCAACGCGCGAAATTCCATCTCGGGGAATTCTTGCGGTCGGCCACCAAGGGCAGGGGATCGCGCCCATTGACTTTGGTGGCACGCCGCAGCTTGCGGCTTGGCGGCTGGCGGATGCCAGTCCGCAACCGGGCAATGGTTGTCTGGTCGGGACACACAAACTATCTGATCCCCGGCCAGCCATTGCCCGGGTCAATGTTCCCCGGTCAAGTCGGGAATTAAACCTGACGACATCATTTTTTGAGGATTATTGGAACCGAAGATTGCCAAGCTAACGAAGCTCTTGGTTGCCTTCGTTACCTTCGGTAAAAACAGCGGCAATCATTTCGGTCGTCGGATTTATCAACCGCGCAGTCCAGACGCTTCGCGCTCACCAATACCGTTCGCCGCTCGCGGAGCGTCTGGACTGCGGTGACTTCTGCACCGCCGTCATCTCCCCCGAATGTGCGATGCCAGACGGGGTTTTTATTCGCTAGATTCTTAAGCATCAAATTCGTCGCCTCGACAAGCGCGGGAGATTTGGAAAAGATGATCGAAACCAACTCTAATCTGATGAGACAAGCAAAAAAACTTGGCGGGGTCATGGCGCTTTTGGGCATGGTTGTGCTCGCCAACGCGACACTGCGCGCGGCGGAGTTCAAGCTGGACAACGACCAGGTGATTTTCACCGGCAACGCCCAAAACGGCCGGCTGCTGCCCGTCGCGTTGCAGGACAAAAAGACCGGCCAGACGGTGAAACTCGGCGCGGACGTGTTCAGCCTCGTCCTGACCAACGGAGATATTTTGCGCGCCGGCGAATTCAAACTCACCGGCCAGCCGCAAATCGTGCCGTTGCCGGTGAATCCAAACGCCTCGCGTTTTGCCGAACGGTTGCCGGGCAAGGAACTGATTGCCAACTTGACCAGCGCGGACGGCAATTTGCAGGTGACGTGGCACGCGATTTTGCGCGACGGCTCGCGTTATCTGCGTGAACAGGTGGAACTCAAGGCGGCGAAAAAATCGTTTCCGTTGAAAGCCGTCGGCATGTTGGAAACGCCCAACGTGACGGCACACGCGACCGGCACCGTGGACGGTTCGCCGGTGGCGGACAAGACGACGTTTTACGGCGTGGAACATCCGCTTTCCATCAACCGCGCGGAAATGGGTTTTGTGCGCTGTTTCCTCCCGCGCGGCGCGGCGATTCAGGCGGGCGAGAGTTTTGATTGCTCGCTGGTGGTCGGCTTCGTGCGGCCGGGCCAGTTGCGCCGTGATTTTCTGGCCTACCTCGAACGCGAGCGCGCGCATCCGTATCGGCCGTTTTTGCATTACAATTCGTGGTATGACATCGGTTATTTCAGCAAGTATGACGAGGCGGCGGCATTGAATGTCATCAACACTTTCGGCGAGGAACTTTCGGTGAAGCGCGGCGTGAAACTGGATTCTTTTTTGTTCGACGACGGCTGGGACAACGACGCGACGCTGTGGCAGTTTGATAAAACCAATTTTCCGAACGGCTTTGCGCCGCTGCGGCAGGCGGCGGCGAAATACGGCGCGGCCCCGGGCATCTGGCTGTCGCCGTGGGGCGGCTACGGCACGCCGCATGAGGAGCGGATCAAATTTGGCCAGGCGCAGGGTTTTGAAATCCGCGACGGCAACTTTTCTTTGGCCGGGCCGAAATATTACGAGCGCTTTCGCGGACGCTGCGTGGAGGTGGTGAAAGATTACGGCATCAACCAGTTCAAGTTCGACGGCATCGGCGTGGACGGCAACGACGATTCCGGCGCGGGCTTGCGCGATTTCGAGGCCATGCTGAAACTGATCGCCGAGCTGCGCTCGCTCAAGCCGGACCTTTACATCAACCAGACCACGGGCACCTGGCCGTCGCCATTCTGGCTGCTGCACGCGGATTCGATCTGGCGCGGCGGCGAAGATCACGATTTTGTTTCCGGCACCGCGCCGGCCCGCGAGCGCTGGATTTCCTACAAAGATAATGACGTTCACGACGAGGTCGTGGGCCGGAGCGATTTATATCCGCTCAACTCGCTGATGTTGCATGGCATCATTTACGCGAAGTCGGCGCACGACTTGAATTACGACACGAACAACATTTTCAAATCCGAAGTGCGCGCCTTTTTTGGCAACGGCACCCAGTTGCAGGAAATGTATATCACGCCGGCGCTGATGACTTCGGAAAACTGGGACACGCTGGCGGAAGCCGCCAAATGGTCGCGCGCCAATGCCGACACGCTGGTGGACACGCATTGGATTGGCGGCGCGCCGGCTGACCGGCAAGTCTATGGCTGGGCTGCTTGGTCGCCGAAGAAAGGTATTTTGACCTTGCGCAATCCGTCGGCCCGGGCGCAGGAAATAAAAATTGATCCGGCAAAGGCGTTTGAGCTTCCCGCCGACGCGGCAAAAATTTTCACCATTGTCAACCCGTTCAAGGATCAGCAGTTCGAACCCACCGCGCTGACCGCCGGCACAGAAACCCGGTTTAAGTTGAAACCGTTTGAGGTTTTGGTCATCGAGGCCCAGCCGGATAAGATATAAATGACCGGCCGAGATGCTTTCGTTTTGGCTTTTAGCGGGAGGATTGAAGTCACCATTTTTTATGAAATCAACCAGCTATCGCCTGGCGAACGGATTGCTTCTGGCAACCGTGCTTTTTTCAACTCTGGCCCGCGCCGAATATCATTACTTCAGCAATGTGCAAAGTGGTTCCGACGGCATCGTGCAGGAAATCCGCTGGCCGTATTGGAATAACACCTATTACAACACCTGGTTGAGCGATGACTGGACCAGCACCGAAGGCACGAGCGGTTACTTTTACAATGGTTTGGCATTGCCCGCGGCTGGTTCGCCGAATCCGGTCACCACGCAGCAGACGATCAACTGGAGCTTCTGGCCGTTGAGCAGCCCGGTGAACATTACGGACACCATCCATTCCGGCTACACCAGTCCGAACACATTCTCGATGCCAACCATTGGCGAAGGCACCATCTTCCGTTCGCCGGGACTCTGGACGGCATGGCAGACCAATGTCTGGTATCGCCTGGCTTTTCGCACCTGGCAACCGGTGAGCGCCACGCCGCACCAAGGTTATGCCGGCACTTGGTTGCGGGACCCGGTGACAGGTGCATGGTATCACATGGCAACGGTCCAACTGCCGTTCACCGTCACGGGTATTGATGGTTTGATGGGCTTTCAGGAAAACGCCACCGGCGGTTCCCAGCCGCAGCGGACGGACTACCGTAATTGTTATTACCACAAGAACGGAGCGTGGAACAGCGGCAACCAGTTTTACGTCTATAACCACGGTGGCGGCATTGAGAACGTGGGACTGATAGAAACCAATACCGCAGTTTATTACGAGACTTGCAAGAGCAATGGAGTTTACACCGGCTCAATAACCAATACCGGCCAATCGTCGCCTACCTTCACCATCACCCAGCCGGCGGTGCCTACGTTTTTTGATCCGATTCTGGTGACGAACTATGGCGCAACTGTTACCAGCACACAACTGGTCGTGCAATGGCAGATGGCTCCGAACAGTTCGCCGCAGTTCGCCTATCAAATTGATGTTTATACCAACGCCAGCTACACGGGCACGGTGGCCTTGACATTTTTCGACATCGCACCCGATGCGCGACAAAAGCTGTTGAACCTTCCGGGCGTCACCACGCCATTTCCAAAACTGACGGTCATTGATATTTTCAACCAGACCAACGCGCCGATTGGTTTGACGCCGACCAATGCCAGCCTGCTCGCCGCCACCAGCGTTCCTGGCGCGGTGAACGGATTAGGCTATGCCTATTACGAATCCGCCAGCAATGTCTATGGCTCCGGCAGCGGCACGAACTGGTCGTCCATGCCGAACTTCGCCGCGCTGACGCCGGTGTATAATGGCGCGGTCAACAATCTGGATCTTTCGGCACGCCGTCGCCGCGATGGTTATGCATTTAATTACACCGGCTACATCAATGTGCCGACGAGCGGACTATATACTTTCACGCTGAATTCAGACGCCGGCAGCAAATTGTTTGTGGACGGTCAACCGGTTGTTAACTGGGACGGTGAACATAGTCCGTCGGACTTGAGCGGCTGGATTGGCTTGCAGCCGGGCTATCATTTGGTCAACGTCCAATATTTTTGCGACACGCAGCCTACGGGGCTATTCAGTGACTATTTCGACACGCTGACGCTTTCGTATGAAGGTCCTGGAATCGCCAAAACCATCGTGGCAGATAGCGCATTTGTGCGCGTGCCCGGCGGCGAGCCGGTCGTGAGCATCACGTCGCCCACGAACGGTGCTGTTACTTCCGGCGCGAGCGTGTCATTGAGCGCAGCGGTTGCGGCCAACGGAAACACTATTAACAACGTGCAGTTTTATGTGGGTAATAATTACTGGGCGCAGGATGCAGCCGCACCTTACAATGTCAGTTCGTTTTTCTGGAACAACAATAACAATCCGATTCGGGCCCGGGTATTTTACAACGGAACGAACGTAATTGATTCGGCGGCGAACTCGGTGACGACGACCAACATGACGCTGGCTCCGTGGCAGTTCGGGCAGATCTTCTATCATAATTATCCGAACGGCGCGAGCATCGCCAGTGGCACTTACTCCTTGATCGGCGACGGTATGAATCTGCTTACCCGGCAAGTTAGTGGTGATTGCACATTAATTGCTCACTTATCGGGACTGCCTAGCACTGCGGCAAAACCGGACGGCTCGACGCCGAGTTCCGGTTGGCAGGCGGGAATCATTATTCGCGGCAATACTAACATGGTGCCGGGTTATCCGTGGGGTCAGACCGGCACCGCGCCGTTCACCGCTGTTTTTGGCCAGGTGGACGGCGGCGCGTATTATCAGGATGAAACGATGGTCAATGGCGGGGGCGGTTATTCTTCCAGCAATCTAGGCGGCCAGAAATGGTTCAAGCTCCAGCGCGTGAGCAATACGTTCACCAGTTCGGTCTCGGCGGACGGAGTAACTTGGACACCGGTGAACACCAACACGCTCACCGATTTTGGCACGACGGTTTATGCCGGTTTTTTTACTTATGCCGGACCATCCGCCAATCCCAGCGTCCACTGGGCGAGTTTCAACAATGTCAGCCTGACGGGCAATCTGGTCGGGCCGCCCGGGGTGGCGGTGATTCCGCAGGCGGCCACGATTTATGCGGGGCAAACTCAAACGCTAACGGCCGTGCCGAGCGGCAACGCTCCGTTCACTTATCAGTGGCAGTATAACAACCTAAACATAAATGGTGCGCCTAACTCGACCTTGAATTTGACTAATGTGCAAGCTTCGGCTTCGGGTCTTTACACGGTGATTTTGAATAACTCCAACGGCACCGCAGCGGCCACGGCCACGCTGACCGTGCTTACTGCGCCGCCGGCGACCGCGCAGATTCTGTCGAACAATCCGACCGGCTACTGGCGGCTTAACGAAACTGCCGGTCCGACAGCTTTTGATTCGGCGGGCAGTTTCAACGGCACGGGTGAAGGCGGCCTCGTGTTTGGCGTGCCAGGCGTGACCAATTTTCCGTTCACCGGATTCGAGAGCGGCAATCTTGGCGCGCAATTCAACGGCACAGACGCGAATGTTTCTATTCCGGGTATTAATTTCAACACCACCAATTTCACCATCACGGGCTGGGTGAAATGCAATGGCGCGCAAACTTCGTGGTCGGGACTCGTCTTCAGTCGCGGCAGCGGCTACGGCACGGGTTTGATGGTAGATAATAACGGCAGCAATGTCGAGTTACGCTATAGTTGGAACGACAATGGCGGTGATTACAATTTTAGCACCGGCCTAAATCTGCCAACCAACGGCGTCTGGGCGTTTATGGCACTGACAATTGAGCCGACGCGGGCGATTATTTACATGGCCACTAATTCCGTGTTGACCGCAAAGACAAACACCGTGACGAATAGCGGACGGACCTTTGGCGGCAGTTTTTATTTTGGTTATGATCCGAACAGCTCGTCGCGTCGTTTCAATGGCACGCTGGATGAAATTGCAATTTACAACCGGACGCTGACACCAGCGCAAATCAGTCAGATTGTTGCGGCGGCACAGCAGGCGCTGCCACCGGCGATTAGCCTGATCAGTCCGGTGAGCGGCACTGGATATGGCACGCCGGCAACCATTAATTTGAGCACCAGCGTCGCCACCAATGGACACGGCATCAACTATGTTCAGTTTTACAACGGTGCGAACTTGCTGGGAATTTCGAGCAACGCACCTTATGGTTTCTATTGGACGAATGTTTCCGCCGGCGCTTACACCCTGTTCGCCCAGTTGGTTTATGATACGACTAATGTCATCAGCTCCGCCCCGGCATTTGTCAGCGTCAACCCGATACCGGCGACTCCGGCGACAGTGACGGCGACAGCTTTGGCTACTAATTTGGTGAGCGTAACTTGGTCTGCTGCGAGCTATGCCGCAAGTTATATCTTGAGCCGCAACGGAAATGTCATCGGCGCAGTGTCGGGAACTAATTATCTTGATCTTGGCTTGGTCGCTGGTTCCAATTATTGTTACTCGGTGGTGGCCAGCAACAGTTATGGGAGTTCCGCTGCCAGCACACCCAGTTGCGTGATTACTCCGGCGTCTGGCGGAGCTTTCGAATGGGACGCCGGCGGGATTGCCGGTGCACAGGACGGAAATGGAACTTGGGGCGGCAGTTCCGCGACGTGGTGGAACGGCGCAGCCAACATAGCTTGGTCGGATAATAAACTGGCCGTGTTTGGCGCGGGCACCACCACGAACTCCACGGCCACGATCACGAATGACGTGGCACCATCAGGCATCCTGTTCAACGCGAACAACGGCGGCAACTACGATGTTTCCAGCAGCGCGAACGGCACCAGTCATCTGATTCTCTCCGGCGCGGTCATCATCACCGCCAATAACGACGCCACAATTGACGCATATCTCAAGGGCGGCGGCCAGTTGATCAAGTCTGGTCCGGGCACGCTCACCATCTCTGGCGGCAACACCAATACTGGCGCGGTCATTGTTAACGGGGGCAGACTGCTGGCGACGGGCGGCGGCTGGTATGCCAACCGCAGCATTGGTTCCGGCTCGCTCATTGTGAGCAACGGGGCGGTGGCGGAGTTTTCCGTCGCCCACGGATTTGGGGCCGGAGCCGGCGGTTACTCAGCTACTTTGAGCAGCGGCGGCACGCTCCAATTTGATCACGAAAATTACGTCAGCGGTCTAACTTTGACGGCAGGTGTATTAATGGGGGCTGGCGAAATCCGCACCACCGGCGGCACCTATTCCACATTGGCGGCCGCAAATCCTTCGGTTATTAGTCTGCCGGTTAATTTTGTCAGTGGGGGCACGTTTAATATCGCGCGCGGCACGGGATCGGCGGACTTACTGGCTACCGGCTATGCCTATGATACAGGAGCTTTGACAAAGAGCGGTGCGGGCATCATGGCTATCAGTGGGGCTTGGACTAACAGCGGCACGACGACGATCAGCGCCGGAACCTTGCAAATAGATGGTTCGCTGGGCACCAATACTGTCTCGGTGGCCAATAACGCCACACTCGCGGGTGTGGGTGTGATCAATGGTGCCACTATTGTTAATAGCGGTGGCACGATTGCTCCCGGCGATGCCGGCCTTGGGAAACTTGTATTTGGCAGCAGCGTGGCCCTCAATTCTGGATCCAAATGCATATTGGAGTTGAGCAAGAACGGCGGCGTTTTGAGCAACGATCTGTTATCCGTCACTGGCACGCTGACCTTGGGCGGCACGCTCACGGTTACTAATATTGGCACCAATGCGCTGGCGGCAGGCGACAGTTTTGACTTATTTAACGCCAGTTCTTTTAGTGGCAATTTCAGTGGCAAAAATTTGCCGGCGCTGACGACGAATCTGGTCTGGGATACGACGCAATGGGCGACCAGCGGTGTAATTTTTGTGGGAGCTTTGCCGGTCATTACCAACCAGCCACAAAGTCTGGCGGTCAACTTGGGTGGCCCGGCCGGCTTCAGCGTGGGCGCGAGCGGTTCTCCAATTTTGACTTATCAATGGTGCAAAAACAGTGTTTTTATTCCGGGCGCGAACACCACGAGTTATCATTTGTCGTCGGTGAGCGTGGGCGACGCTGCGAGTTACACCGTAGTGATCACCAACAATTACGGATCAGTGACGAGTTTGGTGGCGACGCTGATGATCAATCCGCCGCCAGGTTTCAACGGCTTGGGACTGTTAAGCAACGGAGCCTTCAGTTTGATCGCCACGGGCGCGGCGGGCGGCACTTGTGTGCTGTTGGGCACCACGAACCTGCAGCCGCCGATTGGCTGGCTGCCGCTGACCACCAACACGGCTGACACCAATGGACTGTTTAATTTCAGCGATGCGCAAGCGACGAATTTTTCGCAGCGGTTTTACCGTCTCCTGACGCAGTGATTCATCTTTTGCGCCGGCGAGAATGGTTGTGAGCGCAAGTGCAAAGGTGCCGATGCTTTCGGTGCTCGTTGGCCGGCCCAGCTACGGATCAATCAAAAAAGCCAATGAAATGACTGGTCTTGACTGGCTGAGGCAATTATATTAAAAATTACTTATGCAAATCGAAAGTCTGAAAATGTATTGCGATCTGGTCGAAACGCAAAGCTTCACCAAGGCCGCCCAAATCAGCGGCGTCACCCAGTCCGCCATCAGCCAGCAAATCAGCATGATGGAGCGCATGTTCAAATCGCTGCTGGTCGAACGCAGCAAAAAGCAGTTCCGCCTCACGCGCGAAGGCCAGGAGCTCTATGATTACAGCAAGCAAATCCTGGCGGCGTATGATTCGCTGAACAGCAAGTTGATGGAATTGAAGGATATTATTTCCGGCAGCATTCGGGTGGCGACGATTTACTCCATTGGCTTGCACGATCTGCCGCCGTATATCAAAAAATTCATGCAGGGCTACCCGACCGTGAACATTCATGTGGAGTATCGCCGCGCGAAACAGGTGTATGAGGATGTGATGAGCAACATCGTGGACCTGGGCCTCATTGCCTATCCGGTGAAAGATCCCAAGCTCGAAATTATTTCGCTGCGCAAAGAGCCGCTGGTGCTGGTCTGCCATCCACAGCATCCGTTCGCCAAGCAAAAAGCCATCAAGCTCAAAGCGCTGGACGGGCAGAAATTCATCAGCTTCGAGCCGGACACGCCGACGCGCAAAGCGCTGGACCGGATTTTGCGGGAACACGGCGTGGAAGTGCCGCATGTGATGGAATTCGACAATGTGGAAACGGTGAAACGCGCGGTGGAAATTGATGCCGGCATTTCGATCGTGCCGCAAAGCACGATTCGTCAGGAGATTGACAAGAAGACCCTGGCCTGCGTTGAAATTCAAGACGGCGAATTCTTCCGGCCGATTGCGGCGATCTACAAAAAAAACCGGGTGCTTTCGCCGGCGATGAAGCAGTTCCTCGCCATCTTAAAAAACGCGGCTTGATCCAACGGGTCTGAACCAACGCTCATATTGCATACCGGTGCCTTAGTGCGACGGCTGAACTAAACAAAATATAATTCTCGGCGGACAAAGACTGTTCGCCGAGCGCCTTTCCACGATCAATCAATCCAATTACAATCAAAAGATAGCCTCATGGATAAAAGCAGAAAAACCAGGTGGGAGAAACGCATGTTTCGGTGGCAAATCGTGTTAATTTTCCTGCTCCCGCTGTTGTTCGGCCTGGTCTTTTGGCTGGCGGCCCGGCGCAATCCTTTTGGCCACTAATCGGGATCGGTTGGTGAATCGCCGAAATCTTCCGCAGGCGGCGGCGTTCACCTCAACGCAATGCGGTTCCGGCAATGTCATTCCCGTCCAAAGCGAGCACGGATCTTGTCGGTGCAGGGTCAATGAATTCAGGTGCCGACCATGGGGCGTTGGCTGCCACCGAAATCGGCCCATCCGTGCCGGCCATTTTTAACCGGAGGCTTTCCGGCCGGGCTTCGACTTCAGCCTCGGCTTCGGCAAACTGCCGGCCCCAGCGCGAAAAGTCCGCATCCGTTTTTAATCCATTGCCGATGCGGACCCAAAAGGCCGCGCCGGCGTTGTGGCCGCTGTATTGAGGCCGCGTGCCGGCCGCGACGTGCTCCACCGCCAATCGCACGGCACCGAAGAGGTTGCCGTCATAGATCAAAAAAGTTTGTGCCGCGAGCCCATCCAGCCCGCGCGACCATGGCACGCGCAGGCCGAGCACCGCGCCGCCTTTGCGGAAGAGCACGGCTTCTCCCGGTTGCACCGGCAGCCTGGCTGGCTCGTTGGTTGAAAAAACTACGCGCCGGTTGCCAATCCAAAAAGAGTCCACGTTCATGGGCATCACAAAATTTGAAACCAAGGTGGTGGCGTTCGTCGGAATGTCCTTGGCCCGGTAAATCGCCAAGCCGAGCGCATCGGCGCGGCGCTGGGCGGCGGCCCAGAACGGGTCCAGATGAAAAGTCTTTTGGTGTGCGCCGGCGGGAATTTTTTTCTGGCCGTAGGGATCGTCGCGGCCGTCCGCGATGAAGTAGCAGCGCACCGATTTGCGGTCGCCCGGCAGATCGGCCGTCAGCGGCATGTCCATCCGCCCGCCGTAAGCGACGACGGCGGAACTCAGCGTGATGTCCGGCAGCAGAAAATGCGTGCGAGACTGCCAGCGGTTGGTGCCCCAGCTTTGTTGGACCAGGCGCGGAAACTGATTGGCCAGTTCGCTGATGGTTTGCGGCGGACCCCAGTTCCCCAGCATCGGAAAAAGGTTGTCAATATTCGGCGGCAGCGGTCCTGGCAGCCAGTTGTTCAACACAAAATGGCGGTCCAAGTCGCCGAGGCCGTGCAAATAATCGTAAGTGCGGCTTTGCGCGCCGGCGAGTTTTTGCGCGGGTGGAAACCAGTTGAGCGCGATGTCCTGCCAGAACAATTTCAGCAGCGCCCGCGCTTGCTCCCGGCCGGTTTCACGCCGGCAAAATGTCTCGATCAAACCCAGTCCGTCGAGATCCACGCCGGTGTAAGTCGGGCTGTCGAATTCGTGGATGCCCGCTGTCTGCGTGTAGCGGAAAAAACGGTCAAGCCGCGCGTAACCTGCGGCGGCGACCGCCGGTTTTTCCAGCGCCTCGCCGAGCAGGATAAGATCGCCGGCGTTCATGATCGCGATGTTGGAATAGCTCGGCTGAACCTGATGGCGCAGGCAGCCTTGGCTGGAATACTCCAGCAGTTTCTCCAATCGTTGCCGCGCCGTCACCGGAATAAAACCACGCTGCCTGAGCCAGAGTAACGCGCCGCCGCGCATGGCAAAATCAACGGCGTTGTCGTCCATGACTTTGCCGTCGCGTAGCGTCCACCAAAAATTTCCGTAGCTGCGGCTGTTGGTGTTGCGGTCCTGCATCTGCTCCGCCAGTTCGAACAGCCGGTCGAGCCGGTCGGGATGTTGCCGCGCTTCGGCCAGAATCAAGGCATAGGCAAACAGGTCGCGCGAGGTGATTGACTCCGAGGGCTGCGCGCACGAACGCCAGAAGCCGGCCTCATGCGCGACAAGGTTGCTGGCAATTTCTGACGCCACCGGAGCTGCCGGCAGACGACTTGGCAGTGCGACTAGGCAGACCAAGCAGACGATCCGGCAAATTATAGGGTGCGAATTCATTCCTATCCATTGACGCCGCGAGACGAAGCGCCGTCACAATTTTTTGGCGACGGTGCATTTGCGAGCGACTCGCGTTACTCGTTTTTTCTGGACGGCTGCGCTGTTGGCTGGCATTGCTGGAACATGAACACCAAGCTTGTTTTGCTCGCCGCGCTGCTGTTTGCCCTGCCGGGATTTGCCCAGCCAGTCTTTTCGCCGGAGGTTCATGCTGATCGCAGTGTCACATTTCGCCTGGCGGCACCCAAGGCCAAGGAAGTTCAGTTGCATTGCGAAGGCGTCAAAGATTCCACGCTGCAAAAGGATGCCAATGGCGTGTGGACGTTCACCACCGAGCCGCTGGAGCCGGACATTTACGTTTATTCTTTCAGCGTGGATGGATTGCACCTGATTGATCCCGCCAATCCGTTTCTAAAATACAATCTGCTGAACACCGACAGCCAGGTCGAGGTGCCCGGATCGCCAGCATTGCCGTGGGCAATCAATGCCGGGCCGCGCGGCCAGTTGCACCGCCATTTTTATTCCTCCGCCGTGGCTGGTGACGAACGTGATTTCATGGTTTATACGCCGCCCGGCTACGATCCTGCCGCGCACAAGCGTTACCCGGTGCTTTATTTGCTGCACGGCTACAGCGACGATACGACCGCATGGTCCGCCGTCGGCCGCGCAAATGTCATTCTCGACAACCTCATCGCTCGCGGCCAGGCCAAGCCGATGATTGTGGTGATGCCGCTGGGCTACGGCACGATGGACGTGGTCAAAGGCGGTTGGTCGCGCGTGCGTGATCCCGGCTTGTGGCAGCGCAACGTGGACAAGTTCAGCGATGCTCTGCTCACGGAGGTGCTGCCACAGGTGGAAAAAACGTATCGGGTTTTGACGGACCGCCGGTCGCGCGCCATCGCCGGACTTTCGATGGGCGGGACGGAATCGCTGGTGACCGGGTTGAATCATCTCGATCGTTTTGCCTGGATTGGAGCCTTTAGTTCGGGCGGATTGAACACGAATTATGCCGCCCAGTTTCCGGCGCTGAACCCCAAGGCCAATGACCAATTGCGCCTGCTTTGGATCGCCTGCGGTCGGGAAGACCGGCTGCTCGAAAACAATGTTCAGTTTTGCGAATGGTTGAAATCACGAAAGGTCGGCTACACTTGGGTGGAAACCGCCGGCACCCACAGCTTCCGCGTGTGGCGGCGCAACCTGGCGGAATTCGCCTCCTTGCTTTTTCAGGACCATAAGTAAGCCCGGCAAGAAAGTGAACGCCGCGCAATTTAAAAATCAGCGTATCGGTGGGTTTGGCAACCGCAGGTGTTTTGCCTATTCGCCGAAGATATCGGCCTGCTGTCCGAAAACCGGTTCACGGATATTCCAAAAAACTCACGACAAGCCCCGGCGCATTTTTCCGAAGCCGTCGAATCTCTCTTTCGCGTGATGGGCCATTCTCGTAACGGTCATCCGGTTTATCCTGGCTGAGGACGTCGAGTTCCTTCATCTGCTGAATTCCGTGGTTTATTGTCATCCTGTTTGACATGTCATACGGCAGGGTTATGATCTAAATTAAGAAATCTGAGGAACAAACATGGACAAATCGGAGCAAACCAGGTCGGCAAGGGCGCACATTTTGGTGATTGGAACCGTAGGTGCCGCTGACGTAATGGCGTCGCTGCGGGAAGTTTGGGAACGGTTGGCTGGCCAAGAATTTCAATTTGCTGAAATGGTTGTTCGGGAGGACGCTGCGGATTTGCCGCCCGGCCTGCGGGCAACCGAGGCGGGGCACCGACTTGACCTGTTTGTGCTGTGCGTCAAGGGAGACCGGCTGACCGAAGCGAATTCAGTGCTGACGGAACTCCACAATAAATACCGCGAGCCGCCGCAGTTGCTCGCCGTGGACAATGTGGATGATCAAGGTTTACACGGACTGCTCCAGATGGGTTCGTCCGACTTTATTGTCGCGCCTTTCCGCACCTGCGATTTGCTCCCGCGATTGCGCCGGCTGCGCCGTGACTTAAGCGATGGCCACGCCGGTGCGACCGAACTCAAATTGAAGCTTGGTTTGGGACAGTTAATCGGGGAAAGCCCGGAACTCATGGCGGCCATCAGGCAAATTTCCAAATTTGCCAGTTGCGACGCGACCGTGCTGCTGAATGGCGAGACGGGCACGGGCAAGGAAATGTTCGCGCGGGCGATCCATTACTTAAGCCCACGCGCAGCCAATCCCTTCATCCCGGTGAATTGCGGCGCGATTCCGGCAGAGCTGGTCGAGAACGAGTTGTTCGGCCACGAGCCCGGCGCGTTCACCGGCGCGGCGGCGGCCACGCGCGGGTTGATTGCCGAGGCGGAAGGCGGCACGCTATTTCTTGACGAGATTGACACGCTGCCGCTCCAGACGCAGGTGAAACTGCTGCGCTTTCTCCAAGATTACTCCTACCGTCCGCTGGGTGCGCGCAAATTGTGTGGCGCCAACATCCGGATCATCGCCGCGTCGAACGCCAAACTGGAAAACGCCATGCGGGCGGGGCGGTTTCGCGCCGACTTGCTTTACCGGATCAATGCGCTTTCGCTGACGTTGCCGCCGTTGCGCGAACGCCGGCAGGATATTCCGCTGCTGGCGCGGCATTTCGCGGCGGAATGCGCGCGGGGAATGAAACTTCCCGCCAAGGAAATATCCCCGGCCGCGTTGCGCAAGCTGATGTCATATTATTGGCCCGGCAATGTGCGCGAACTGCAAAACATCATCCAGCGCGCCATGGTGCTCGTCGAGGACAACGTGATTCGACCCATGGACATCGCATTGCCGGGGCAGGCGAAACTAATGGAGGCAGAATCATTCAAGACGCTCAAGGCGCGCGTGGTGGAGGATTTTGAGCGGTCCTATCTGCAAGAGCTGCTGGCGGAACATGACGGCAACATCACCCGGGCCGCCCGCGCAGCGGATAAAAACCGCCGCGCGCTGTGGGAATTGTTGCGCAAGCATCAAATCCATTTGGCGCTCACGGAGCCCGAACGGAATCCGCACCTGGACAAACCCCGGCTGCACTAGGACAATTTTATCCTCTCGCGCCGGACGTTCGTTTTTGGGCCGACCGGCGTTTTGAAGCATTTGCCGCAGGACAAATTCATCTCCCCGGTGGCCGTGAACTTTGAGAAATCAGGGTTTTCTATTCATGGCACAATCAGTGCTTATCAGAAGCCCAAGCTCATGCGTCCAGCGAGGCCAGAAAGGCACCTTGCAAATCGAAGTCAACATCCTGCGCTACGTGGCTCACCATCCGGAGGCCAAAGATACCGCTGAAGGGATTGCCCAATGGTGGTTGCTGGGGTCGCGGACCAAGGCTAGTGTCGCCGAGGTCAAGGCGGGGCTGGATTGTTTAGTGGCGCAAGGGCGGCTCGCGGCGGAACGACAGGCCGATGGAAACGTTTATTATTGCCGGCTCAAAGCGCCAGACCGGCGGACCAAGTTTGTTCGGACACTAGGCACGACAAGCCGACGCAAGCTTAACCAAGGCGACGACAGCCAGCGGTCAAACCAACCAAGACAAAGGTAAAAATATGCCCATAGCACCAACTTATCCTGGAGTTTATATCGAGGAAATTTCCAGTGGCTCACATACGATCACTGGTGTCGCCACCTCCATCACCGCTTTCGTCGGCTACACGGCGCGCGGCTTGGATCATCGCGCCACGGAAATCTTCAGCTTTGCCGATTTTGAGCGCGGGTTCGGCGGGCTGGCCGCCGACAGCGAATTGAGCTATGGCGTGCAGCAGTTTTTTCAGAACGGTGGCAACACCGCCTATGTCGTGCGCGTGCCGAAATCCGGCTCCAAACCCGCTTCGGTCACGCTGCTGAACGGCGTCGGCACTGGCGCGGCCGTTTCGCTGGCCGTCACCATGTTGAGCAACGGCACCTGGTCGGACTATGTCATCATTGACGTGGATTACGACGGCGTGTCCGACAGCAGCAGGTTCAATTTGACAATCACGGACCTGGCCGCCGGCACGGTCGAGACGTTTGACAATGTGACCATGGACAGCACCAAAAACAATTATGTCCAAGCCGTGCTGAACGACGTGGACAGCGGCTCGCAACTCGTCTCGGTGGCCGCCACCAGTGCCTCAGGGCCGCCGGCCGCAAGCGGCATCACGGGCAAAGACATCACGCTGGCTAACATCAAAAATGATCAGACCTACACGATCAAACTCATACTCGACGCGCCCGCGCAAAATATCGAATTTAACTTCATTACGCCGGCCGACCCTTTGCCGGGTTCCATCGCGTCGGTGTGCCGGTTGTTGCAGCGGCAGGCCACGGCCGCGCTGGCGGCGGCCATTCCCGGCGCGAGCGTGCAATGCGTGCCAAGCAGCAGCCAAAACGGATTGCGCGTCACCGCGCTGGTGCCAAATGCGTTCGACGCGCAGATCACTTTCGACAGCGGCACGACGAACGATGCGGACGCGTTTCTCAATCTGAAAGCGGCGACCGCCACCGCGAATGTCTCGCATTACTGGCCAAACAGCCAGCGCGGGGCCGACGCATTTGCGGAAAAAGGCGCCACGCGCGGCTCCGACGGCACGGCGCTGCCGCAGGCGGCAGATTTGATCGGCGACCCCGGCGCGTTCACCGGCATTTATGCACTGGATAAGGTGGACATTTTCAACATTCTTTGCCTGCCGGATGTCTCGCGCGCCACGCCCGGCAATCCCGCCGTTTCCGATCTGGCCGCCACCGATCAAAATGCCGTGTTTGGCACGGCGATGACCTATTGCCTGGGCCGCCGCGCGTTTCTGCTGATTGACGCGCCGCCGGAAGTGGACGACGTGCCGTCGGCGGTGGATTGGAAAACCAGCGGCCTGACGGTGCATGACAACAACGGCGCGGCGTATTTTCCGCGGCTGAAGCTGGGCGATGCGCTGAACAATTTTCAACTGCGCACCTTCGCGCCGTGCGGCGTCATCGCCGGTTTGTATTCGCGGATTGACGCGGCGCGCGGCGTTTGGAAAGCGCCAGCCGGGACCGAAGCGACTTTGAGCGGCGTGCAAGGCGCGGCTTACAAACTGACGGACAGCGAAAATGGCGTGCTCAATCCGCTGGGTTTGAATTGCGTGCGGCTGCTGCCGGTTTATGGCCCGGTTTGCTGGGGCGCGCGGACGCTCGTCGGCGACGATGCGGATGCGTCGGAATGGAAATACGTTCCGGTGCGGCGGTTTGCATTATTCTTGGAAGAGAGCCTTTTTCGCGGCACGCAATGGGCGGTGTTCGAGCCTAACGACGAGCCGCTGTGGTCGCAAATCCGGTTGAACCTCGGTTCGTTCATGCAGACGCTCTTTCGGCAGGGCGCGTTTCAAGGCACCACGCCGCCGCAGGCTTACTTCGTGAAATGCGACAGCGAAACCACCACGCAAACTGACATAGACAACGGCATCGTCAACATTTTGGTCGGCTTCGCGCCGTTGAAGCCGGCGGAGTTCGTCGTCATTCAAATCCAGCAAATCGCCGGCCAAACCCAAACCTAGGAGAAATGAGCTATGGCACAATTCACTGTCAATTCCACCCGCCTGAATGCCTACCCAAATTTTAATTTTCGGCTCAAATGGGACGGCCGCTACGTCGCCGGCATTTCCAAAGTCAGCGGCCTCAAGCGCACCACCGAAGTCGTCAAGCACCGCGAAGGCGGCGATCCCAGCAGTTCGCGCAAATCGCCCGGCCGCACCGAATATGAAGCCATCACGCTGGAGCGCGGCGTCACGCACGACGTGGCGTTCGAGCAGTGGGCCAACAAAGTCTGGAACTACGGCAGTGGTCTCGGTTCGGAAGTTTCGCTGAAGGATTTTCGCAAGGACTTGATTTTGGAATTTTACAATGAAGCCGGCCAACTGGCCATCGCCTACAAAATCTATCGCGCGTGGGTCAGCGAATATCTGGCCATGCCGGACCTGGACGCCAACGCCAACGCCGTGGCCATCCAACACATCAAACTGGAAAATGAAGGCTGGGAACGCGATCTGTCCGTGACCGAACCCACCGAGCCCAGCTTCACCAACCCGCCGAACTGATCGGCTATGCGCGTGCTCTCGACCACGGAACTGTTGAGCGTCTGGGAGCGGGGCAGCGCCCAGCCACCGGTGCAACGGGCGCTGACTTTGCTGGCGGCGGCTGATCCCGAAGTGTCGCCCGACCAGCTCGCCAGCCTGAGCATTGGCCGGCGCGACGCGCGGCTGCTCGCGTTGCGCGAGCTGACTTTTGGCGCGGACGTCACCGGCGTGGCCAACTGTCCGGCGTGCGATGAAAACGTGGAACTGACCTTCAGCGCGGCGGATCTCCGGCCCGAAACTGTGACGGAACTTCCAGCGGAATTTGATTTGCGACTGGACGATCACCATTTGCGCTTTCGTCTTCCCACCAGCGCCGATTTGCTGGCGGTCAATCAACGTGAACAGTTGCTGGCTCGCTGTTTGTCGAATGGCCACGGCCCGTTGCCGGAAACGGTCATTGCCGCCGTCGTTGAAAAAATGTCGCAGGCTGATCCGCTTGCGGATATTCAGCTCAGGTTGAACTGCGCGAGTTGCGGCCACAAATGGGAAGCGCCGTTTGACATCGCCTCTTTTTTTTGGACGGAGCTCAACGCCGCCGCGCGCCGCCTGCTGCGCGAAATCCATGAGCTTGCCTCGGCTTATGGCTGGACCGAATCGGAAATTCTCGCGTTGAGCCCCGCCCGCCGGCGCTGCTATTTGGAAATGGTGAACGCATGAGCGACTTCCTTTCCAACCTGATCGCCCGCAGCCGCGCGAACCCGCCGGCGATTCAGCCACGCCTGCCCTCGCGTTTTGAGCCGCCCGCCAGATTGCTTTCTGAATTTCAATCGTCCGCATTTGAAACGACGGCCGCCCCGATTGCGCCGCCTGCGGTTCCTTCTGCGGCGAATTCGTTTGCGAATGAATCATCGGCAACTGCGACACCAAATCCTGTGAATACGACCGCTCGCGGCGAAGCGAAATCGGCGCCGCCGACCAACCACACGGCTTCGTTCGAAAATTCGCATTCAATCGAAGCGGCGGAAATTGGTGGCCGCAGCGAAAAAGCCGTTGTTCCGAGCACCGCCGCAACCGACGAAACTAACCCGCAAATCGCAGCGAAGACAGAATCTATCCAAGCCATTTCCGCCCGCCCGGCATTTCAATCGCGCCGGCGAAATTCAGTTTCGCCCAACGAACCGCTTTCGTCCGCGCCGGCCATTCACGTCACCATTGGCCGCGTCGAAGTTCGCGCCATTCAGTCCGCCGCGCCGGCGCGCAAGCCGGCCAAATTCACGCCGCCAAAACTTGCGCTCGATGATTATTTGCAGAAGCGCGACGGAGGCGTCCGATGAGTAATTTTCTCGCCATTGCCACCGTCACCGCCACGTTGCAGCGTTTTTTGCAATCGGTCGTTGGCGTGGATGTGCCGGGCGCGAAAGCCAACACCGTGCGGCCGGATGCGCCCGGTGGCGGCGTGCCGGAAATCGGCGTGAACATTTTTTTGTATCAAATCGCGCCGAATGCCGCATTGCGCAACGCCGACCTGCCCACGCGCAATGCCGCCGGCCACGCCGGCCAGCGTCCCGCCGCCGCGCTGGACCTGCATTATCTGCTGACTTTTTACGGCAACGACAGCCAACTTGAACCGCAGCGCGTGCTCGGCAGCGCGGTCCGCAGCCTGCACACGCAGCCGTTGCTAACGCGTCAGATGATCCGCGACACCGTGACCGATCCGGCCTACGCGTATCTCGCGACTTCCAATCTGGCAGATGCGGTGGACCCAGTGCGTTTTACGCCGCTGTCCTTTTCGCTCGAAGAACTTTCCAAGCTTTGGTCGGTGCTGTTTCAAACGCCCTACGCGCTGTCCACCGCTTATCGCGCGTCGGTGGTGCTCATCGAAGAGGAACTTTCGCCGGTCGTGCCGCTGCCCGTGCGCCAGCGCCACGTCTTCGTGGTGCCGTTTCAATCTCCGTTCATCGAAAAAGTGGATCCGCAAATCGTCGCCGCCGGGGCCGCACTGACGATTCATGGCCAGAATCTTCGCGGCGATGTCACACATGTGCAAATCGGCGGCGCGCCGATCGCGCCAACGAACGTCACCAGCCAGCAAATCACCCTCACTCTGCCGCTGACGTTGCCGCCGGGAGTTCTCACCGCGCAGGTGGTTCAACAATTTGATTTCGGCAAGCCCGGCCAGCCCAAGCCGCATCCCGGCTTCGAGTCCAACGTCGCGCCGTTTATTTTGCAGCCGACCATCCAGTCGGCATCGTCAAACGCGGCGCGGGGCGCGGTGTTCACGATCACCTTTGTGACCCCGATTGGCCGCGAGCAGTCCGTCGCGTTGTTGTTGAACAATGACGCGAACAATTACGTCATTCCGCTGGCGACCCGTCCGCCGACCGATCCGCCGACAGCCACGTCATTTGACTTTGCAATTCCAACCACCATTGCGACCGGAACATTTCTCCTGCGCGTGCGCGTGGACGGTGCCGAAAGCGCGCTGACGCTGGACGCAAATAAAAATTACAACGGGCCGACCGTGACTATCACATGAACTGGAGCGAAGCCAACCAGCGGCATTTGACCGTCGCGCTCAACGCGGTGCGCGATGCGTTGGAACAGCGCGCGGTTGAAGCGCCGGCGCCAACCGGCGAAATGTCGCCGCCGCCCGCCTTGGAAACGCTGTGCAAACTTTTTGGGCTTTCAAATTTTGAGCGCGGCATTTTGCTGTTGTGCGCCGCCGTGGAACTGGATTCCAAATTCGCCGCGCTCTGCGCCAAGGCCAGCGGCGATCTGCGCCGCGATTACCCGACGTTCAGCCTCGCGCTCGGCGCGCTGCCGGAGCCGCATTGGACCGCGCTGACGCCTGCCGCTCCGCTGCGCCACTGGCGCTTGATTGAAGTGCTGCCGGGCCAGAGCCTCACCTCGAGTCCGCTGAAAATTGACGAGCGCGTGCTGCATTATCTGACTGGGCTGAGCCAGCTCGACGAGCGGCTGGCGAACCTGTTTGAACCGCTTTTCGCCGCCGGCGATTTGGTGGATTCGCACCGCGCGATCGCTGGCAAAATCGCGGCCATTTTGCGGAAAATTTCGCCGCCGCCCGCGATTCAGTTGTGCGGCAATGATTCCGTTGCCAAGCGCACGGTCGCGATGGCGAGTTGCGCCGCCACGGATTTGCGGTTGCAGGTGATCGCCGGACAAAACCTGCCGGGCGACGCCCGCGAATTGGACGCGCTGATCCGGCTTTGGGAACGCGAGGCTGTTTTGGGTTCGGGCGCATTGTTGATCGAATGTGAAGCGGCGGAAAATAATTCCGCCGTGACGCATTTCATCGAACGCATGGCTGGCTTTTTGTTCGTGTCGTCGCGCGAACGCCGCCGCGTGTGTGATCGCGCATTTTCGTATTTTGACATTGGCAAGCCGACCTCCGCCGAACAGCGCGTTTTGTGGAAAAATGCCGGCGTGAACGGCCAGTTGGAATCGCTCGCCGCGCAGTTTGATCTCGGTGCGGCGAGCATCCGCGCGGCGTCGGCGCAGGTAGGATCGCCAGAAGATTTGTGGGACGCGTGCCGCTCGCAGGCGCGGCCACGACTGGATGACCTGTCGCAACGCATCGAAACGCGAGCGGATTGGGGCGAACTGGTTTTGCCTGCGCCACAAAAAGACATGCTGCGCGAAATTTCCGCGCACGTCCGGCACCGGGCCGTGGTTTACGAGACATGGGGCTTCGCCCAGAAAGGCGCACGCGGTCTCGGCATCAGCGCGCTATTCGCGGGCGCGAGCGGCACCGGCAAGACGCTGGCGGCGGAAGTTTTGGCCAACGAGTTGCGGCTGGATTTGTATAAAATTGATCTGAGCCAGGTCGTCAGCAAATACATTGGCGAGACGGAAAAAAATCTGCGGCGCGTGTTTGACGCGGCGGAGGAAGGCGGCGCGGTGCTGCTGTTTGACGAGGCGGATGCGCTGTTCGGCAAGCGCAGCGAAGTGAAAGACAGCCACGACCGCTACGCGAACATCGAAGTCAGCTATTTGCTACAGCGCATGGAATCCTATCGCGGCCTCGCGATTCTGACGACGAACATGAAGGACGCGCTGGACCCGGCGTTTTTGCGGCGCCTCCGGTTTGTCGTGCAGTTTCCCTTTCCCACCGCCGCCGAGCGGATGGAAATCTGGCGGCGGATGTTTCCCGCGCAGACGCCGTTGGAAAAAATTGACCCGGCGCGGCTGGCGAAGTTGTGCGTCGCCGGCGGCAACATCCGAAACATCGCGCTCAACGCCGCGTTTCTTGCCGCCGACGCGAACGAGCCGGTGCGGATGAATCACGTTTTGCGCGCCGCGCGAACCGAGTATGCGAAAATTGAAAAGCCGCTGACGCCGGCGGAAATCGGAGGCTGGGAATGAAAAGCCCGAAGCCAGAAGTCAGAAGTCAGAAGTCAGAAATTAATTTGCACATCGAGGAACTCGTGTTGCACGGTTTCGCGCCCCGCGACCGGCATGGTATTCGCGAGGCGGTGGAAGCCGAATTGATGCGGTTGATTTCAGAGCAGCCGTTTTTTTCAAATTTGCCAAAGAACATTTCGCGGGAACGCGTGGACGGTGGATCGTTCCGCCTGGCGCTTCCGGCAAAACCGGCGGCGGTTGGCGCGCAGATCGCCAAGGCTGTGCATGGAGGAATTCATTTATGAGCGCGCAGGTTCACGCTGCTCCGATTGCGCGAAATCACGCCGGGCGATCTGGCCCAGCGGGGAAATCGTTCGCCAGTTTACCATTGCCGGTGCAGGACGCTCTGCGCTCGCCCGGCCGGGAGTTGGGAGCGGAAACGCGCGATTTTATGGAGCCGCGCTTCGGCCATGATTTTAGCAAGGTGCGCATTCATGCGGACAGTGCGGCAGTCGCCGCCACTCAAGCCGTGAACGCGCGGGCCTGCACTTTCGGCGCGGATATTCTTTTTGCCGCCAACGAGTATGCGCCGGCAACGCCGCAAGGCCGCGAATTGCTGGCGCACGAACTGGCGCATACGATTCAACAGCGCGATCCGGGTGCCGCGTCGCCGGTGCCGGAAGCGAACGGGGAGATTGAGTCCGGCGCGCGCGCGGCGGGTCGGAACATTGCGGCGGGCAAACATGTTTCGGCGAAATTGCCGGCGTGCGGCTTCGGGCTGTCTTGCTCGCCAAAGGATGACGATGAAGCGAAACGCCGCGCGGCCGCGATTGCCGAGGCGCAAGCCGTGGCCGCCCAAATTGATCAAACGGAAAACGAGGAGGATGAAACCCCGGTGACGCCGATGGCGATTGGCGGCGTGCCATACAACCCGAAGCCGGCGGCCAAAGTTTCTAAAAAGGCAAAGCATCCCAAGTCAGACACCCCGTCAAGATTTTTGCCCGGCGGGTTTACCGATGATGACATCTACGGCGACCTCGACAAAAAGAATAAACAAGAGGAAGCCGAACGGCAGGCCGCGCAGCAAAAGGAGGACGAAGACCGGCCGATTCGTTTCATGGCTCTGAGAGAAAGATTGCGGCATGGCATGGCGAAA
Source organism: uncultured Verrucomicrobia subdivision 3 bacterium (assembly GCA_903944085.1). Taxonomy (GTDB): domain Bacteria; phylum Verrucomicrobiota; class Verrucomicrobiia; order Limisphaerales; family UBA11358; genus UBA11358. The sequence continues at coordinate 23,404 of CAJAQO010000190.1, forward strand.
AGTGTTCTGGCATCGGTGTTGGAAACTCTGCCGATGAGGGATTTGCAAATTCTCAAACGATACGGTTTGGAGTGGTCCCGGCGGGGACCTGATCAGGATTCGCTGGTGAAGGCCTTGGATCAATGGGCGAATTCTTCCGAACCCAACAGGCCTGACGCCAAGCAATACAGCGGAATCCTACAGTCCGAGAAAAAGTATTACCAAAGGAATTACGCGAATTATCGAAATTATCAACAGAAGGCGGATGAGATCGCCAGCAGCGGACCGGGTTCGCTGACAGGACGTGTGGTAGGGACAGTTTTGGAAAAGGAATTTGGAGTCAAAAACGGTGCCGAATGGGGAGCATTAGTGGGCGGCGTGGGGGATAAATTGATGCCAGTAATTGTATCCGCGATCGGACCGAGCGGCGGGGGAGGCCCAGATTTTATCCCGGAAGATACTCCGGCGGCAATAACGGGAACGCCCCCCGAAGCAATTGATCTGGTCGAAACACAACCGGATCAACCGGCGGGTGATGCCACCTTGCCCGATTACGGACGATCGGGTCCCCTTGATGATACGCAGCCGGACTGGGCGTTTGAAAAAACGGCGCCTGGTTCACCCCCGCGCAACGATACGAAAGATTCAATTCCACCAGCCGGTGGCGGCGGTGGCGGCGGTGGCGGCAGGCCCGCGCCGAGGCAGACAATTCCAGGAAATCCACCGCCGCCGCCGCGACGACCGCCGCCGCCGCCGCCGGTGATTGAGTGGTTTCCGCGACAAGACGCCACGCCCATGGGACCCGAAGAAGTGATGGAGGTTCTGGAAATTGATTATACGCGGGTGATCTGGAACATGCATAAAGGAGAAAACATGAGCGAGTGGACGCTCGCAGGCGGCAAAGGTCTTCCGCCCCTGGCCTATACCGTGGGCAACAAAGTGCGGGTTGATTATTGGCGATGGAAGGAAATGGGATTGCCTGAACCGACTTATTAAAAATGTAAATATATCATGAGCGCCTTTCCCAATTCTCCGCGCCTCGTCAAAGGCGGCCTTGTGCTGGTGGACCCGGATTCCGGCACGGTGCAAAAAATCATTGTGCTGCAATACAATCCCGACACGCTCACGCGCTCATTGCAGCCGCAGGGTGTCACCGGCGAACCCGCAGATCGTTCGGAGGCACTGCGTTTGAAAGGTCCGCCGATCGAAACGATCAAGCTCGATGCGGAAATTGACGCGACCGATCAGCTCGAAACCGCCGATCCGCTGGCCACGAGCGTGGGCATTCTTCCGCAGCTCTCGGCGCTGGAAATGATTGTTTATCCGACGAGCGCACAGTTGCAGGCGAACAACACGCTGGAGCAATCGGGCACGCTGGAAATCGCGCCGGTCATCGCGCCGCTGACCTTGTTGATTTGGAGCAAGAACCGCGTCGTGCCGGTGCGGTTGACGGAGTTCAGCATCACGGAAGAAGCATTCGATCCGAACCTGAATCCGATTCGCGCGAAAATCAATCTCGGCATGCGCGTGTTGAACGTGGACGATCTGGGCTTCAACGTGAAGGGCGGCAGTCTGTTCATGGCGTATCAGCAGCAGAAAGAAAATCTGGCGGCACAAAACCCGGGCGGCACGTTGAACGCGCTCGGCATTGGAGGGATTCCATGAGCGATCCGCTGCAAACATTGCTCCAAGGCGCAGCGAAACCGAATTTGTTTCCGCCCAACAGCCGTTATTACGGCATCGGCACGGACACCCTGACCACGGCGGATGGAAAAACCGTTCCATATTTGCAACGCCGGTTCATTCCGCCGCCGGAAGATTTTGCGCTGCTGCAAGAATACACGGTGAAACAGGGCGACCGGCTGGACAACCTCGCGGCCAAATACGTCGGCGACCCGGAACGCTTCTGGCAGATTTGCGACGCGAACGCGGCGATGAGCCCGGAGGAGTTGACGGAAATTGTCGGTCGCATTTTGCGAATCACTCTGCCTGCCGGAATTCCCGGAACTCAAAATGTCTAACAATCCCATCCAACTCACTTTGATGATCGGCCCGGCCGTGCCAGTGCCGGTGACGCAAGATGTTTTGGATGCGTTGATCAGCGTGCAGGTGACAACGTCCTCTGGTGCCGCGAGCGGGTTTCAATTGCAGTTCACGATCAACAATCGCTCGCCGTTGCAGACGCTCTTTTTACTGACGGCGGGCAATCCGGTGCCGCTGATGCGCGTGATCATTGTCGTCACGATCAACGGCACGGCCAATGTTTTGATGGACGGCGTGATGACGCATCACGAGCTTTCGCCGGGCGCTGATCCCGGCCATTCAACCTTGACCGTCACGGGCAAAGATTTGACGCAGGTGATGAATTACATTGATTTCAGCGGCGTGCCATATCCCGCCATGTCGAACGAAATGCGCGTGCTACTGATTTTGTCAAAATATGCGATGCTGGGCATCCTGCCGGAAGTTATTTCGAGTGTGCTCGTGGACATTCCCATTCCGACCGAACAAATTCCGCGGCAAAAAGGCAAGGACCTCGCGTATATCCAATCGCTGGCGGATGAAGTCGGCTATGTTTTTTATCTCGATCCCGGTCCGCTGCCCGGCGTGAGCGTGGCGTATTGGGGGCCGGAAATAAAAGTCGGCGTGCCGCAGCCCGCGTTGAACATCAACATGGACGCTTACACCAATGTCGAGTCATTGAACTTCCGCTTCAATTCGGACCTGCGCTCGCTGCCCGTCGTTTATATTCAAGATCCGGAAACCAAAGCAATGGTGTCTATGCCGGTTCCCGACATCACACCGCTAAATCCGCCGCTTGGTTTGATTCCGCCAATTCCGAAGAACATAGACCCGATCACCGACACCGCGAAATACAGCCCGCTTCGCGCGGCCATGATCGGCATGGCGGAAGCGTCCCGATCCGCCGACGGGGTCAGCGGCACCGGCGCGCTGGATGTGCTGCGTTACGGCCGGGCGTTGAAAGCGCGCAGTCTTGTCGGCGTGCGCGGCGCGGGCGCGGCGTTTGACGGACTTTATTACGTCAACAGCGTCACGCACAAAATCAAGCGCGGCGAATACAAACAAGATTTCACCCTGGGCAGAAATGGTTTGCTGTCCACGGTTCCAACCGTGCCCGTATGAGCGAAAAAAAATATTACGGCAAATACCGCGCGACGGTGCTCGACAATGTTGACCCGCAACAAATGGGTCGCATCTCGGTTTCGTGTCCCAGCGTGCTCGGCACCACGCCGTCAAGCTGGGCGATGCCATGTTTCCCCGTGGCCGGGCCGCAAGCGGGAACGTGGTGGCTGCCGGAGGTTGGCGCGGGTGTATGGGTCGAGTTTGAACAAGGCGACGTGGATTTTCCCATTTGGACCGGCGGCTGGTTTGGCTCGGCGGCCGAAGTGCCGGCGCTCGCGTTCGCGTCATCACCCGGCGTGCCAAATTACGTCATTCAAACGCCCGGCGGAAACGCGATCATGCTCAACGACACGCCGGGCGAATCGGGCGGCATTTTGTTGAAGACCGCGTCCGGCGCGTTTATTTCAATCACTGATTCCGGCATTACCATTTCCAACGGCCAGGGGGCCATCATCGAAATGTCCAACGGTCCAGCGGTGAATATCAACGGCGACGCGTTGCAAATCATTTAAATTATTTATGCCCGGTTTCATTTTACATATCGGCGCGACCGTGATGTGCGCGCACGGCGGCCAGGCGCAGCCGACGGCGGTGTTCGGGCGCGTGCAAGTCAGCGGTCAGCCGGTCACCACCTTTGCGCCACCGTATGTCATCGCCGGCTGTCCGTTTGTGTCGCCTGGCGGCAACGGCCCGTGCGTCACCGCGCAATGGTTGAGCGCGGCCACGCGCGTGCTCGCGGCCGGGCAGCCCGTTTTGATTCAAGAAAGCCTTTCTGTCTGCGCGCCGACAGGCACGCCGCTGAATATTGTTCAAACTCAAACCCGCGTCACCGCCACATGAACCAGGTGGATTATCCATTCCGTTTCGATAATCGCGGCCGCACGGCGGACACGACGGCGGACGATCACATCCGCGATTTGATCGAGCAAGTGCTGTTCACTTCGCCGGGCGAGCGCGTGAACCGCCCGACGTTCGGCTGCGGCTTGAACCAACTCGTCTTTTCGCCGAACAGCCCGGAACTCGCCGCTGCCACGCAGTTTCTCGTGCAAGGCGCGTTGCAGCAATGGCTCGGCGATTTGATCGTCGTGAATTCGGTGCATGTGGACAGCGAAGATTCAACCTTGAGCGTGACGATTGCCTACATCGTGCGCCAGACGCAAACGCAGCAGACCGCTGTGTTTACGCCGGGAGGGGCCGCATGATTTACACCTGCTGCGATGAACTCCGCCGCGCGGCGCTGGGCGATCCCGCGCAAAATCCGAACGGCCTGAACGGCATTGATTTTCTCGAAGTCATTGACCACGACGCGCCGACGAAATTAATGCGGCAGCGTTTGTTGAATATTCACTTCGTCAACAATCTTTCCGGTGGCGCGCTCGCCAAAACCAACGTGCTCATCACCGGCGGCGAGCGCATCACGAACATCATCGTCACCAACGTCACGCCCGGACCGGAGGCCGATATTCTCACCGTTGAAGTGAATCAGCCGGGCGATTTCTCAATTTACACCTTGCAGCTCGTGCAGGATGCGCAACATCCGCAGCCGCCGCCGGGTTACGATCCAATTTTATCGGAAATAGATTTTTCTTTTAAGGTCGAATGTCCGAGCGATTTCGACTGCAAAAAAAACCGCGTCTGCCCGCCGCCGCCGCGCAGTGAGCCAGAAATTAATTATCTCGCGAAAGACTACGCGAGTTTTCGCCGGTTGATGTTGGATCGCATTTCGGGTTTGAGTCCGCAATGGACCGAGCGCCACGCAGCCGACCTTGGCGTCACGCTTGTCGAACTGCTCGCGTTCGTCGGCGATTATTTGAGCTATCAGCAGGACGCCGTTGCCACCGAGGCTTATCTTGGCACCGCGCGCCGACGCGTTTCGGTCCGCCGCCATGCGCGGCTCGTGGATTATCTCGTGAGCGACGGCTGCAATGCCCGCGCCTGGGTGCAGCTTCAAGTCAGCGCCGACGCCGGCCCGCTGGCGAAAGGCGCGCAACTCTTCACCCGCATTGACGGACAAAAAATAATTCTGCCGGATGATCCGCGCATTTTGCAGCAAGCCCAAGCCGGTTTTGAAACGATGCAGGCCGTGCCGAAACTGTTCGCGGCGCACAATTCAATTCCTTTTTACACGTGGACGGAACAGCACTGTTGTTTGCCGAAAGGCGCGACGAACGCGACGCTGGCCGGACAATTTCCAAATCTGCAAGCCGGCGACGTGCTGGTTTTTGAGGAAGTGCTTGGCCCCGACACCGGCCAGCCCGGCGACGCCAATCCCGCGCATCGTCAGGCCGTCCGATTGACGCAGCCGCCGGTGCTGGGTGTTGATCCGTTGAACAATCAGCCGATCACAGAAATTGTCTGGGGCGCTGAAGACGCGCTCACTTTTCCGCTGTGCATTTCTTCGCGCACGGATGAGGATCACGGCCAAATTTATTTGGACAACACCGTCAGCGTGGCGCGCGGCAATATTGTTTTGTGTGATCACGGTCTGACCGAAACCAACGCGCCGATTCCCGACACGGTTCCGCAGCCGACGATTTTTCTGCCGCAAACGGATTGCGATCATTGCGCCGAAACCGAGCCGTCGCCGTTGCCACCGCGTTATCGTCCGGTGCTGGCAGATTCGCCGCTGACGCAGGCTGCGCCATTTGATCCAACGGCTTCCGCGGCCGCCGCGATGACGTGGGACGTTCAGACGGCTGTGCCCGCAATTTCTTTGGCAAGCCAGCTCAACGTGGATGACGCGACGTGGCTGCCGCAGCGCGATTTGCTGAACAGTTCGCCGAGCGCGACGGAATTTGTCGTGGAAATTGACACGGACGGCTCGGCCAATTTGCGTTTCGGCGATGATGAACTGGGCCGGCGACCGGACGCCGGCACACAATTCGCCGCGACATATCGCGTCGGCAATGGCGTGGCCGGAAATGTCGGTGCGGAATCCATCTCGCACATCGTCACGAATCTGACGGCGATTTCACTCGTCCGAAATCCGCTGCCGGCGCAAGGTGGCGTCGAACCGGAAAGCATCGAGGCCATTCGGCAACGCGCGCCCGCCGCGTTTCGCACGCAGGAACGCGCGGTGACGGAAGCCGATTACGCCGAAGTGACCGAACGCGATCCGCGCGTGCAGCGCGCTGCGGCGACGTTTCGCTGGACGGGAAGCTGGCACACCGTTTTTCTGACGGTGGATCGTTTTGGCGGCCTACCGGTGGACAACTCGTTCAAGAGCAGCATCCGCCAATCCGTCGAGCACTATCGCATGGCGGGCTACGATCTCGAAGTGGACGCGCCACAATTCGTTTCGCTGGAAATCGAAATGCACGTATGCGTGCAGCCGGATTATTTTCGGACCGACGTGGAAGCCGTGTTGTTGCAAATTTTCAGCAGCCAGATTTTACCGGACGGCTCGCGCGGAATTTTTTATCCGGACAATTTCACTTTTGGGCAGACCGTTTATTTGAGTCCGCTTTACGCCGCCGCGCAGGCGGTGGACGGCGTGGCGTCCGTTCAAATTGTGACGTTCCAACGCCAGGACCAGCTCGATCCCAAACCGCTGCAGGAGGGATTTTTGCCGATGGGCCGTTTGGAAATCGCGCGCTGTGACAACGATCCGAACTTCGCCGAACGCGGCGTCTTTCGCTTGACCGTCGGAGGTGGAAAATGAGTGATGACTGCAATTGCTGCCAGGGCCTGACCGCACAGACGCCCGTCGAAGCCGACAACCGGTCCGGCCTTTCAGCAATTTCATATCGCATGGGCACGCAGAGCCAGTTCAAGCAAAGCCTCCTGGCGGCGTTGTCGGACACCACACGCCCGGCGTTGCAACAACTGAAGACGCGCGCCGATGATGATTTTTCCATCGCGCTGCTCGACTCATTTTCGACGGTGGCGGACGTGCTGACGTTTTATCAGGAGCGCATCGCCAACGAAGCTTTTTTGCGCACGGCGATCGAGCGTCGCTCGTTGCTGGAACTCGCGCGCCTGATTGGCTACGAACTGCGTCCCGGCGTCGCAGCTGGCACATTTCTCGCGTTTACGATGGATACTTCGCTTGGCGCGCCGGCATCCACGACTGTTGCCACCGGCACAAAAGTGCAAAGCGTGCCCGGGCCGAATCAAACGCCGCAGACGTTTGAGACGATTGAACAAATTGAAGCCCGCGTGGAATGGAACGCGCTCAAGCCGCTAATGACGCAGCCGCAGACCATTAACACGAACACGACGCAACTTTATCTCGCCGGCACAAACACGCAGTTGCAGCCGGGCGACGCTATTCTTCTCGTTGGCAGCGAGCGCATTCAGGACAAGGGCAGCGAACGCTGGGATTTTCGCATTTTGCAAACCGTCGAAACGGATTCGGCGCAGAAGCGGACTCGCATCGCGTGGCCCACGGCGCTCGGAAAAGTCCTGCCACCGATGTCGCCTGCGGCCACGGACGTAAAAATTTTCGCGCTGCGCCAGCGCGCGGCTTTGTTCGGCAACAACGCGTCCGATCCGCGCATTTTGAGCAGCAATGGCAGCAGTTTGAGCGATCTGACCGAAACGGTCGGCGGCGTCTTGCAGTGGAGAAATTTCAACTTGAACGCCGCGCAAATTGATCTCGACAGCACTTGCCAAAAAATTTTGGCGGGCAGTTGGATGATCATAGCCAGTCCAACTTACGTGGAACTTTGCCAGGTCAATTCCGCGACGAATCTTTCCCGCGCCGATTTTTCGTTGAGCGCAAAAATCACTCGCGTCGTGCCCGACATCCTTGAAAATCCGAATCAGTTTGAGCTTCGAACCACAACGGTTTTTGCGCAAAGCGAACTGCTTGAACTGACCGAACAGCCCATTGCCGACGCCGTCACCGGCGCGACGGTTGCGCTCGCGCAAATGCCGACGGGATTGGTCAAAGGCCAATGGCTCGTTGCTTCAGGAAACGACGCCGTCACCGGCGCGACGGTCACGGAAATCGTGCAGGTTTATGAAATTGTCGGCGCGACGCTCACGGTCACGCCGGCGCTGGCGAACAATTTTTCGCGCGCGAGTTTTTCGTTGAACGCGAATGTTGCGCACGCCACGCACGGCGAAACGGTTTCGGAAATTCTCGGCAGCGGTGACGCGAGCCAGAGTTACCAGCAATTCACGTTGCGCCAGTCGCCGCTGACATACATCAGCGCCGCGAATGCCAGCGGTGCGACTTCGACGCTCGGCGTGCGCGTGAACAATATTTTGTGGCAGGAAGTGCCGACGCTTTTCGGCAGCGGGGCGCAAGATCATGTTTTCATTTCACGCACGGCGGACAACGGCACCACGACGGTTGAATTTGGCGATGGCGTGACCGGCGCGCGTTTGCCAACCGGCCAAAATAATGTGCAGGCGGTTTATCGCAAAGGCATCGGCGTGGCCGGCTTGGTGGATGCCGGCCAACTGACTTCGCTGCTCACGCGGCCGCTCGGCATCAAATCGGCGGTCAATCCCGAAGCCGCCACCGGCGCGCAGGACCCGGAATCGCTCGACGACGCGCGCACGAACGCGCCGCTCACCGTGCTGACGCTGGACCGCACGGTGTCGCTGCAAGATTATGAAGATTTTTCGCGCGCGTTTGCCGGCGTCGCCAAGGCGCTTGCAACGTGGACGTGGGACGGCCAAATGCGGCGCGTCTTCATCACTGTTGCCGGTCCGGCGGGCGCGGCCATTCCCGCCGACAGCGACGGCTATCAAAATTTGCTGGCCGCGTTTCAGCAGGCTGGTGATCCGTTTGTGAGCTTGCGCGTGAAATCCTATCAACCGGCATTTTTTCGTCTGGCCGCGAATGTGAAAATTGATCGCGATTATGAAACTGATTTGGTTCTCGCGGCTGTCGAACAAGCCTTGCGCGCGCAATTTTCTTTTGATGCCCGCGCATTCGGCCAGCCGGTGATGTTGAGCGAAGTGATCGCCGCGATTCAGGCCGTGCCCGGCGTGATTGCAGTGACGATGAATAATTTATTTCGCAGCGACGCCGCGTTGCCGACTTTGGAAACCCGTCTGCTCGCCGCGTTGCCACAAATGGGCGCGAGCGGCAACGTGGCCGCCGCCGAATTGCTTACGCTCGATCCCGCGCCGCTGGATCAACTGGGAGTGATGCCATGAGTTTTGACGCGCAAAAAATGTATGAGTTGCTGCCGGCGATTTATCGCATCCGCGACGCGCAACAGGGCGAGCCGCTGAAAGCCTTGCTCTCGATCATTGCCGATCAGGTCGGCGTGCTCGAAGAAGATTTGGCGCAGCTTTACGACGATCAATTCATCGAAACCTGCAACGGCTGGGTCATGCCTTACATCGGCGATTTGATCGGCTACCGCACGCTGCACAACGTCGCGCCGAGCATCGGCAGCCAGCGCGCGGAAGTGGCGCACACGATTGGTTTCCGCCGGCGCAAAGGGACGGCGGCGATGCTGGAACAACTGGCGCGCGACGTGACCGGCTGGAACGCGCGGGCGGTGGAATTTTTTGAACTGATGGACTGGACGCAATGGACGCCGAACCACATTCGGCCAAACAGCTTTTACGCGCCCGATTTGCGGCAATGGGAAGCGCTGGAAAAAATAAATGGGCCGTTCGACACCGTGGCGCACACGGTGGATGTGCGGCACGTCGTGAACGGGCAGGGCAAATACAACATTCAAAACATTGGCATTTTTCTGTGGCGGCTCGGCGCGTATTCGCTGACCAACTCGCCCGCGTTTCAAATGGATGCGAAACGTTTTCAATTTCATCCGCTCGGCTACGACACGCAGTTGTTCACGAACCCGGTCACGGAAACTGAAGTCACGCAAGCGGCCAGTCCGCTCAATGTGCCCGACCCCGTTGGCCGCCGCGTGCTAAAAAAATATCTGTCGCAATACTACGGCGACGGTTTGAGCCTGGTGATTCAAGGCGTGCCGCTGGCGCAAATTGTGGTCTGCGATTTGACCGACTGGTTTTATCAGCCGGCGGCGGGACAAGTCGCGCTTGATCCGGTGCTCGGTCGCATCGCGTTCGGTGACGCGCAATCCGCGCCGCCGCTGGTGACGTTTCATTACGGTTTCAGCGACGACCTGGGTGGCGGCGAGTATGATCGCGCGGCGACATTTGATGCGTTGCTGACGCCGGTGGAACAAGTTCCCGCGCCGAATTTGAAAATTCAGGACGCCTTGGACAAAGCTAAAAGCGGCGGCGTGGTGGAAATTTCCGACAGCGGACGTTACAACGAAACACTGACAATCAATGTCAATGCCGGCCAGCGAATCGAATTGCGCGCGGCCAATGAACATCGGCCAACCGTCATTCTTGGTGGTGATTTAATTATCAACGGCGCGGCAGAATCGGAAGTGACACTCAACGGCTTGCTCCTCAGCGGCGGCACGATTCGCGTGACCGGCGCCCTGCAAACTTTGCGACTGCTGCATTGCACGTTGGTGCCGTCCGCCAATCCCAGCCTCGTCGCGGATTTGCCGGATGTGACGATTGAAATGGATCATTGCATCGTCGGCGCGCTGCGCATTCATGAACGTTCGAGCGTTTCCATTTCCGACAGCATTGTGGATGCAACCGCTGTGACTCAGGTTGCGTTCGCTGCCGCGAATGGCACGGATTCCGGTGGCACTTTGCAAATCGCGGATAGCACCATCATCGGCACCGTCAACACGCTGGAACTACAGCTTGCGTCGAACAGTATTTTCATGGCGGATGTGACTTCGGAAAAACGCCAAGAAGGCTGCGTGCGCTTTTGCTATCTGCCGCTGGTTTCGATTGTGCCGCGCCGCTACCGCTGTCAGCCGGAAGACGATGAAGATGCGTTACGCGTGCGCCCGCAATTTACGTCGCTGCGTTACAGCGATCCGGGTTACGGGCAACTCGCGCTGCGCACGGCGGCGGAAATTCGCGAAGGCGCGGACGATGAGGCCGAGATGGGCGCGTTCCATGAATTGTTCGAACCGCAGCGTGAGACGAATTTACGCGTGCGGCTGGACGAGTATTTGCGATTCGGTTTGGAAGCGGGAATTTTTTACGTCACTTGAATTAAAAGGAAAAAATATGAGTGGAGATTACAGCCGGAAAACCTTTGATGCGCAGCGCGATTTCAGCGGCGTGTTGATGCAACAAGGCCGCGTGCAGCTCGACGCGGACTGGAACGAAATGATCGGCATCATCAGCCGCCGGCTGCGCGCCGAAACGATTGACATCATCGGACGCGGCACAGTGCCGAAAGAAACGCCCGATGGTTTCAAGATTGAAATCACCAACGGCGCACTGACCATCGGCGTCGGACGAATTTATGTGGATGGTTTGCTCGCGGAAAATCACGGCGGCGCGCCGCTGGAATTTGATCCGGTGCTCGCCGAGCAGCGCGGCACGCTCGCGATTGCTTACAACGACCAGCCGTATTTTCCGAACGTCGCGGCGGTCGCGCCCGCGCCGACACAAGGCGGGCCGTTTTTGATTTATCTCGACGTCTGGCCGCGCGAGGTGACGTATTTGGAAAATCCCGATCTCATCGAAAAAGCCGTTGGCGTGGACACGACGACGCGGCTGCAAACCGTCTGGCAGGTGCGTGCGCTGGCGAACATCGGCGCGAATGTCACTTGCGCCACGCCGGACGATCAAGTGCCCGGCTGGCCGCAAATCATTCAACCATCTGACGGCCGGTTGAGCACGGCGGCGGTCGGCGTGGCGGGTGACCCCGACCCGTGCGTGATTCCGCCGAGCGGCGGTTATCGCGGCTTGGAAAACCAGTTGTATCGCGTCGAAATTCACAGCGCCGGAGCCGCCGGCACCGCCACGTTCAAATGGTCGCGCGACAATGCTTCCATCGCGACGAGCGTCACCGCGATCACCGCGCCGAATAAAATCACCGTCGCGCGCGTCGGCCGCGATGCGACGCTGCGTTTCAGTATCGGCGACTGGATCGAAATCACCGACGACTGGCTGGAATTTGCGCAGCAGCCCGGACTGATTTTTCAGATTCAAGACGTTCAGGACGCGACGCAAATCATCACGCTGACGAGCGCGCTGCCGGCGGTTCAATTTCCGGTGGATGCCAATGGCAACACCGATCCCACGCGGCACACGCGCATTAAAAAATGGGATCAATCCGGCAAAGTTACGGACACGAACGGAAATTTATTGGTGGACCTCAACACGGCGGGCAGCAATGGTTTGATTCCCGTTCCGTCCACCGGCACTTCGATTGTTTTGGAAAACGGTGTGCAGATTACGTTCGACACGGTGGCGGGCGGAAATTATCACGTTGGCGATTATTGGTCGTTCGCGGCGCGCACGGCGGATGCGTCGGTTGAACAACTGGTGCAAGCGCCGCCGCAGGGAATTCATCACCATTTTTGCCGGCTGGCCATCGTGACGTTTCCGAATCCGCCGACCGATTGCCGGAATTTGTGGCCGCCGGATTTTGGCGGCGATGGCTGTTGCGAGTGCAGTGTTTGCGTCACCGCCGAGTCGCATAATGGCGGGACGCTCACGATTCAACAGGCGATTGATCAGGTGAAAACCACCGGCGGCACGGTCTGTCTCGGCGTCGGAAATTATTTTCTGCGCGCACCGGTCACCATCATTGGCGCGAAATCATTGTGCATTCGCGGCCAAGGCAGTTTGACCGTGCTGGTTTATCCGGTCGCGGGAACGGCGATTTTGGTGGATGGCTCAACCGCTGTGACGCTTGAAAAATTTTCGCTGCTGACGTCGGCGCGCACACAAGCTGCCAGTCCGGCGGTCGCGCTGCACAACAGTTCGGCGGTGACGTTGCAGCAGAGCACCATCATGTGCGCCGGTGCCAGCGACTTTGCGACGACGGCTGTCGGTTTGAGCGGAGTTTTGGTGGGCGTGCTCGTGCGGGAAAATTTGCTGGTCGCGCCAATTGGAATTGGTCGCGCCGGCGCTACGGTAAAAGACACGCAAAGCACGCCGGCTGGCGCTGACGTTGTGGTGGCGACCGTTGTGCTCACAGCGGATTTGGTGGTGCAGGACAACACGTTTGAATGTTCTCTCTTCGGCATCAATTTTGACGCCTTGAGCCTCCACGCATTTCAAACGCGGCTGGCTGACAACTTGATCGTCGGCTGCTCGCAGGCGGGCATCCAGATGCTCGGCTGGGTCGTGGTGGGTTCCGGTTTGGAAGTGCGTGAAAACGAACTGCACATTTCCGGCGCGGGCATCATCGTGGGCACGGACGACGCGCGGATTGAAGGCAATAATATCGCGGCGCTGCAAGCCGGCGCAGGCGGTGATGGAATTATTCTCACACTTGGCTTCGACAAGACCGGGCTGGATCGCTGCCAGTTGCTCAACAACCGCATCGTTGGTTTGGCGGGCAACGGAATTCACATTCAAAACGGCATCGTGCGCTCGGCGATGATCAAAAATAATTACGTCGAAGCCGTTGGTGCCAGCGGCATCGTGATGGACGACACGAGTTTCGCCGGGCAGTTGACGGTTGAAAACAATCACCTGTTCAACCTCGCGCCGCTGGCCAATGATGCCAACACATCCGTGATCGGGCTGCGGGTGGTCAACACGGTCCGCGCGGAAATTGTCGGCAACGCCCTCATCAACGTCGGCCTTGCGGCGGCGCAAAATCCGCATCGCGCGGGCATTCAAGTTGTCAACCTCGGATCGGGCCGCATTGACGGCAATGTGGTGCTGAACGTCGGGCCGCCGGGAGATTTTTTGCAGACCACCGTGGGCATCGAAAGCCTGGGAACTTTTGTGCGACTGGACATCACCAACAACACCGTCCGCCGCAACGAAGTTTTGCCGGCCAGCCCGGGGACATCGCGCTGGCTGGCCGTGAGCATTCAATCTTTGGCAGCCAAGGGTCCGTTGGTGGTCAGTGCCAATCTGTCGTTCGTGGCGGCGGACAATCTGATTTACGCATTCATCGGCAATCAAGTGTTGACGTTGCCGCGCGGCAAGGAAATTGTCGGCCTGCAAAGCAATTTGTTTGAAAGCTACGGGGCTGCTCCAACCGTCCGAGTCGTAGCGACTGGCGCATTCGCCTTCAGCACTAATCGCTGTCTGCTGACGGCCGCGGCGTCAGGTAACGAAACATTTATCATACCGGTGACGGAGGCAGCGGTCGGCGCGGCCCTGGTCAACAGCAACTATCTTGAAGGCGCGGCGAAAGCCACGGCGATGATCGTGCAATTGCTGCCGGCGAACGGACCGTTCACCGTGCTCGGCAACGTCAGCAGTGGCAGCATTGTGGTCAACGGCACGGCCTTGGCGGCCCCGTGGGCGCAGATGAATGTCATTGCTTCGTAAGAATGATTGATTGTTTTGAAAGGAAAAATTTTATGAAATTCATCACCTTACAAACTAAAACCAGCTTGGCCGATCTGACGAGCCAACTGTATGCCTTCAACGCCGCAACTGCCGATGCTGAAGCCGCGCAGGCACAGGTGGCCCTGCGGCAGGCTAATCCGCAACTTGGCAAACTGGCCACGCTGCCAGCGGGCGCACTGGTCGTCGTGCCGGATGTGCCGGGCGTCAACACGGCACCGCTGTCATCGGTGACCGGCGTGAGCGCGGATGTGATCGCGCAGTTGCAGCAGGTGCTGGCTGCCGCCGGGACGTTGCTCAATCAGGCTGTCACGAACCAGACGCAAAGCGCGGAGACCAGCTTGTCGCTAATCAAGAACCGCGCGGTGATTAATTTGGTCAAACCGCTGCCTGATTGGCAGCCGCGTCTGGCCCAAATTGCCAGCCAGACGAAAATTCAGATGACACAATTGAATTCCGCCAAAACGACGCAGCTTCAGGGCTTGGCGCAATTGGGGAAAGATTTGGGCAGCCTGCGTTCCGGGGCGGGGACTTAAACTGCCGGATGGGATCCTGTGCCGAATGCTTCAGCATCAAGGAAACCACTTGTAAGTGGGTGTGACCCAGTTAAAACTGGCCAGGTGTTTATGCAGTCAGTCCTGAAAAAATTATTTTTCATTTGATGGGCTAAAGAAAAGCGATGAGCAGGGTGAAAGTCTTCGACCGGAAAATTGAATGGCCGCAGTAACAGCTGGTCGAACTAAGCGCTGCAAACCAGGTCCTTCGCGTCACATCAAACCTCGTTTCTGATGACCAGCCTGGGCGAGCAACTGGATCCGCGCCAACCCCTCAAACAACTGGCCGACACGCTCCCGCGAGTGGCGTTCGAGCCGGCGTTTGGGCCGTATTCCAGCGACGCAGGTCGCCCCGCCAAGCCGGTGCGGTTGATGGTGGGATACCGTGACGTTATACCTTGTTCACTTCTGACGCCGCGATATTGCTAATCATATCGAAAACACTAGCTAATATCAATTTGGTGCCAGTGGCGGGACTCGAACCCGCAC
>CAJAQO010000191.1 GCA_903944085.1 uncultured Verrucomicrobia subdivision 3 bacterium
AACCCGGCTCACGGTGCTTCCGGCGTCCTTTCAGGACGCGACGCTTACGGCCGCAAATACCGGGGGCGGCGACCGCCCAAGCGGTCTTGCCCCCGGCTAATTTCCGCCGTCCCTCCGGGACTGCCCAAGCCGCCCCCAAAAACCGAAGCTTCAATTCCACCGAAAACAGCGGGGAACTCAATTTCACGCGCAAAATGCTGGGCGCGAGGGCGCGACCAGCCACGCCCGGGGCGGGCGTGCTCCCCAACTTCGGAGTTCAGGAGCGGGCGGAAAACCTGACCTCCTCCCGGAAAAAAAGGACCGGGCGGTGGGTAGGCCAACTGTTCTTTCAGTTTTACGCTTGGCCATGTGCCCATCGCCCGGTTATTGCGCGCTGGATTTCTCCAGTGGCAAATGAGCGGCTGAAACTTTCCGGCAAGCCTTCCGCTTTCAGCCTTTAAGTTTCCGCTTTCAGATTTCCGCTTTCCGCTTTTGCCTTACGTGCACATCAGCGACATCGTGGCGCTCCACGGGCCGTATTGATACGAACCGCCGATGCCGCGCACCCGCACGGAATAGACCGTGCCCGGAACGAGGCCCGTGATGACCACATTCTTGGTGTTCGGCCAGACGCCCGCATCCAACCACGCGCCCGCGCCCGTGCAATACTGCACGTGATACGACTTGGCCCCGGCCACCGCCTGGAAATAGACGCCCAGTTGCGTGGTCACGGAATTGTCCAGGCCCGTGATCAGCGGCGCGACGAGCGTGATCGTGCTGCGTGAATGAGTCACCACGTCAAAGCCCGACAGCAGCACCTGCGCGGCGGTGAGGTTGAGCGATTGGATATACGCCGCAATCAGGCGCAACGCCACGACCAGGTCGTTATAGGCTTCCGCCTGCGCCTGGGTTTCCGGGGGGCCGCCCACGGCCGCCGCCGTCATGGCATCCTGATAGCTCTTTTGCAATGCCGCCAGGGCGATGAGGGTTACCGGGAGGTTGGGGAACAGCGCCGCGTTTTTGCCCAGGCACACGAGCACCAGGATGGCGAAGCTGTTGAATTCGTCTTTTTTCAGTCTCGCAAATCCGAGACTCACTTGCACCGGCTGTTTTTTCATACCGACTGTAGTTCCCTGAAAGAATCCGGTTGACGCCGACAGGCTGATCAACCGTGCGTGAAAAAATTTCAAGCACCCTGCGTGCCAAGTTTGAGAAACAATTCACAAGCCCCCCGATCCGGCGCACCGGTGCTGCCCGCCAAAACACTCTTGTTCCGGAACAAAACACACTTTCATTGGAGCAAAACAACGTTGCGATGACTCAAAAAACCGTTGCATTGGAGCAAAACAACGTTGCATTGGAGCAAAACAACGTTGCGGTGGGGCAAAATAACGATGCGATGAATCACCGCACCGCTGCGATGAATCACCACACTTTTGCTTTGGAACAAAAACCCGTTTGCCTTGAGAAAAAAACCGTTGTGGTGAACCAAAACACGATTGCGTTGATCCAAAAAAAGGTTGTTGTGGAACGGAACAATTCCGCGTGGCGGCAAAAACGCAAAAAAAACGCCATTTTCCCAAAATATATTTGTTGGGGCACAAAACCGGCGGGTTCAAACCGCCTTGCTTGTCCGCTTATTGGGCACATGCATTCTAAAAATGGGACAGTGGAGACACCGGCACAGCGGCGGGGATGAATTGAACCACCAAGAAACAAAGGAACGAAGCCGGCCCAACTTGGTTGCTTGGTTTCTTTGTTGTTCAGAATCCCTGGCGCGTTCCGGCGATGACAGCGGCTCTTCATGCCTCCGCATTCAGGATTTCAGCTTTTGCCTTCCAAATTTCAGCTTTCAGCTTTTCCTTTGCCCCAACTTCCATCTGCCATTTTTCCCATTGACCTGCCGGGTCATCGGCGTAGCATCGCTTCAACTCCCCAGCGGGAAAACTGGCAACGTGGAATGGCTATGAAAGATTACGTTCTGAATAAAAAACCGAAACCGGCTTCAAATGAAACCGTCTGGGCGTTTGACCAATGCCATCCTCTCCGCCTCGAACGGGGAGAGGACCGAGGTGAGGTGTCGAACTCATTCAATCACTTATGACAACCAATGAAATGGTCTGGGCGTTTGACTTGGGCAAAGGCTCCATCGGCGAGGCCGTGCGGCGCGGCAACGAATTTGGGGCATCCCTGCTCATCCCGGCGGAATTTGCCGAAACCAAAACCGCCGCCGGTCGCCGCCGGATGTGGCGCACACGGCAGGCACACGGTTCACACCGGCCAAGCCCCGCTGGGGGCGGCATATTTGTAGCAGCCAGAGGAAAAGATTTTCAAGCTCCGTGCAGGAGCGACATCATCGGGATATGCCCCGTAGCAGCCGACGTGAGGAGGCTCATTTCAAATTCGGAATTCGGAGTTCGGAATCAAAATGATGAGCCTCGTTACCTCGGCTGCTACGAATAAATTTCAAACCTTCCACGTCAACGGCTCCATGCCGACCGCGCGCCGTGAGCGCGAACTGCGCGACTTCCGGGCGGCGGCGCGGGCCGTCGTGTCCAATGCCCGCTGTTTGACGGAAGGCGTGGATGTTCCCGCCGTGGACATGGTGGCGTTTCTTTCGCCGCGCCGCCGCCGCGTGGACATTGTGCAAGCCACCGGCCGCGCCATGCGCCGCTCGCCGGGAAAAACCACCGGCTATGTGCTGGTGCCGTTGTATGTCGAATTGACCGCCGGCGAATGCGCGAAGCGTCGTGGAGTGCGCCAGCCCTCTGGCGCTTTGGGCGGGCGCGACGCCGAAAACGGCTACCGGGACGGGCGCACTCCCCAGCCAAGTCCCATTGGTGGCCGTGCGCCAGCACCGGCCAATGGCAGTTTGGGGTGGACGAACGGGGCAAAGGGCGTTTGAATTTACAACCACAGATGGACACCGATAAACACGGATTTTTCCAAGCCCGTCAGGGCTGGCATATTTGTAGCATCGCCATCCACCAACGGACAAAGCTCCGTCAGGAGCGACATCATCGGACGTGCGGACGGAATATGCCGCCCCGACGGGGCTGAAATTTATTCTGGTTTGGGATTCTACAAA
>CAJAQO010000192.1 GCA_903944085.1 uncultured Verrucomicrobia subdivision 3 bacterium
CGCGTGCGTCCGCAATTTCCCGCGCTGCCGGTGCTGCTCGTCACCGCCTATGCCGACATCCGCGACGCGGTGATCGCGATGCGCGACGGCGCGCTGAATTATCTCGCCAAGCCGGTGGATCTCGATGAATTGCTGGCGACGGTCCGCCTGGCCACGGGCATCGCGCCGCTCGCGCCTTTGAATTTGGGTGCGGAAAAAAAACTGCCGCCGGAGGTTATCGCGCACAGCCCGCTGACGGTGGCGCTGTTTCAGGAAGCGGCTTTGGTCGCGCCGTCGGAAGCGCGGGTTTTGATCACC
Organism: uncultured Verrucomicrobia subdivision 3 bacterium; assembly: GCA_903944085.1. Classification (GTDB taxonomy): domain Bacteria; phylum Verrucomicrobiota; class Verrucomicrobiia; order Limisphaerales; family UBA11358; genus UBA11358. The sequence goes on from CAJAQO010000192.1 coordinate 298, forward strand.
GGCGAAAGCGGCACGGGCAAAGAAGTCGTCGCCGATGTCATCCACGCGTGGAGCGCGCGGGCGCATGGGCCGATGGTCAAGGTGAACTGCGCCGCGATTCCCGAGACGCTGCTGGAAAGCGAATTGTTCGGCCACGAAAAAGGTTCGTTCACCGGTGCCAGCGCGATGCGCATCGGCCGGTTTGAAGAAGCGGACGGCGGCACGATTTTTCTGGATGAAATTGCGGAGATGTCACCAGGCTTGCAGGCAAAGCTGCTGCGCGTGACGCAGGACGGACGATTTCAGCGCATCGGCTCCAACCGCGAAATCCGCACCAACGCGCGCATCCTGGCGGCGAGCAACCGCAATCTGGAAGACGAGGTGAAACACGGGCGGTTCCGCGAGGATCTCTTTTACCGGTTAAATGTGGTGGAGCTGCACCTGCCGCCGTTGCGCGAGCGGCGCGAAGACATTTTGCCGCTGGCGAATTTTTTCATCGGCAAGCTGGCGCGGAACCGCGCGCGGCTGGCGGATGGCGCGGTGGTCTGCCTGCAAAATTATTCCTGGCCCGGCAACGTGCGCGAATTGCGCAACGCGATCGAGCGCGCGGTGCTGTTGTCGCAAAGCGAATTGATTTTGCCGGAGCATCTGCCGGCGAAATTCCGTGAAGCCTTGAAATCAGCGGTGCCGGCATCGGCGATTGACGCGCAGCAACTGGACGACATCGAGCGGCAGGCGATTCTCGCCGCGTTGGCGCAGCACAAGTTCAACCGCACGGAGACGGCGAAGGCGCTGGGCATCAGCCGCCGCGCGCTGATCTACAAATTGCAGCGCTTCCGGCAAATGGGTTTGTCGGTGGACTGAATTTTTTTGGGCATTGGCCAATGTCATTGATCGCCGCCACGGCGCGTCGTCCCGGCCGGTTATTCCACGCGCAAAATCTTCGCCGCCTGTTTCGTGCCGCTGAAAGTGAGCTGCGGCTGGTCGCCGGCCTTTTTACCCATGAGCTGTTCGCCGAGCGGCGAGTGCGGGGTAATGACGAGAATTTCCTGCCGGTCGTGCAACACTTCCGTGCCGCCGGCGCGCGGGCCGACAAAATAAACCGAATTTTCACCGCCGTGCTCCAGTTCCACCAGCGCGCCGACGGCAATGGCGTCGGCGGCGGCGAAGGGTTTTGCCGCGAGCTTTTGAAATTCGGCAATGGCCGCTTCGAGTTCCGCCGCCTGTTTGGACTGGCCGCGCGCAAGGTAGGAGGCTTCGAGGCCGCGCGTGTCGTATTTGTTCTCGGCCTTGCTGGATTCGTGCGTGGCCTCGGTGCGCGAGGCGTGGGCGGCGCGGAAATAAACCTCCAGCTCTTCCGTGAGCCGGGTGATGATTTTTTTGATGATGGCGCGTTTGTTCATGCGAGCGGGGGCGACTGTATTTCGCCGGGCGCGGTTCGTCCAGCGCACTTTTGAATTGCGGATGCAAACTTTCGTCCCGGCAGCGGCGCCCCGGAACTATTTTTGCTGCGCCAGCAAGCGTTCAATCCGGCGGTCGGGCACCAGCCAGATGAGGGCGACGAGGATGAACAAGCCGTTGGAAATCCACACGCTTACGAATGCGAGCGGAATGGCCGCAAGATAGCACAGCGGCGAAATTTTTCCTTTCCAGTCGCGGCCAATCGCCTGAGCGAGCAGCGAGTCGCGGCCTTGCTGGACAATGATGGCGTGCTGCAAAATATAATACGCGATGGCCGCCATCAGCAGCACGCCGCCATAAACCGCCACGGGCGTCGGCGCCAGATGGTTGGCCCCCACCCAGGCGGTGGTGAACGGAAACAGCGACAGCCAGAACAGCAGATGCAGGTTCGCCCACAGGATGCCGCCGGTGACGTGCCGGGTGGAATGGAACATGTGGTGGTGATTGTTCCAGTAAATGCCGACGTAAATGAAACTCAAAAGATAGCTCAAAAAAACCGGCAGCAACGGTTTTAGATCGGCCAGCGTCGCTTCGTGCGCGTCCGCCAGCGCGGGCGGCACTTTCAGTTCCAGCACCATGATGGTGATGATGATGGCCAGCACGCCATCGCTGAAGGCTTCGAGACGATTCTTTTCCATGCCGCGATTCTAACCGGGGAACCGGCGGCGCGGCAACTGCGACGCGAAGTTTGAAAAAATCTGTCTCTCCTGAAAACGGTTTCAGGAGAGACAGGCAGCAACCGGTGGTTACTTTTTTTTGCCGGCGACCTGCTTGGCGGCGACGGCCGCGTTTTTTTTCTGGCTGGCGCTCGTGGCTTTGGCCTGTTTCTGGCCGGACTTTTTCTGCGTGGCTTTCGGGGATTTATCGCCCATAACTTTTATTTTGGTTCTGTGGTTGACTCGCCTGCGGCATGACAGTTTCTCCGCCGGGTGATCCATCGTGCTTGCCGGCCTGCTGATTGTAAAGACGGACGCGATTTTATTTTCCGGGACGGGTGACCCGAACTTCAACGCGATAGGTGAGGCGCACCAGCAAATCGCCGCGGCCGCCGCGCGACCGGGGCAGGCCTTCGCCAAGGACACGGATAATTTCTCCGCGCGCCGCGCCGCGTGGAATCGGCACGCGCACCATCGCGCCGGCAAGTCCGCGCAACAATTCCAAGCCGCCTTGGGCCGCCCGCTCGGCTTTGATTTTCAAATCGCAGCGCAGATCCGAACCGCGCGGCTTGAACCGGAAATCGGGCAGCGCCTTGACGCGAAGCAGAACCACGCCGCCGGCGAAAGTCCCGGTGCGCGGCAGACGAAAACGCGTGTCCGGCGCGGTGTTTGGCGGAATGACCAGTTCGTAAATTTCCGCGCCGCCGGGATTGGCGGGATCATTGACACGGATTTCGCGCGTTGTGCCATGCAGAAAATCTTCGAGCCGAAGATTGATATCCTGTGAAAGGTTCCGCTGGATTTTTGCCGGGCGTTTTTCCGTGGAAGTTTTTTTTGGCGCGTCGAGTTCGCGGTCGTAAGCCGCGCGCTGCTCCGGGTCGCTTAAAATTTCATGCGCCGCATTGAGTTCCTGCGTGCGCGCGACGGCGGCGGGCGAGTGCGGATTTAAATCGGGATGGTGCTGTTTGGCCAGCCCACGGTAGGCGGCGCGAATTTGCGCCAGCGTGCAGCGGCGGTCCAGGCCGAGCGTGGCGTAATGATTTTTTTCAGCGCGTTGCAATTGGCCAAATTACTTTGCGTCCGCGCTGGTGGCCGGGGTCGGTCCGGTCAATGGCTTTTTATCCGGCGACAGCAGGTGCGCGCCTTTGAGCAGTCGGCAGAAATCCTTTTTGCTGGTGGTCTGCGCGGTGCCTTCCTTGGTGGTGAGGCTGATCATGGCCTTGTATTGCACCGCGAGCCGCTCCAGCTTCACGATGCGGAGATATTGTCCATCTTTTTTCCAGACCTGGCCTTGGCAAAGTTTCATGCAACGCGTAATTAGAAATCTGCCTCCTCTGACTTGAGACCACAGGAGACGGCTGTAAGCCGGCGACTACTTTTTTTTCTTGGCGGCGACCTTTTTCTTGGGCGCGGGTTTCGTCGCGGGCTGCTTGGCTTTTGATTTGGTGGCCATAGTTCTTATTCACTACGGGTTGACTTGCCGGCGGAATAATGGTTTCTCCGCCGGTGTGGCCGGCATCATGCGCCCTGAATGGAGAAATGCAAACTAAATGGTAAGCGCAGTTTATTTTCGGACGCCGCGCCGCCGCCGAAGCCCCCAAAGATAGTTGCCGATTGTTCTGGCTATTTGCGGCGGATCGGCAATACTGATCGCGTTCTGTTAGATAGCTAGTCTCTTTTCAGGCATGGTGAATCTTCAAGTGAACTTGGTTCAGTGATGATTTTAAACCCGAAGTTCGGGAACAGTCTGCGTAAAGTCACGGTTTGTCGGACAGTCAAACATCACATGAGCAATAAATTATTCGTAGGAAATCTTTCCTTCAATACCACTGAAAACGACCTCCAAGATGCGTTCGCGCAATTTGGCACGGTCACGGAAACCAACCTGATGATGGATCGCATGACCAATCGCCCCCGCGGCTTTGGTTTCGTGACCATGAGCAGCGCCGAAGAAGCCCAGAAGGCCATCGAAGGCATGAACGGCAAAGACATGGACGGTCGCGCGTTGACGGTCAACGTCGCCCGCCCGCGTGAAGAACGCGCCCCCGGCGGCGGCGGCGGCGGTCGTCGTGAATTCGGCGGCGGCAGCGGCGGCGGCGGCGGTCGTCGTGAACGCTACTAAGCTGTTTTAGATTTCACGGCGGGGTTCGGTTTGAACCGGACTCCGCCTTTTCATTTTTATCGCTGCGTCCTGAAGTTTGGTCTGTGTGGATGTCGCTTGTTCCACAGACCCGCAGTTATGCAGCTATGAAAGAAGAACACATTGAAGTCGAAGGGCGCGTCCAAACCGTGCTGCCCGGCACCATGTTCCGCGTCGAACTCGAAAACAAGCATCTCGTCCTCGCCACCATCTGCGGCAAAATGCGCAAGCGCTGGGTGCGCCTCACCGTCGGCGACCGCGTCAAAATGGAAATGTCGCCCTACGATTTGAACAAGGCGCGCATCACCTGGCGGTTGAAATAAATTTTCCTCTCGCGGCGGCGGTCTGGCGCTGCGCCGCAAATTTGCGCGTGCCAAACTGCACGCAAATCTTAAACTTTCTCCGTCATGTCATTTTCCGTTCTCGGTCTCGATCCTAAAGTTTTACAAGCCGTCAAAGAAGCCGGCTACACCGAACCCACGCCGATTCAGCTTGCGGCCATCCCGCCAATTCTGGCCGGCCAAGATCTCATCGGCATCGCGCAAACCGGCACCGGCAAGACGGCGGCGTTCACGCTGCCGATGCTCACCAAGCTGGCGAGTGTTCTCGGCGACGGCCGCCAGCGCGGCACCCGCGCGCTCGTGCTCGCGCCCACGCGCGAACTGGCTTTGCAGATTGAGGAGAACGTCAAAGCTTACGGCAAACATCTGCCGTTCCGCGTCGCCTGCATTTTCGGCGGCGTCGGCGAACATCCGCAAATCAACGCGCTCCGCACTGGCACGCATTTGATCATCGCCTGTCCCGGCCGCTTGATGGATTTGATGCAGCGCCGCTACGCCGATTTTTCGCAGTTGCAATATCTGGTGCTCGACGAAGCCGACCGCATGTTGGACATGGGTTTTCTTCCGTCCATCCGCCAGATCGTCCGCTCGCTGCCGCAGAAACGCCAGACGCTGCTTTTTTCCGCCACGCTCTCGAAGGAGATTGAAACGCTCACGCATGAATTTCAGCGCGCGCCCAAATTGATTCAAATCGGCCGCCGCTCGAATCCCGCCGAGACCGTCACGCAACTGGTTTATGAGGTGCCGAAACATTTGAAGACCGCGCTGCTCGTGCATCTGCTGAAAGATCCCGCCATGAACATGGTGCTGGTTTTCTCGCGCATGAAACACGCGGCCGACCGCCTCGCGCGGCAGTTGGAACAAGCGGGCATCAAGACCGCCACGCTGCATTCCAACCGCTCGCAAAACCAGCGGCTCAAGGCACTGAAAGATTTCAAGGACGGCATCGTGCGCGTGCTCGTGGCCACGGACATCGCCGCGCGCGGCATTGACGTGGACGGCATTTCGCATGTCGTGAATTATGATTTCCCGATGCACTCTGAAGATTACGTGCATCGCATCGGCCGCACCGGTCGCGCGCACGCCGTCGGCGACGCGATCAGTTTTGTGACGAACGAAGATCACGGCGAACTCCGCGCGCTCGAGCGTTTCATCGGCCGCGGCATCGTGCGGAAAAAAGCGGAAGGATTTAATTACACCGCCGCCGTGCCGGCCTACAATCCCGCCGAAGAGGAACGTCGTCATCCGCGCCAGCAGCAACGCGGCCAGCGTCCGCCACGCCGCGAACAGCGTTCTCACAGTTCATCCTCGCAATCGCGTCCGCCGCAAAATGGGCGTCCGCAATACGGCGGTGGTGGCCGGCCACAACAAAATCTCCGCGGCGGATCGCAACCGGTGAGCGGCAATCGTGAGGGTGCCAATTTGCGCACCACCACCGGCCGGCCACCGGCACCCAGCGGCCAGCGCCGCCGTTTCAGCCCGCGTTGACGGCAATTCTTCCGAACAGTTCAAACCGGAGACGGGAACAAGCTACCCGGCTAGATTTTTTGCGGGAGTCCGTTGGCGCGCCCGCGCGCCGCCGTGTCTATGCCTCAATGATCCTTGGGCCGATGCCGTTTTTTTTGATTTTTTTTGCGGTAACAATGGGTGTCAATCACGGAGAAAATGAAAACCGCCAGCCCGGCAACCAGCAAAATGATGATGATGGGTTTATACCGCCAGATTTCGCTGATAAATTTGGACAGATTGGAATCCATGCCAAGCGACATCATACCACATTCGCCAAAAAATGTAACGTTTTAGAATTTGGGCGGTATCGGGCGTTGCTCCGGTCGGCTGCGTCCAGCCGCTCTCGGCCGTTTAATTGCTGGGAATCCGCTTGTTTTTGGCTAAATTTCTCCCGCCACCGAAATGACCTACCGCTTTCAAAATCAAGCTGACCCGCTCGAACGCGCGCGGCTGCGCATTGTGCTGGCCACCCTCGTCATCAACGTCGCCGCCGTCGCGCTGCTTGTGTTTGCGCCATGGTCCAACTGGCGCACCGGTCTCGCGCTGAATCTATTCGATAATTTTCTCCTGCTAAGTTTCGTTTTTCTGCGCCGTGATATTTTGATCGCGCGGCTGCTGCTCTTCGGTCTCGCGGTCGGATTCGCCGAACTGCCGGCGGATGCGTGGCTGGTGCTCCACACGCGCACGCTGAATTATTCCGTCGGCGGCGGCCCGCGGTTGTGGTGTTCGCCCATTTGGACGCCGTTCGCATGGCAAATTGTCGCCGTGCAATTCGGCTATCTTGGTTTGCGTTTGCGCGAACGTTTCGGCGGTGCGGGCTTGCTCCTCATCGGCGCGCTGGGTGCGGTCAACATCCTCTACTATGAGGAAATGGCGCGGCGCATCCACTGGTGGACTTACAGCGGCTGCCGGATGATTTCCTTCACGCCGTATTACATTGTGCTCGGTGAATTTGGCATCGCTGTGGCGCTCACGCTGCTGGCTTTGCCGCTCCGGCGCGTTTCCCAGACGCAGGCGGTCCTGCTCGGCCTCGCGGGCGGTGTGGCCATTTTCATTTGTTACGCGCTCGCGTATCTGGTGACGGATGTTTTGCGGCGAGCACGGTAAAAAAGTTTTGCGCGGATTCGGCAAGAAAATTGGAGGCGGGTGCGCCGGACAAATTTGCTTTTCTCTGAAAACCTGTAGTTTTTAAGGCTTCGCGCCCCGCGCCGGCCGGCCGCAGTTGGCGTAATCTGCTTGGTGTTTTGCGTGGAAACCTGATGCCGGTCAGGCTGCCGGTTGCAAATAAGGCCGCCGGGACGAGAAAACTCGCTTGGCACGCGGGGGACATTCTGTTTAATTGGCCACGCCCGATGACAAAATTACCCGCCATTCTTGCGTTGATTTTCTGTGCCGCGATTTTTTCACCGGTTGCTTTCGCGCAAGACGCGACGGACACGGGGGAATGGGAAGTGAAGGCGCTTAACCAAGTCATCCCTGGCACGGTGGAAGGCAAGGTGGACTACGACTTCGCCACCGGCACGGCCACTTATTCGAATGGCGTGTTCGTCCACTACGCCGACGCGGCGCACGGCGAAGTGGTGCTGACGGCCGACAGCGCCTCGGTCAACACCAAGACCGGCGACGTGGATGCCGACGGCAACGTGCGCATCGAATCGGGCAAGCAGATCTGGGTCGGGGAGCACATTCATTACAATTTTCTCAACCACCAGATGCGGAGCGAGCAGTTCCGCACCGGCCGCGCGCCGGTGTTTGTGGCCGGCACCCGGTTGACCGGTTTCATTGACCACAAAAAAAATGCGACCAATGAAGTGACGGCGGCGCAGGCGTTTGTCACCACGGATGATTATGCCGACCCGGCGTATCAGGTCCGCGCCAGCAGCATCAAGGTCATTCCCGGCAAGTCAGTGCAGATGTGGAACGCGGTCATGTATGTCGAGGGCGTGCCGGTATTTTATTTTCCGTATTACGAGCGCAACCTCGGCCCGCATGCGAACAACTTCACCACCACGCCCGGCTACCGCAGCCGCTACGGCGCGTATCTGCTGAACACTTACAACTGGTATCTGGGCGATGTCGCGAATGGAAAAATTCACCTGGACTACCGCGAGCGGCGCGGGCCGGGCGTGGGGCCGGATGTGAACCTGAACCTGGGCCGGTGGGGCGAGGCATCGCTGAAATATTATTATATCAACGACGAACGCGCGAACATCAGTTCAGGCATGTTCAACGTCACGAATGGCGTGAATGGAACCAATGTTGTTCCGCGGTTCGGCAATATTCCGCGAAACCGCCAGCGCTTCTTCCTCGGCTGGCAGGCGACGCCCGCGACGAATCTGAACCTGAAGGCGCTGGTGAATTACCAGAGCGACCCGCTGGTGCTGCATGATTTTTACCAAGGCGAATACACCGCGAATCCGCAGCCGAACACCTTTGTCGAGGCCAACAAATACTGGGACAACTGGAGCCTCGACGCGTTGACCACGCCGCGCGTGAACAGTTTTTTCAACCAGGTGGAGCGGCTGCCGGATGTGAAGCTCACCGGCTACCGCCAGCAGGTTTTCGACACGCCGTTTTATTATGACAGCGAAAGTTCGGCGGGCTGGTATCGCTCGTTTGTCTCGTATGCCAATAATACCAACGGAATGTATGCCGGCACGAACGGTTTCTACGCCGACTCCGGCAGCCGCGCGGACACTTATCATCAATTCACCTTGCCGTGGACTTTTTTCCACTGGCTCAACATCACCCCGCGCGTGGGCGGCCGCCTCACTTATTACAACGCGCAATACAGCGCGCAAAGCGGCGTCGCGGGCACGAACAGCGAAATGTATCGCGGCGTGTTTAACACCGGCATCGGCACGTCATTCAAAGCCTCGCGCCTGTGGGCGGACGCCACCAATTCATTTTTTCAAGTGGACGGCCTGCGCCACGTCATTGAGCCGTCGGCGGATTACGTTTACGTTCCCGACCCCAGCCGGCCGCCGGCGCAACTGCCGCAGTTCGACGGCGAAATTCCCGCGCTGATGCTTTCGCCCGTGCAGTTTCCGGATTACAACAGCATTGACTCGATTGACACCATGAACGTCATCCGCTTCGGTCTGCGAAATCTGCTGCAGACCAAGCGCAACGGCCAGTTGGAAGATCTCGTGAACTGGAATGTCATGCTCGACTGGCGGCTCGATCCCAAGCCCGGCCAGAGCGACTTGAACGATCTGTATTCCGCGTTCGTGTTGCGCCCGCGCTCATGGCTCTCGGCGGAATCGCAACTGCGTTACGACTTGGATCGCGGCGACCTGAACCTCGCGTTTCATCAGTTGACCTTCTCGCCCAACGACCGCTGGAGCTGGGGCATCAGCCACTGGTATTTGCGCGGCGGCGATTGGGCCAATGGTGCCTGGACGGAAAATAATTTCATCTCCAGCACCTTGTTTGTGCGTGTGGATGACAACTGGGGCGTGCGCGCCACGCACAGTTTCAACGCGCAAAACGGCCGCTTGCAGGAACAGGCTTACACGCTTTACCGCGATCTCCGCAGTTGGACCGGCGCGCTGACGTTCCGCGTGGAAGACAATGTCGGCAGCTCGCCCGATTTCACCATCGCGTTTCAACTCTCGCTCAAGGCCAATCCGGCCACGCATGTCGGCGAGGATGTCGTGAACCCCACGCATCTCGTCGGCGAATAAATTTTCAGTCGGATTCCGGCGGCGGGAAAAAACGAGCGGAAAATTTCTGGCGACGACGACCCTCCTTTGGCCGGCTGAATTTCAGTTCCGGCCCGGCTTAAAATTATTAGCGGCTTGAGGAAGCCGGAACCTTCGACTAAGCTTCAATTGGTTTTGGCCGGGCGGAGAATCGCTCCGGGCGCAAGTCCGGGGAGGAAAGTCCGAACTCCGCAGGGCACGATGCTGCGTAACCCAAGTCTGTTTGATTGGGATACACGCAGGCGGAAAGTTGGAAGACTTTCCGACGGAAAGTGCCACAGAAAATTAAACCGCCTTTGAGCGCAAGTTCAACGGTAAGGGTGAAAAGGTGCGGTAAGAGCGCACCGCGCGAAGCGCAAGCGACGCGGCACGGAAAACCCCATCGGGTGCAAGGCCAAATAGGAAACCGAGGAGCGGCCCGCTCCGCGTTTCGCGAAAGCGAACAGGTTTCGGGTATCGGTCGCTAAGACAAATGATTCTCTCCGCCGCAAGGCGCAGACAGAATTCGGCTTACAGCCCGGTCAAAACCAACTTCACCCCTTCACCCGAATGATGAAGGATGAATGCAGAATGATGAAGTGAAACCGCCGGGTGGAGTTTTCGTAATTCATCATTCTTACTTCTTCATTCGCTCCGCTCCGCGGCTCGTGTCCGGCGGCGAAAACTTTTTCGGCGTCCAAATGGCCGGCTCGCTTAAATTTTCCACCCGGTCAACGGCCCGCACGGCAACCACCTCCGGCGTGACGTTGTCCACATAACAATCCGTCCGGGCGGCGGGAAAAATTTGCGTGGCCCAACTGCCGTTGGTGCGCGTTTGCACAACCCAGTCGCTGGCCGGTTTGCCGGCGCTGCGCTGCCATTGCACGTGCGCGGATTTCGCGCCGATAGTCACGGACAATTTTGGCGGCGCGGGCAGGGTGGCGTCCAGCCACGGACTCGCCGGAATGAGCGCGGGCTGGCGATAAGCTTCCTGGGTGAGCGCGGCGTCGAGCGCAGTATTCTTCATCAGCGCCATCACGCTCCAATGGATTTGCCCCGCGTCGGCCAGGTGATGCGTGAAGTTGATTTGGTTCACGATTTCGTTTGGCTGCCATTTGCCGCCGACGTTGAGGGAATTCATGCCGGGCCAGAGGTGGCGGTGGCGGACGTTCTCGCCGTTCCACCAGTCCAGCAGCGTGGCGAAGCTCGTCGTCGTCGGCTGGATGCCCCAGTAAAGCTGCGGGGAAAAATAATCGCACCAGCCTTCGCGCAGCCATTTGCGCGAGTCGGCGTAAAGCTCGGCGTAGGAATCGAAGCCGCTGATGGCCGGCGGGTTTTTGGGCCGCCAGATGCCGAAGGGGCTGATGCCGAATTTCACCCACGGCTTCTCGGTTTTGATGGCTTGATAAACCTGCTGCATGAACGCATTCACGTTGGACCGCCGCCAGTCATCGCGCGCCAACCCGCTCTTGGCGCCATATTTTTTCCAGCTCACGGCATCGGGAAAATCCATTTCCAGGCCGGCAAAATTTTTCTCGCGATACGGATAAAAATAATCGTCGAAATGGACGCCATCCACGTCGTAGCGCTTCACCACATCCATCACCACGTGCAGCGAATACTCGCGCACGGCGGGTTCGCCGGGATCGAGCCAGAGATATTTGCCGTAGCTGCGGACCAGATCCGGGCGGACTTTGCTGATGTGGTTCGGCGCGATCGGCGACACCGCTTGAAAATGATGCGCGCGAAACGGATTGAACCACGCGTGCAGCTCCAACCCGCGCTGGTGCGCTTCGGCGATGGCGAAGGCGAGCGGATCGTAAAATGGCGACGGCGCGCGGCCCTGCACGCCGGTGAGATATTCCGACCACGGCTCCAGGCTGGACTGGTAAAGCGCGTCGCACGCTGGCCGCACTTGAAAAATGACGGCGTTCAATTTCAGCGCCGCCGCGCGGTCGAGGATGGCAATGAGTTCCGCTTTTTGCTGCGCGGTGGAAAGGCCGGGCTTGGACGGCCAGCAGGAATTGCCGACGGTGGCGACCCACGCGGCGCGGAACTCGCGCGCGGGCGGCGGCGGGACAATGACTTCCTCCGCCGCGAATAAAATCGTCGGCAGCAGCAACAAGCTTGCCGCCACAAATAAACAGCTTCGAAACATGAATCTACCAGATGAGACGCGGATCGCGCGGCTTTGGCAATGGATTTTTGCAGGTTTGTGTCGGCCGGCAAATCGTGATCCTAAGCTTAATCACGGTTCGACGCTGATTAGGATTACGATCAGGGTCAGGCCTGAAACATCATCCGTTCTGTCCGCAAATTGACAAGACGTCGCGGATTTGCTTGAATTATGCCGTTGCAGCCTAAGTCCGGTTTGCTTTCCTCAAGCCGGATGCGGGGGAACCGAACTCCCAGTGATGGGACGGGGCGAACGGCTCGCGGCGACGCGCGCCAAGGCCACTTTCCAGGCCAAGCCCGTCAGCTAACCTCGTCGGCAATGGGCAGGGCGATCCTCTGGCATCCGCGCGTCGCGGCGGCCACGTTCTCCTGAATTTGAACGCAGTGTCGAAAATATGAATGTGTTTCGTTTGGCCAAAGACTTGGTCATTGGCCGGGCCAGAAATATTTCGGATAAAAGCATTTTCCACCACATGTCACTGGTGGCGCTGCTGGCGTGGGTGGGGCTGGGCGCGGATGGCTTGTCGTCCTCGTGCTACGGCCCGGAAGCAGCGTTTCTCGCGCTAGGCAGTCACACTTACTTGAGCCTGTTCGTGGCGCTGGCAACGGTGCTGACCATTGTCATCATCTGCATCAGCTATTCGCAAATCATCGAGGCGTTTCCCACCGGCGGCGGCGGCTATCTGGTCGCAAGCAAATTGCTTTCGCCGACCGTCGGGGTCGTGTCTGGCTGCGCGCTGATTGGTGATTATATTTTGACCATCGCCTTAAGCGTGGCCAGTGGCGCGGACGCGGTCTTCAGCATGTTGCCGGTGGAAATGCAGGTGTGGAAACTGAAATTCTCCCTCGGCATGGTGGTGTTTCTCACGCTGCTGAACTTGCGCGGGGCGAAAGAATCCGTGGTGCTCTGGGTGCCGGTGTTTTTCGTGTTCGTCCTGACTTACACGTTCGCCATCATTTACGCGGTTTCCGCGCACTTCGGTGAATTGCCCGACATCGCCCACGGCATGGCGACCGATGTGCAATCTGGCGCGGCGGACCTGGGCTGGCTGGGACTCGTCGCCGTGGTGCTGCGCGCCTACAGCCTTGGCGCGGGCACTTACACCGGCATCGAAGCCGTCAGCAACGGCCTCAACACGCTGCGCGAACCGCGCGTGCAAACCGGCAAGCGCACGATGATTTACATGGCGGTGTCACTGTCGTTTGTCGTCGGCGGTTTGCTCCTGGCATATCTGCTGTATCACGTCACGCATGTGGAAGGCAAAACATTGAACGCCGTGCTGTTTGAAAAAATCACCGCCGCTTGGCCGCCACTCGCGGCCAAAAGTTTTGTCATCGCGGCGATGGCGTCGTCCGGCGCGTTGCTGATCATCGCCGCGCAGACGGGATTTTTCGGCGGCCCGCGCGTGCTGGCCAACATGGCGGTGGACCGCTGGATGCCCACGCGCTTCGCCACCTTGAGCGACCGGTTGGTTACGCAAAACGGCGTGCTGCTCATGGGCGGCGCGGCGCTGTTGCTGCTGTTTTTCACGGCGGCCGCCGTCAATCTGCTCGTGGTGCTTTACAGCATCAACGTCTTCATCACCTTCAGCCTTTCGCAGCTTGGCATGGTGCGGCACTGGTGGATTGAGCGCGCCAAGGAGCCGAAATGGAAAACCCGGATTTTCATCAACGGCTTCGGCCTGCTGCTGACCGGCGGCATTTTGATTTCGCTCTGCGTCGTGAAATTTTTTGAAGGCGGCTGGGTCACGCTGTTTGTCACCGGCCTCCTGATTGGCGTCGCGTTCTGGGTGAAAAATCATTACCGCCACACGCAAAAAAAACTGCATCGCCTCAACGAACTCGTCGCCGCCGCGCTGGCGGACGACGCTTTAAACACCGTGGAAAAAGCGCCCGCGCCGTGCAACCCCAACGCCCGCACCGCCGTGTTTCTCGTCAACGGCTTCAACGGCCTGGGCCTGCACACGCTGCTCGCCGTCGTGCGGATGTTTCCGAAAGTTTATCAGAATTTCGTCTTCGTGCAGGTCGGCGTGCTGGACGCGGGCAATTTCAAAGGCGCGGCCGAGGTGGAAAATTTGCGCGAGCACTCGCGCGCCGAGGTGGAGCGCTACGTCGGCTACATGAGCCGGCGCGGCTTTCACGCCGAGGCGCATTATGCGCTCGGCACGGACATCGTGGAAGAGGCGGCCAAGCTGTGCGATGGCATCGCCGAGAAATTTCCGCAGGCGCAGTTTTTCGCCGGCCAGCTCGTGTTCAAAGACGAAAGTTTTGTCACCCGCTGGCTGCACAACCACACGGTCTTTGAATTGCAACGCCGCCTGTATCAAAACGGCCGCGCGATGCTGATCTTGCCAATCCAGGTTTGAACCGGCCTAAAACGATTCAACTTCGAAGTCGCGACCCGGCCACATTCGCTTTTCGAATTCTTTCCGCCCAAGGGGGCTGCCACAAAAAACCCCGCCGGCATGAACCAGCGGGGTTGACTTTGAAAGCTGAGGCGGATTATTCGCCGTTGTCGCCAATGGCCTCGACGGGACAGGCTTCCTTGGCTTCCTTGCAGCGCGCTTCCTCGTCGGGCGAGGCGGGTTGCTTGAAGACGAAGGAGTAGCCGCCATCCTCGTTGCGTTTGAAATTGTCCGGGGCCGTCTCGCGGCACAGGTCGCAATCAATGCACTGGTTGTCCACGTAATATTTTCCGGCGATGTTTTCGGCGTATTTGTTTGCTGCGTCAGCCATAAATTTAAATTGTTAAAGTGAAGTGAAAATATGTCCGTCCGGGCCGGATTTGGCAAGCTGATTTTCCGACAATCGGGCGATTAAATGCTTTTTAATTGGTGGTAGTAGAATTATTTTTAGCCCATGCAACGAGGAACTCTGCGCCGCACCAAAATCGTTTCCACGCTGGGCCCCGCCACGGACTCCGCCCAAATGATCGGCAAGCTGATTGATGCGGGTGTCAATGTCTTCCGCCTCAACATGTCGCACGCGCCGCATGACTGGATTCGCCGCGTGGTCGGCGACATCCGAGCCGAATCGGCGGCGCGCAGACAATTTGTCGGCATCATGATGGACACGCAGGGGCCGGCCATCCGCACCGGCGACATTGGCGTGCCGCTCGACTTGCAGCCCGGCCAGAAATTCACGCTCACCGTCCGTGGCGAAAAGGATTTGGAGGAGCATTCGGTGGACGTGAACTACGAAAATTTCATCAACGACATCAGCGTTGGCGACGTGGTGCTGATTGACAACGGCACGATTGAAATGAAGGTGCTCGCCAAGTCCGGCAACAAGGTCGAATGCGAAGTGCTCACCGCCGGCACGCTCGGCAGCCGCCGCCACATCAATCTGCCCGGCGTCAAAGTCAGCCTGCCCGCGCTCACGGCCAAGGACATCAAGGACGTGAAACTCGGTCTCGAAGTCGGCGTGGATTTCATCGCGCTTTCCTTCGTGCGTGAGGCGCGCGACTTGATGCAGCTCAAGGAATTATTTGACGAAAACCGGCCGCGTCCGTTGGTCATCGCCAAAATCGAGGATCAGGAGGCGATCAAAAATCTGGAAGCCATCGTCCAGGAAGCCGACGGCATCATGGTGGCGCGCGGCGATCTGGGCATTGAAATTCCCTACGAGGAGCTGCCCATCGTCCAGCGCCGCATCATCAAAACGTGCCTGCGCATCGGCCGTCCGGTCATCGTGGCCACGCACATGCTGGAAAGCATGATTAACGCGCCGATGCCCACGCGCGCCGAGGTGACGGATGTTTCCAACGCCGTTTTTGAAGCGACAGACGCGATCATGTTGAGCGGTGAAACCACCGTCGGCAAATATCCGCTCAAGTGCATCGAAGTGTTCGACCGCATCGCCAAACGCATCGAGCGTAGCGGCAGCGCGCAGTTTCACGACGCCGCCGAACTGACCACCGCCCGGCAAAAGCTCGTGAAAAGCGCCGTGGTGATGGCCAATGAATTGAAAGCAGCCGCGATCCTGTGCATCACGCGGCACGGCCGCATGGCGGGCTACGCCGCCTGGATGCGCCCGCGTTACTCGCCGGTATTTGCCATGTGCGACAATGTGAAAACCGCGAGCGAGCTTACGTTGAACTGGGGCGTCACGTCCTTCGTCACGGAATTTGATTTCATCCAGCCGCAAAACACCATTGAGACCGCGCTGAGAAATTTGACCGCACAAGGCCGGCTGGACGCCGGCGAAACGGTGGTCATCATCGGCGCCATTTCCGTGGGCACGGAAATTGTGGACGCGGTGCAAATGCGAACGATTTAGCCGCGCACAAAATCTGCGGGCGCTCCTTTCAAATCGAATTGCGCAATAACCAAAACGGTGGATGGTGACGGGCGGAATTTATCGGGTAAATTGCCGGCATGAATCCCCCTGTGCCGGACGGACATTGGCGGCGGCAACTTTTCAATTTCTTTTTTTTGGCGGCTTGGCTGCTGATCCGCTGCGGACAGGCGCAAACGCCGGCGTTTCCCGGCGCGCTGGGTTTTGGTGCCAGCGCCACCGGCGGGCGCGGCGGCACGGTGTATCACGTCACCACCCTCGCCGACAGCGGCACCGGCTCGTTCCGCGATGCAGTGAGCCATAGCGGACGCATCATCGTTTTTGACGTCGGCGGCTACATCAATTTGCAGACCGCAGTCAGTTGCAGCAGCAGTCTCACCATGGCGGGGCAAACGGCTCCCGGCGGCGGCATCGGCATCATGGGCGCGGAAGTTTCATTCTACGGCCGGAACAATATCATCTGCCGGCACGTCCGATTTCGGCAGGGCGACATTCACAATTCCAGCAACAGCAGCAACCAGGGTGAAAGCGCGCTCAGCCTTGGTGCCGACACCAGCACCAGCCCGGCGACGAACATGATTTTTGATCACATCTCCGTCGGCTTCGGTTCGTGGGACAGCGTGGACGCCGTCAACACCGCTTTTTTCACCGTGCAAAATTCCATCATTGCCGATCCGATTTACCAGCGCTTCGGGGCGCATCACGAAGGCGACAGCGCGAGCTGGATTCGCAACCTCTGGGTTAACGGCCACAATCGCCAGCCGCTCGCCAAGGCCAACACGATTTACATCAATAATGTTATTTATAATTATCAGGCGGGCTATACCTGCGGCGACACGGGCGGATTTTTCTCGCACGACATCATCAATAATTACTTCATCACCGGCCCGTCCACGTCGAGCGCGAGCGATGATTTTTACCAGATTGACGCCAACCAAAGCACTTACGCCTACGGCAATCTGCGCGACAGTTCCGCCGACGGCACTTTGGGCGGCAGCACGACCGACCCGAATGAAGGCGGCCCGGTGCTGACCGCGCCGTGGTCGCCGGTCACGACGACGATTCCGACTTATTCGCCGGTGGCGGCGTATCGGATTGACGTCTCCATCTCCGGCACTTTTCCGCATGATCAAGTTGACCAGCAGGTCGTCGGCAACGTGATTTCCCTCGGCACGGCGGGCCGGATGTTCAACAGCGAAGGCGACACCGGTCTGGGCAACAGCGGCTACGGCATTATCAACGGCGGCATTGCCGCGCTTGACACCGACGGTGACGGCTTGCCCGACTATTGGGAAAAAGCAGTTGGGCTCGACCCCAACAGCAGCAGCGACGCCATGACCATCGCCGCCGATGGCTACGCGAATCTCGAACATTATTTGAACTGGCTCGCCGACCCGCACGCGCTCACCGGCACAAATAGCCCCGTGGATATTGATCTTTGGCAATTCACCGGCGGCTTCACCAACGCCAGCCCGGTTTATGCCGTCATGATTTTGAGCAACGGCGTGGTCACGCTGAACAGCAGCCACATTGCGCACTTTGTTCCACCGGCGAATTTTTCCGGCCTCGGCAGCTTTCAATTCACCGTCACCGCGAACGACGGCAGCAGCTACACGAACTCGGTAAATGTGCTGATGACGCCCATCACGACGCCGGCAAATTTGATCTGGCAGGGCGACGGCTTGGCAAATGTCTGGACCAACGGCGGGCCGGCCAATTGGAACAACGGATCCAATCTCGTCGCGTTTGCGTCCGGCGACAACGTGACGTTCGACGACACCGGCTCGAACATGCCGGCGATCAATCTCAGCGGCCTCATTTCCGCCGGCACGGTTTATGTGATCGCGGACAATCAGGATTACACCTTTGGCGGGAGCGGTTATTTGTCCGGCGGCACGGCGTTGTTCAAAACTGGCAACGGTCAACTGACACTGGCCACCACCAACAGCTTCGTGGGCGGCACGACCATCAACGACGGCACCGTGCAGGTCGGCGATGGCGTGTCGTTCAATGGAAATCTCACCGGCAACGTGACGAACAACGGCACGCTGGTTTACGCCACGCCCGGCGCGCTGACGAGTTCCGCCAACATCACCGGCAGCGGCACGCTGACGGAAACTGGTCCCGGCGCATTAATTCTGAGTGGCACGCAAACTTACACCGGGACCACCGCTGTCGCCGCCGGCGCGCTGACTTTCAGCGGCACACTGCCGTCCAGTGACATCACCAACAACGGCTCGCTCACGCTCTCGCCCGCGACCTCACAAATTTATAGCAATACCTTAAGCGGACCGGGCACCGTTTCAATCAACGCAGCCGGCGTGCTCGCGTTGACCGGGACAAACACCTTTGCCGGCAACCTGACGAATAACAGCGGATTTTTAATTCTTTCAAACAGCCAGGCCGCTGGCGGCGGCACGGTGGTTTACCTCGGCGGCTTTGTGGTGCCGGCCAATGGCGTCATTATCACCAATAATTTTGATGTGCCAGCCTCCGCCGCTTCCGATCTGAACATGATGGCCACCAACAGCGGCACGGCCATCTGGGCGGGCAATGTCATCATGGGTGGCAGCGCGCAATGGCGGCCCGGGAGCGACGGCGGCACGCTGGAATTTGTCGGCAATGCTGTGCAGCAAAATCACATTTTTATCGTGCCGCGCGGCGCGGTGATCTTTGCCTCCAACGCCGTCGTCAGCTCAACGACAAGTGGTTTTCTCGGCCGCGACGGCAGCGCCAACAAGCGCAGCTCGAATATCACCATCCGTGACAACGCCTCGGTGGCCATGGCCGGCTGCTCCATTGGCGGCGGCAAGGTCGGCGGCTCCGTCACCATCACGGTTCAAAATAGCGGCGCGCTTTCCTTGGGCACGAATGTGGATCTGCACAACATCGCCAACTCCGCCGCCATTTCCACCCTGCGGCTCAATGGCGGCACGTTGACTGTCGGCGGCTTTACAAAATCGCTCGGCAGTTACACGAATGTCATTGATTTCAACGGCGGGATTTTGAAAGCGAACACAAACAATTCCGCGTTCCTGCCCGCATTCAACGTCACCACGAACGCCGTGCAGGCCGGCGGCGCGATTATTGACGACGGCGGTTTTGCCATCACCATCCCGGGCCCGTTGATGCACGATTCCGGTCTCGGCGCGACTTCGGACGGCGGGTTGGTAAAACTTGGTGCGGGCACACTCACGCTCGGCAGTTTTGTTGCGGGCGTTCAACAAACCTACACCGGCCCAACCATGATCAACGCCGGCACCCTCGTGCTCATCAGCAGCATCACGAACTCGGCGAGCATTTATATTGGTTCCGGCGCATCGCTCAATATTCCCGTTGGATCTTTCAGCGTCGCCGGTGGCCGCACCTTGTGGGGCAATGGTTTGGTGACGGGCAATTCCATTGCCATCGGCAATGGCGCGACGCTCGCGCCCGGCAGCAATTCCATCGGCACACTCACTTTCAGCAATTCCCTCACGCTCGCATCCGGCAGCACGAACATTTTTGAAATCAGCCATTCACCGCTGACCAATGATTTGGCCATTGTTTTCGGTGCCTTGACGAACGGCGGCACGCTCATCGTCACCAACATCGGCGGCGCGCAACTCGCAGCGGGTGACAGCTTCAAACTGTTCAATGCGGCGAGTTACGGCGGCGCTTTTTCCAGCGTAAAACTTTCGTCGCTGCCCTTCGGCCTCGCGTGGAACATCGATTCGCTGAACACCGCCGGGACGATTGCCGTCGTCCTCACCACCACGCCGGTCATCGGCAATATTTCAATTTCAGGAAGCGGCCTTGGTTTGAGTGGCACGGGCGGGGTGGGCAACGCCAGTTTTTATTTGCTGGGCTCCACCAACATTGCTGCGCCGTTGAGCAATTGGACCCGACTGCTGACGAACCAGTTTGACGGCGGCGGGAACTTTAATTTCACCAATGCCACCGGCCCAAACGGCCAGAATTATTTTCGGCTGCAACTGCCGTAATTTTCCAGCGGACAAATTTATTTTGAGAAGATGCCCGCGGCGAGATTGGTGATGTTCAAAACTGTGTTTGGAAACAAGCCAATCCAGAAGATGCCGCCGATGCAGGCCCAGATGGAAATTTTGGCGGGAGCCGAGAGTTCAATCGGCGACACATCGGCCGGGTCTTTGCTCCAGTAAATCGCGCGGATGACGCCGAAATAATAGTAGAGCGATATGATCACGCCGGCCAGCGCGGTGAACGCGAGGCAATAGTAGCCGTGGTTGCCAGTGGTCTGCGCGGCTTCAATCACCGCTTTGAGCAGTAAAAATTTTCCAAAGAATCCCGCGAGCGGCGGAATGCCCGCGAGCGAAACCATCGCGATGGTCAGCGTGGCGGCCAGCAGCGGCGAACGCTGGTTCAGGCCGGCGAGGCCGGAAATATCTTCCGTTGCCAGATGGCGCATAACTAATGTGATGACAAAAAAGGCCGCCATCACGGTGAACACATAACCGGCGAGATAATACAGCAACGCCGATTGTCCACTCGCGCTCAACGCCGCCACACCCAGCAGCAAATAGCCAGCGTGAGCGATACTGGAATAGCCGAGCAGGCGTTTGAGATTCCGCTGCGGGATTGCACAAAGATTGCCGTAGAGAATCGTGATGGCGGAGATGACGATGAGCAAATTCGCCCAATGCGCGGTCACGCTCGGAACGGCGGTGAACAACACGCGCAGGAGCAAAACAAAACCGGCGGCCTTGGAACCGATGGCGAGAAAGGCGGTCGTCGGCGTCGGCGCGCCTTGATAGACATCCGGTGCCCAGATTTGAAACGGAAATGCGGCGATTTTGAAACCGAGGCCAACCAACACCAGCAGCACGCCCAGCAGAAAAATTTGGCTATCGGCAAACTGCGGCGCAACGGCGGCGAGCTTGGTGAAGTTCAATTCACCGGTCGTTCCCCAGATCAGTGCGATGCCGAAGACCAGGAATGATGACGACAGCGCGCCAAGAATCAAATACTTCACGCCAGCTTCAAGTGATTGAAGTTTGCTTCGCTGGAAACTGACGAGGACGTAAAACGTGATGGTGATGAGCTCGATGGAAACGAACAGCATCGTGAAATCGTTCGACGATGCGGCAAAAAGCATTCCCGCCAGCGCGAACAGAATGAGCGAATAATATTCCGCTACGCTGCCTTCAGCGAGTTTGTCGGAAAATTCTGCGGCCATGAACAAAACCAGAATCGCCGCAACAATGAACAATTGTTTGAAGAACAGCGACAGCGCGTCGTTGATGAACATTCCGCCGAATGCGGTGCCGAACTGGCCGCAACTGCCGTTGCCGCTCAAGCTTGTGACCAGTAGCACGCCCAACGCCACGATGGCGGCGTAGCCGATGTAGCGTCGGCGCTCGGCTGGCACAAACAAATCCGCCAGCATCAGCACAAGGCCGAGGCCGATCACCGAAATTTCCAGCATTATCAGGGAGGAATTCATCAATTTGGGATTGCGGATTGCGGATTGCCAATTGAAGCAGTGTTCAGTTTCAAGTTTTCAGTTTTCAGTGGAACCGTGCTTGCGGACTGAACACTTGAAATATGAAACTTGAAACTCTCAACAATTTTCTGTGCGTCGGGATTGATTTTTTCCGTGAGCAGTTTCGGCACAAAACCGAAAATCAGCAGGCTCACGATCAACAGCGCGTAGGGCAGCTTGCGCCAGAGATTCGCGTCGGTCAGAGAGTTCCATTTTTCCGGCAGCGGGCCGTGCAAAATATTTCTGATGGCGCGCGTCATGTAAATGCCGCCGATGACCAGCGCGCCCCACAGTGCGATGACCGTGATGCTCGGAAACATTTTCCACGCGCCGAAGAATACCGTGGCTTCACCGACGAAATTTGCGAAGCCGGGCAAGCCGCAGCCAGCCATCGCCGCCATCAACAGCGCCGTGCCGATGAAAGGCAGCTTGCGGCAGAGGCCGCCGAGTTCGCTGATCTGCAGCGTGCCGGTCTGTTTGTAAATGTAGCCGCTTAATGCAAACGTTAGCGCCGCGAGAAAGCCGTGTGCGATCATGATCAACACCGCGCCGGTCACGCCAATGAGGTTCAGACTCGCGATGCCGAGGAAGATGAAGCCCATGTGCGCCACGCTGGAATTACCGATGAGCAGGTTCAAATCTTTTTGGCGCATCGCGACCCAGCCGACATACAAAATATTTCCGACGCAGAGCCATGCGATGACGTGCGCCCAGCTTTGCGCAGCCTGCGGCGAGAGTGGCAGCGCGATACGGATCAAACCGTAGAGGCCGAATTTTTTCAGCACACCGGCGTGGAGCATCGCGGTCGGTGACGGCGCAACGCCGTAACCGAGCGGTGCCCAAGAATGAAACGGCCAGAGCGAAACCAAAATGCCGAAGCCGAATAGCAGCAGCGGGAAGATGAAATTCTGCGCGTTGACCGCGAGCGGATTCGCTTTGGCATGCTCGATGATTTTAGGGATGTCGAATGTGTTCGCGCCGGATTGCAGGTAAAGCGCGATAAGACCGATCAGCGCGATGAGCGCGCCGATGCTCAAATAGAGCGTGATCTGGAAGGTCGCGTAGTTCTTCTTTTCGCCGCGACCCCAGACGCCGATCATGATGAAGGTCGGCACCAGCGCCAGTTCGTGCAGGAAATAAAAGAAGAACAAATCCAGCGACGCGAACGCGCCGAGGATGCCGCCGGTCATCACGAGCAGCAGGATGTAAAATTCCTTTTCACGCGTTTGGATTTCCCACGAGCAGAGCGCGGCCGCGAACGCGACAATTGCACCCATCAAAATCAGGCCGACGTTCAAGCCGTCCACGCCGACGTGATAGCTGATGCCGAGCGATTCGACCCAGGGAATTTGTTGCACGAAACGATAACCGTCGGCATCCACCGGAGCACCGGCGAATTGGCAGAACATCTTCACTGCCAGCACCGCCGAAATGAGCGTGGCCAGCACCGCGATGGCGCGGATGATGACGCGGTAATTGCGCGGCACGACGATGAGCGCCAACGCCGCCAGCAGCGGCCAACCTGCGATGTAAGTCAGTATGGACATTTTATTTTCCCAAAACGAAATAGAGCAACAGTGCCACGCCAAGCACGAACAGGAAGGCGTAGGTCTGGAGGTTGCCGGTTTGCGCGAGGCGCAGCGCGCGTCCGCTCAAATCCGTGCCGCCGCGAATCGCGCCGATGATCGCGCCTTCCAAAATCCAGCGGTCAATCCAATCGGCCACCGCCGCGAGAAAATCATGCGCGCGAATGAAGGTGGCTTCGTAAAGTTCGTCGAAATAAAATTTGTTCTTCATCGCCGTCGCCAAGCCGCCGAGCTTGGCGGGCAGCGGATCGGTGGTGGAATTTTTGTAGAGCGACAAGGCCAGCAGAAAACCAACCGCGACGGCACCAAGGCCGCAGAGCATTGGGAAAACATTTTTGAAAGGTTCAATCGCCTGCTGAACCATGGAAAGCGTCTCGTGATCCGCAGTGAATTGCGAACCGTAGTTGTTCGTGATGCCGATGAAACCGCCGGCGAACGAGAATATCGCCAGCGCGATCAGCGGCAGCGTCATCACCAGCGGCGATTCATGCGCGTGCGCGCCGGCTTTGGATTTTTCCTTGCCCATGAAAACGACGAAGAACAAACGGAATGTGTAGAACGTCGTCAGCGCGGCCACGAAAACTCCGACGCCGAAGAGCAGATAACTTTTTTGCGCCAACGCCTGCGCGAGAATCGCATCCTTGGAATAAAATCCGCTGAACGGCGGAACTCCGCACAAGGCCAGTGTGCCGATGGTGAACGTCAGAAACGTGATCGGCATTTTCTTTCGCAGGTTGCCCATTTGCCAGATGTCCTGCTCGTGGTGCATGCCGATGATCACCGAGCCGGCGGCGAGGAACAGCAGCGCCTTGAAAAACGCGTGCGTGGTCAGATGGAACATCGCGGGCGTCGGGCCGTTCAAGCCGACCGTCATCACCATGTAGCCGAGTTGCGAGAGCGTCGAGTAGGCGATGATGCGCTTGATGTCGTTTTGCTGGACGGCCATGAGCGCGGCGAGCAGCGCGGTGAAACCGCCGATGTAGGAAATGACGTGCAGCGAATCGGCGTTGAACAAAAACAGCGTGCGGCAGAGCATGTAAACACCGGCGGCCACCATCGTCGCGGCGTGAATCAAAGCGGACACGGGCGTTGGGCCTTCCATCGCGTCGGGCAACCAGACGTGCAGCGGGAATTGCGCGGACTTGCCCATCGCGCCGCAGAAAATCAGCAGGCCGGCAAGCGTCGCGCTGGTGCCGAGCAACGCAGGATTGGTCGCCAGCGCGGTTTGCAGTGTGGAAAAACTCAACGAACCCAGCAAACCCCAAACCATCAAAATGCCCGCGAGAAAACCAAAGTCGCCCAGGCGGTTGGTGATGAACGCTTTTTTTGCGGCGTCGCCGGCGCTGGGTTTTTCAAACCAGAAACCGATGAGCAGGTAGCTGGACACACCGACCAGTTCCCAGAAAATGAAGGTCATCAGGAAATTATTCGCGAGCACGATGCCGAGCATCGAGAACGTGAACAAACTCAAGAACGCGAAAAAGCGCGACTTGCCCGCATCTTCGTCCATGTAGCTGTAGGAATAAATGTGGATCAAGCCGCCGACGCCGGTGACGACAAACAACATCATCATGCTCAACGCGTCGAGCTTGAGGCCGAAGTCCACATTCAAGCCGCCGATGGTGAGCCAGTTGACGGACGTTTCACCGCTGAAATGAATTCCGTTGGCGTTGACGAACAGGCAGGTCAGCACGAAGCCCGCCGCGACGGCGCCGATGGAGATGAGGCTGCTGACGGTTTTGCTCCGCAAAGTAAAAAGCGTTATCACCACCACTGACAGCAGCGGCAGGAACAAAATCAGCCATGGAAAAAGTTCGTTTTTCATCCGTCAGAGTTTCATCGAGGTCAAATCTTCAACGTGCGCCGATTGGCGTTTGCGGTAGAGCGCCACGATCAGCGCGAGGCCGACCGCCACTTCCGCCGCCGCCACGGTGATGATGAAAAACACCAGCACCTGGCCGTCGAGCTTGTTGTTGAACCGCGAAAAGGAGACGAGCGCGAGGTTGGCCGCGTTGAGCATCAACTCGAGAGACATGTAAATCACCAGTAGGTTGCGGCGCATGATGACGCCGAGCAGCCCCAGGCTGAACAGCATGAAGCTCACGAACAAATAATGATGTAGTCCGACGTGCATATTATTCGAGTTTCTTTTTGCTCAACAGAATCACGCCGACCATCGCCACGAGCAGCAGCACCGAGACGATTTCAAACGGCAGCGTGTATTGCGTGAATAAGAGTTTGCCGAGCGCGTAGGTTTCGCCTTCGAGCATGGGCTCGGCGGCGGTGGGTTTGATGGACGCGAGCGATTTGACAAAAATGCTGACGACGATGCCGACGGAAACCAGGCCGGCGGCGAGGCCGAAGAATTTAATTTTACGGCGCTGCTCTTCTTTCAAGTCGAGCAGCATGATGACGAAAATGAACAGCACGATGACTGCGCCGGCGTAAACCAGAATCTGCACCGCCGCGAGAAAAAATGCGTGCAACAGCAGGAACAAACCGGACATCGAGATGATTGTCAGCACCAGAAACATCGCGCTCGTGACCGGATTGCGGCTGAACGGATTCGCGACCACGAGAACGGCGCACAGCAGCGTCAGCGCCGCGAAGACGTAAAACAAAACATCTTCCACCGCGCCACCACTGACCAAGTTGTTGATTTGTTCCATTGCTGATTAGAGCTTCACCGGAAAGTTTTCCTGCGCCTTCGCTTCATCCAATTTCAATTTCCATTTTTGAATGCCGCCGACTTCTCCGCCAAGCGAAAGGAGTTTTTCTTTGTTGTAAATCATCTCGCTGCGGCTGAGGCCGGTGAGCGAATAATCCTTTTGCAGAAAAATCGCTTCCTCCGGGCAGACTTCCTGGCAGAAGCCGCAGAAGATGCAACGCAGCATGTTGATCTCAAATTCCGCCGGCATTTTCTCGGCGTTCGTGCGATCGGCCTTCTGGCCGTGTTCGCCGGGCGGCGTGATGCGGATGGCTTTTGGCGGACAGACAAATTCGCAGAGCTGGCACGAAACGCATTTCGTGCTGTTGTCCTGATCCTTCACCAGATATGGCGCGCCGCGATAGCCCGTCGGCAGCGTCCATTTCTGCTCAGGATATTCCATCGTCACGACCTTGCCGAGAAACAACGTGTTGTAGGCGTGCTTCAGCGTGACTTTCAATCCGCCGACAATGGCCGGCAGATAAAGTTTTTCCCAAAACGTCAGTTTCTTGCGGTTGACAGTAATTGCCATATCAACTCCTCAGCCACAGCCAGACGGCCGTGATTAAAATGTTTACCAACGCGAGCGGCAGGAATCGCCGCCAGCCCAGGTCCATCAACTGGTCATATCGAAAACGCGGGAACATCCAGCGCACCCAGATGAAAACAACCATGAAAAACAGCATCTTCGCGAGGAAGACAAAAATCTGCGCGATGCCCATGCCGAACGAGGTCGCCGCGTGATCCAATCCCCAAAACGGCAGCGTCCAGCCGCCGAAAAACAGCGTCACCATCATCGCGGACGAGGAAACCATGTTGGAATATTCCGCGAGGAAAAACAGTGCGAACTTCATCGAGCCGTATTCCGTGTGATAGCCGCCGACGAGTTCAGTTTCCGCCTCGGGCAAATCGAACGGCGTGCGGTTCGTTTCCGCGAACGACGCGACCATGAAAATGATGAATGAAATCGGCGCATACGCCACCATCCAGCCGTGCGTGGATTGCCACGAAATAATTTGGCTCAGATTCAAATTCCCGACGATGAGCAGCACCGGGATGACCGACATGCCCATCGAAATTTCATACGAGATCATCTGCGCGCTCGAACGGATGCCGCCGAACATCGGATACTTGGAGTTTGCCGCGTAGCCCGCGAGCACGATGCCATAAACGCCCATCGAGACGATGCCGAACGTGTAGAGAATGCCGACGTTTAAGTCCGCGATGACCATTTTTTGCGCGCCGATGTTCGAGCCGAACGGAATCACGGCGATAGTCAACATTGCCGGAATCACCGCCAGTGCTGGCGCGATCCAGAAATAAATTTTCTTCACGCCGCCTGGTGTGAAATCCTCCTTGACCAGAAATTTCAACCCGTCCGCCAGCGGCTGAAAAACCCCGAGCCGGGTCAAAAACGGTCCGACCACCGGAATATATTTTACAAACGGCGGCGCCGTGCGGTTCGGTCCCACGCGATCTTGAATCCACGCGGAAATTTTACGCTCGGCCAGCACTGAATACATGACAATGCCCTGCACCACGCCGATGGCGATGGCGATCTTGACCAAACTGAAGATGATGAAATTCCAGTTCATTTTAGATTTGCACCGTCACGCCGGTGTCGCCGAGGGCTGACCAAGTCAGGCCGTTGAAGGCGGAAACTTCTTTCGCCATTTGGTTGAACAATCCTTCAATCGTCACAAAACCATTTTGGCCGGTGACGTTGTGGACGAGGTCATGCAAAAATTCCCATTCAGCACGCGCGTCGCCGGGCGCTTCGACCGCTTTCATAAATTTTTGGACGCGACCATTGGTATTGGTGAACGAGCCGCGTTTTTCGGCATGAGCGCAACCGGGCAAAACGTAGTGCGCCAGCTTCGTGGTCTCGTTCGGCAAAATGTCGCTGACGATGAGCGTGTCAAGTTTGGCGAGTAATTCCGCCGTCAAACCGTGCTGTTCCACCACCTCGGAAACGGTTTCTTTTTCGCTCAAAGTCTTGGCGCTGACGCCGTGTTTGACAAGATTTTCTCCGAAAACAATCAGCGTCTTGATTTTGCCCGACTCGATGCCGTCCGCAATTTTAACCAGATTAATGCCGACTTCCGTGAAGCACATGCCGGTAAGGCGCGCGCCATTAATATTCGGATTCTTGTCGTCGCAAACCAGCAGCTTGTCTTCCGCGCCGCTGCGCGCGATGGAATCGCTGATCGCACTCAGCTTCGCCTTGAGTTTGCTCAACAACCAAAGTTCTTCGTTGGTCTGACGCGCCGAAGCGATGATCGCTACGGAACCGGCCGGTGCTTTCTTGAGCTTGTCGGAAATTTCGTTGAGCGCCGCCGTCCAGGTGGATTTTTGACCGCGCACGAGAACGTCTTTCAAACGATCGGCGCGCCCGATCCACTTGTAATTCAAGCGACCCGCATCGCACATCCACGAGGCGTTGACCGCGTCGTTGTCGCGCGGCGTGTAGCGGTAAATTTTTTCTTCGCGCGAACCGATCAGAATATTGCAGCCCGTCGCGCAACTCGTGCAGACACTCTTGGTTTCCTTGAGGAACCAGGCGCGCATCTGGAAACGAAAATCTTTCGACGTGAGCGCGCCGACCGGGCAAACGTCCACGGTATTCAACGTATAATTATTGTCGAACGGCATGCCCGGGAACGTCGCGATGGTGTTGTAGCTGCCGCGATTGATGATACCGAGCGCGTCGTCGCCCGCGATGTCGCGCGTGAAACGAATGCAGCGCGTGCAGAGAATGCAGCGTTCCGCGTCGAGCATGATGCGCGGTCCAAGATCAACCGCTTTCGGCTTGTGAACTTTTGCTTCGACGAAGCGGCTCGCGCTCTGACCGTAGTCCACTGAATATTCCTGCAACTTGCATTCACCGGCTTGATCGCAAATCGGACAGTCCAGCGGATGGTTGATGAGCAGCGATTCGAGCACGCCTTCGCGCATCTGCTTCACCGCCGGCGTCTTCGTGTAAATTTCCATTCCCGGCGAAATCGGCGTCGCGCAGGAAATTGCGGGACGCGGCGACTTGGCGATTTTTGGCGTGCCGTCGGGATTCATCACCGGCTTGCGGTCCGGTCCCATCGCGGGCGTGCCGAATTCCACGAGGCACATGCGGCAGTTGCCAACGACCGGCAATTTGGGATGCCAGCAATAATGCGGCACATCCGTCTTGGCCAGCTCGCACGCCTGGATCATCGTCGTGGGCGTGAGCTTGCCCGACCAGTCGGCCGTGAGGCGCGGCACTTCAATTTCGCGCCCGTCCACCTTGACCTTGATTTTTTCAATCGCGGGCGCGGCGGGCTTAGTTTCAGTTGTGGCGGCGGTTGACATTGAAATCAGTGGTGCGCGGCTTCCAATTGTTTTTGTTCAGCGTCGGCGGGCGCAGAAATTTCTTTCGCACGGCGAGCTTCGTCGGCGGCACCTTTGGCGACAAATTCGTCTTTGAACTTCGCGACGAAACTTTGCACCGGCCAGGAACAGGCTTCGCCGAACGCGCAAATTGTGCGGCCGCCGGGAATGTTGTCGGCGATTTTCACAAGATAATCCGCGTCCTGCGCGCGGCCTTCGCCGTGCGTGAGACGCTGGAGCGTCTTGTTCATCCACAGCGAACCTTCGCGGCACGGTGTGCACTGCCCGCAGCTTTCGTGCGCGTAAAATTCGGACAAGTTCGCAAGCGCTTTGACAATGTCCACGCTGTCGTCCATTACGATGATCGCGCTGGAACCCGACATCGTGCCCGCCTGCGCGAGCGAATCAAAATCGTAAGGCAAATCGAGCATGTCGGTCTCGACCAAAATTTCTTTGCCCTCGGCGTCTTTTTTCTTGAGTTTAAATTTTTCGCCTGCCTTCAAAACTTTCGAGGATGAACCGCCAGGAATAATCGCTTTGAGCTGACGACCATCAAGCAGACCACCACCGAAATTTTTGTCGTAAAGCAGTTCACGGAGCGTCGCCTTGCCGACTTCGATTTCGTAATAGCCGGGACGTTTGACGTGACCGCTCAAGCTGACGATGCGCGTGCCGGTGTTGTTCGGCGTGCCGAGCTTGGCAAATTCCGCACCACCCATCGCGACGATGTGCTTCACGTTGCAGAGCGTCTCGACATTATTGACGATTGTCGGGCACATCCACAAACCGAGGATCGCCGGAAAATACGGCGGCTTGATGCGCGGATACGGGCGCTTGCCTTCGAGCGATTCGATGAGACCAGTTTCTTCGCCGCAGATATAGGCACCCGCGCCGCGATGAACGTAAATCTCCAGATCGTAGCCCGTGCCAAGAATATTTTTGCCGAGGAAATTTTTCGCGCGCGCTTCCTTGATGGCGCGATTCAGAATCTTCGCTCCTTCCGGCATTTCGCCGCGGATGTAGATGTAGGCGAGCTTCACGTCGTTCGCGAAGCAGGAGATGATCATGCCTTCGATCAGCTGATGCGGATCCTTGTGCATGATCTGCCGATCCTTGAACGTGCCCGGCTCGGATTCGTCGGCGTTGCAAATGAGATAAATCGGTTTGCCGCTCTTGCGGTCAACGAAGCTCCACTTCAGTCCGCAGGAGAAACCAGCGCCGCCGCGACCGCGCAGGCCGGAGACTTTCACGTCCTCGCGGATTTGTTCCGCGCCGGAAAGTTTTTTGCCGTCGGCCAAATCTTTCGGCTGGATGGCGAGCGCCTTCTTCAGCGCGTCGTAGCCACCATGACGCAAATAGCATTCAATGTCCGGTGTGTAACCGGGTTCATCGGCGTGCTTCAAAATTAATTTGTATTCTTGCGCCATATCAGCAACTTGACTCTTAATAAATTATCTCTAGCTTAGTGCGTCCCATCCTGCCCGATGGTGTAACGGTAGCACAGCAGACTCTGAATCTGTTTGTCGTGGTTCAAATCCACGTCGGGCAACCATTTCATTTGCATCCACCCACGATTTCGTCTGCTTTCGCGTGTGAAACACCTTCGTAAAATTTATCGCCGACCATCATCACCGGCGCGGTGCCACAGCTCGCGAGGCATTCAACAAATTCAACGGTGAACTTTCCGTCTTTCGTCGTCTGCGGACCGTGCTTGTGCGCGTCTAGGCCGAGCTTCTCACAAAAGTGATGATGCAATTCATACGCGCCACCGAGCGCACAACTCAATGTGCGGCAAACCTTAATCGCATATTTTCCCTGCGGCTCTTGGCGGAGCATCGGGTAAAACGTCAGGATTTCAAAAACGTTGATGGGCTGGAGTTCCAGCTTCTTCGCCGTCCATTGAACCGCTTCGGATGAAATCCAACCGAACTGTTCCTGGATGGCGTGCAATACCATGAGCGACGCCGCGCGCTTCACCGGATAGTGCGTGATCAACTCATTCACTTCCGCTTCCAGTTCAGGTGTCGGTTGAAAACTCATCGGTCAGATTCTCCCATCACAAAGTCGAGTGAACCCAGCACGACGGGCACGTCGCTGATCATGCAGCCGGGCAGCAATTCGCCAAGAATGCTCAAATTGATAAATGAGGGCGCGCGAATCTTCAGGCGATTCGGCGTGCCGCCGCCCTTGCTGTTGATGTAAAAACCAAGTTCGCCCTTCGGATTTTCATGGCCGAAATAGGTTTCACCGGGCGGACAATTCACGCCTTCGGTGACGAGCATGAACTGATGAATCAGTTCTTCCATGCTCGTCAAAACTTTTTGCTTGGAAGGGAGCGTGATCTTGCCGTCCTGAATGCTGACCGGTTCGTGCGACGCGTTTTCGGCGCCACCAGGAATCTTGTTACAGCACTGCTCCAAAATGCGCATGCTCTGCTTCATCTCTTCCATGCGCACGAGGTAACGATCATAACAATCACCGGTCGAACCCACCGCGATATCGAAATCCAAATCCTTGTAGCAAAGATAAGGCTGGTTTTTGCGGAGATCGAATTCCACGCCGCTGCCGCGCAAATTCGGGCCGCTCAAAGCGTAATCAATCGCCATTTCCTTCGAGACGACGCCGAGATCGCGCAGACGATCCACCCAGATACGATTGCGCGTGAGCAACGTGTTTGCTTCGTCGAGCGCGACGGCAAATTCTTTCAGGAACACGCGGATCATGTCCACCCAGTTGGGCGGCACGTCACGCATCAAGCCGCCGATGCGGGTGTAGCTGTTCGTTAAACGCGCGCCGCTGGCAGCTTCGGCGATGTTGTAAATTTTTTCGCGCTCCGTAAAAGTGAGCAAGAAAACCGTGACCGCACCGGTGTCCATCGCGAACGCACCAAGACCCAGCAAGTGCGAGGAAATACGGGCCAGTTCGGCGCACATCACGCGGATGTATTGGCAGCGCGGCGGCAATTTGTCATGAATGCCGAGAAGTTTTTCGACCGCAAGTGCGTAGGCGACGTTGTTCGCCAGCGGCGCGAGATAATCCAGCCGATCCGTGTAAGGGATGAACTGGGTGTAGGTCATGTTCTCGGCGATTTTTTCGTCGCCGCGATGCAGATAACCCACGTCCGGATCCGCTTTGGTGATGACTTCTCCGTCCAGCTCCAACACGATGCGCAACACGCCGTGCGTGGCCGGATGCGATGGCCCCATGTTCAGAACCATTTTCTCGCCCTGAATATCCTGCGCCTCTTCAACCGCCGCAGCGCGCGCGGCGGAATCAGGAATTTCAATGTCTTGAACAGTGGCCATGAAAATTATTTAAGCTTTCCATCAATGAGCCGTTGGTCGCTGATCGCTCGCTCGGCGCCTTCAGGCACGCGCACACGCGGTTCACGAGCAATCGAATCGCTGCTGCTCGGCAAAGTCACGAACGGTCCGCCTTCCATCGGCGTCACTTTCGTGAATGCCACGCCGGGCAAATCCGTCGGCTTGCCGGCCAGCGGGAAATCTTTCCGCAACGGATGATACGGATAACCTTCCCACATCAAAATGCGGCGCAAATCGGGGTGACCGCTGAAGCGGATGCCCATCAAATCGTAAACTTCGCGCTCGTGCCAATTGGCGGTGCGCCAGACGGGCAAAACACTCGGCAATTCGGATTTTTCCTCGCTGACGTCGGTTTTGATGCGCAATTCATGGCCGCTGGCCACACCGCGCAAATGATAAATCACCGTCCAGCGCGGGTCTTCGCCGTAATTATCCACGCTGCAAATATCCACCAGATAATCGAAGCCGAGCGAACGCTTGGCAAAGTGGCAGACGTCAAAAACCTTTTCCGCATCGGCAAGTTTCAGGGTGATTTCGCCGCGAAACTCCGTTGGTTCGGCGATTAAATCACCGAACTTGGCCTTGATTTTATTGGCGGATTCGAGAGCGGACACAGATTATTTTTCTTCGAGGTGCAACAGCTTCGCCGCCACCGTTCCCTGCAAAATCGGCTGCGTGCCGATCTTGTTCTGGATCTTGATGAGCGCGTCGAGCACGGCTTCGGGGCGCGGCGGGCAGCCCGCGACATAAACATCCACCGGTATGATATTATCCACGCCTTGCAGCGTAGCGTAGCTGCGATACATGCCGCCCGTCGAGGCGCACGCGCCCATCGCGATGCACCATTTCGGCTCGGGCATCTGGTCCCAAATGCGTTTGACGGAGCCAGCCATTTTATAAGTGACGGTGCCGGCCACAATCATGCAATCGGACTGGCGGGGGGAAAAACGCATCACTTCGGAACCAAAACGGGAAATATCAAAACGGCTCGCGCCGACGGCCATCAACTCGATGCCGCAGCAAGCCAATCCCATGGGCATCGGCCAGACAGAATTTTTGCGGAACCACGCGAGCGCGGCGTCAACGGTCGTGAGGACGACGTCGCCTTCGATCTTCGAGTTGTAGCCGTATTCAGTTTGAGCCTGCATTTCCTTAAAAAAATATGCGCCCGAAACAAGCGCAAACCAAGCCTAGCCTCCGGTCAAAAAACGGGCAAGTTCAAATTTGTGATTTTTTTCACAAGCAAAACTATTTAACCGGATTTTAACCATCAGATGACAAAAAAGTGCCATAAACTTGGGCTTGTGACGCGGGCAAAAGTAACTAGATTTAACAAACGCGCCTGACGTGAACCATGAAAACATTTGCCGAATCCAATTTTCCGGGGCGACTGATCGCCGTCGAGGGCCTCGACGGCTCGGGTAAGTCCACGCAGATTTACTTGCTCAAACGCTGGCTGGAGGCGGAGGGCATCAAGGTTTATTTCAGCGAGTGGAACTCATCCGAGCTGGTGAAATCCGCGACGAGCAAGGGTAAAAAACGCGAACTACTGACGCCGACCACTTTCAGTTTGATTCACGCGACGGATTTTGCCGACCGTTACGAACGGCACCTGATGCCGCTGTTGCGCGCGGGCTACATTGTATTGTGCGACCGTTATATTTTCACGGCGTTCGCGCGCGATGTGACGCGCGGCTGTCCGCCGGACTGGGTGCGCGGGAATTACAGTTTCGCCTGCGCGCCGGATTTGACGATGTTTTTCAAGGCGGATTTGGAAGTGTCCTTGAACCGGATTTTGGAAGGCCGGCCGAAATTGAAATTTTTCGAAGCGGGCATGGATTTGCGGCTGTCAACCGATCCGTATGAAAGCTTCAAGATTTTTCAGGGTCGCATTCTTGAGCAATACATGGCGATGAGCAAAGAGTTTCATTTTGTGACGATGGACGCGAATGAAAACGTCGAAACCCAGCAGGTCATTGTCCGCAAGCTGGTGAGTGAAAAAATTGACCTGAAAAAATTCAAGCGCCGCAGCCCGCTGCCGTTGCCGCCGTCGTTGCGCGATGACCACGCGGATCATGAAAAGGAAGAAGACAAAGCCGCATGAAAAAAACGCATCAATTTTACGGCCACGGCATCCCGCGCGTCAAAGCCGCCGACCTCGGCGGCAAGCTGATTGTCATCGAAGGCGCGGACGGTTCGGGCCGTTCCACGCAAATCGCCGATCTGGTCAACTGGCTGGAAACCAGCGGGCGGCCGACGGTGCAAGTGGGCTTGAAACGCTCGACGCTCGTCAGCGAGGAACTCGAACAGGCGCAGGACGGAAATGTTTTGAGCCGGACGACGTTGAGCCTGTTTTACGCGACGGATTTTGCCGACCAGTTGGAAAACATCATTTTGCCGGCGCTCAAGGCGGGATTCATCGTGCTGGCCGACCGCTACATTTACACGCTGATGGCGCGCGACATGGTGCGCGGGATGGACGAGGCGTGGCTGAAAAATCTTTACGGCATCGCGCCGGTGCCGGACGCGGTGTTTTATCTTTCCGTGGAACCGGAGGAACTCGTGCAGCGCAACCTTTCCAAAAACGCGACGCTGGATTATTGGGAGAGCGGCATGGATCTCGGGCTGTCGCGCGACGTGTTTGACAGCTTCCTCAAATATCAGGGCGCGATGCAAAACGCTTTCAAGACGCTGCAAAAAACCTACGGCTTCGACATTGTGGACGCCAACCGCTCGGTGAATTCCGTCACGAAGGAACTGCGCAAAAAAATCGGCGCGCTGCTCGAGGAAAAATAAAAATTACGGCGTGTTGGTGAATGCCGGCGGCGGCAACGGTGGCAGCACGCCCGGTGCCGCTGATTGGGCTTTTAGCCGCTCGGCCTCGAGTAAAAGCACTTGCGCTTCAGGCGACGTCGGGGCACGGGGCGGAGTCGGAACCGTTTCGTCGCCACTGGCCCGCTGCGCCGCCACGATTTTTTCCAGCCGGGTTTTGAAGTCGCTTTCTGCGGCGGCGGGCGCGTTCGTGTCAAAGATCGGCTTGTGAAACGGTCGTTTCACCAGATCATCGAACTGTTTGCGCTGTTGCGGCGTAAGCACTTCACGGATTTCCAGCCGCGCATCTTGGACGACCTTGCGCATCAGGTTCTGACCGTCGTTGATGATTTTTTGAACCGTCTCATGCTGGTCAGGCGCGAGGTGCAAAGATTCGTCGAGCTGCTGCAAAAAGGGCTTGCTCAAAATTTCCGGCAGGCGCGGCGGCTTGGCGGCTTCCGCCGTGCGCGGCGGCTGGTTGGTGGCTGGCGAATGGGTTTCCGCCGTGGCGGCGGGCCGCCGGGGATTGTTTTTGGGATGCGAATAGGTGACGTAATTCACCAGCAGGCCGCCAGTCACGACGCCCGCGCCGAAAATGACGGCGGTGGCAAAAATGACTTTCCAGTTGTTCACGGCGCAACGTCTGCCTGGTCCACTGAGGCCAGCAGCGTGTTTTCAAAATCCTGCGACAGATCCTTGCTGTTGTCCGCCGTCGCCGGCACGAAAAATGAAACCGCGCCGCAGACCACCGCCACGGCCACGCAGGAAGCCGCCGCGCGCCAGAGTCCGCGGGTCCAAAACAGCCAGCGGTCGGCGGCGGACCGGGCCGCAATGAGCGCCGTGATCCGCTTTTCAAAGGCGTAGGGCACCCGGTCGTCCGGCGGGTTCAACCGGGCGGCGGCGATCAACTTTTCCTGCAATTCTGCGAGATTCATAAACACTCTGTTTTATCAGACGAGCTACCGTTTTGGGGGTTACAAATACTTGTCCTGGGTGATGCGCGAAAGGATTTTCCGCATTTCGCCGCGGGCGCGGAAGGCGCGGACTTTCACCAGCGGCACCGACCAGCCGGTGATTTCGGCGATTTCCTTCACCGAACGATCCTCGATTTCCAGCAACTGGATGACCAGCCGCGCCGACGGGGAAAGTTTTTCCAGCACGCGTCCGATCAAAAGCCGGGCGGCATCCGCATCCTCGGCGGCGCTGCCGGGATCGGCCACGAACCGCTCCAGCCAATCCTCCTCCGGCTCGGAAATTTCGCTGAACGACGACTCGCGGTTGCGCTGGTGGCCACGCAAAAAATCGTAGCACGTCCGCACCGCCAGCCGCATCAGCCAGTGCTCGAACGGTGCCTCGGCGCGGAAAGTTTTCAGCTTGTCAAACGCCTTGAGCCAGACTTCCTGCACGATGTCTTCGATCTCGCTGTCGCGCCGCGCATAGCGCCGCGCCGTGGCGAACACGCGCGGGGAATATTTCGCGACGAGCGGCTCAAAGCTGGCGCTGTCGCCCTTCAACACGGCGGCAATGAGTTCAGCTTCGGACCGTTCCATCGGACAAAAATTTTCCGGCGTCACGCCCGCCTCAGGTCGAACGCCGATTCAAACTCCCGCGAAAATTCGGTGATGGCCGCCGACGCGCGGTGCGGCTGCTCCAGCAGGATCTGTAACCGTTCCGCCGCCGACTCCGGGCGCATGCGCAGCAATTCTGCCGCCGCGACGATAATGGCCAGCCGACCGTTCACGTCGTGGCGCATGGTGCGCAGCTTTTGGTGCAGAGCCAGGATCTGTTCCTCGTTCAACGTCACCGGGCCGCCGGGTGTGTAATTTGCAGACATGCGGGAATCATCCTCGAAATGCCGACGCAAACGCAAGCGGCTTTCAGCCCAAGTCCGAAACTTATACGTAATCCGATTCTCCATCTTCGCCCTGGCCGATCAAGTTTAAGTGCCGGATTCTGATCCAGCAGCAACCATGGGAATTTCATAATGATGCGGGTGCGGCGGCGGCGGCCCAAACCTTTGAGTTGCAGTTGAACCGCTGGTGGAGAAAAATGGGGTGCCAAACCGCCAATGAAAATCAAGCCCGCCCGCAACCTTTGCCAACGACTGGCCGCCACGCTCACCGGCTGTCTCGTCCTCGCGCCGACACTGTTGTCCGCCGCCGACCACGCTGATTGGATTGGCGGGATGCAGCGGATCGTGCCCAAGAATTATCTTTGTCAGCGGGCAAGCGCGCCCATTGTGATTGACGGAAAACTGGATGACCCCGCGTGGAAAACGGCCGCGTGGACGGATGATTTCGTGGACATTCAAGGCGACGCCAGGCCGAAGCCGCGCTTTCGCACCCGCGCCAAAATGCTGTGGGATGATGACTATCTTTATATCGCCGCCGAAATCGCGGAGCCGCACGTCTGGGCCACGCTCACAAATCACGACGCGGTCATTTTCCGCGACCCGGATTTCGAAGTGTTCATTGATCCCAAAGGCGAGACGCAGCCGTATTACGAATTTGAAATGAACGCGCTCAACACCACTTGGGATTTGCGGCTGAACAAACCTTACATGGATGGCGGCCAGCCGCACAATGAATGGGAAATTCCCGGCGCGAAAACCGCCGTGCAAATTCACGGCACGCTGAATAATCCTGCCGACACCGACAAAGGCTGGACCGTGGAAATAGCCTTCCCGTGGAAAGTGCTCGCCGAACACGCGCGCCACGCCGGCCCGCCGAACGAGGGCGAGCAGTGGCGCCTCAATTTTTCGCGCGTCGAATGGCAGATCACCCACACGAACGGCGCCTATCAAAAAATCCAGGACATGCCGGAAGACAATTGGGTTTGGTCGCCGCAAGGCGTGGTGGATATGCACCGGCCCGAAATGTGGGGCGTGGTGCAATTCACCAGCCGGCCGGCGAAGGGAAAAATTCCCGTCGCAAAAATTCCCGGCCTGCCCGCGCGCAACTTGGCGCTGGAAATTTATTACGCGCAGCGCGATTTCTGGACGGCGCACAAAAGCTGGGCAACCAACTTGGTTGAACTCGGTTTGCCTTGGCAAACATTTCCGGCCGGCGTCGAAACGGCCACGCTCGAAATGACAGCGGATGGTTTTACCGGCACCGTCGCGTTCAAGGACGGCACGCAGCAGCGCGTCTGGCGCGTCCGCCAGGACCGGCTGCTCAAGCTGGACGAGCCAATGCCAGTCGAATCCGAATTATTTATTGCGCAGGCGGCGGAAAAATTTGGCGACGTTGGCCGGCGCGCGGCGTTTTTCCTGGTGGACAACATGCCGGCGGGCGACCGCGCCAAGTTGGGCGGCGATTTTCTGCTAGAAGATCTTGGGCTGGCGCTGGCGGCGCGCGAAAAATTTCCGTGGGCCAAAAACGTGCCGGAGCGGATTTTTTTCAACGACGTGCTGCCGTATGCCTCGCTCGACGAGCCGCGCGATCCGTGGCGCGCGGATTTTTTCACGCTGGCTTCGGAAATCGTCCGCGACTGCACCAACGCCACCGACGCGGCCCAGGCGTTGAACCGCGAGCTGTTCAAAAAAATCAACGTCCATTACAACACCGCCCGCAAGCGCAACAACCAAAGCCCGGCGGAATCCATCGCGCAAGGCAAGGCCACTTGCACCGGGCTTTCCATCATTTTGGTGGACGCCTGCCGCGCCGTCGGCGTGCCCGCGCGCATCGCCGGTGTGCCGGAATGGGCGCAAAAGGAAGGCAATCACACCTGGGTGGAAATTTGGGACGGCGACTGGTTTTTCACCGGCGCGGATGAATACGACCCCAAAGGCTTGAACCGCGGCTGGTTCAACCATGACGCCGCGATCACCGCGCGCAGCACCAATTCGGTGAACCAGATTTATGCCACCAGTTGGCGGCGGACCGGCGAGCATTTTCCGCTGTCGTGGGATTGGGCCGCGCGCGAAGTGCCGGCGGTGAATGTTTCCGCCCGTTACGCCGCGCTGGCGACGGACACCAACCCAGCCGACGCGATGATCCATGTTCGTCTGCGCGAAAAGGGTGACGGCGAGCGCCTGGCTGCCGAGGTGGAACTGCGCTCGGCCAGCGGCGAACTTTTGGCCCGCGATCACACCCGCGCCGGCACCGCCGATATGAACGACATGGCGGATTTCAAATTGCCGGACGCGGCTACGAGCGTGAGCTTCCGTTTTGAGCGCGGCGGCGAGGCGCGGGAAAAAATCGTCCCATGCGTGGTGTGCATGAAATCACACACGCTCGATTTCGTGTGGAGCGAACTGACGCCGGTGACGCCGGCGGTTCTGGCGGCCGAAGCGTGGCTGGCGCGTCCGGTGGCTGAGCGCGGGGCGGCACCGCAAATTTCACTTTCCCGACCGGAAGCAGACCGCCTGATTTCGCTGGCCTGGGCGGACGTCAAAAAAATGCGTGCGGAATCCGCCGCGTCGGAAGTGTCCGCAAAAAAAATTGTTCTCGGCGACAAAACTTTGAAATGGCTGGAAAAATCTTTCGGCGACGCGCCCGGCGGCAAGCACAGTCTCTGGATCACGCTGCATGGCGGCGGCGAGGCGACAGCGGAAGAAAACGACCGCAACTGGACCGGTTATTTTGGGCGCTACGAATTTCCGCCGGGTGCCATCAATGTCGCGCCGCGCGCGCCGGCCAACACTTGGGACATGTGGCACGTCGCGTGGGTGGACGATTTGTTCGACCGACTCATCGCCGATTTTGTATTGCAACGCGGCGTGGATCCAAACCGCGTTTATCTCATCGGCTACTCCGCCGGCGGCGACGGCGTGTATCAACTCGCGCCGCGCCTGGCCGACCGCTTCGCCGCCGCCGCGATGTGCGCGGGACATCCGAACAAGACGACGCCGGAAGGCCTGCGCAATCTGCCGTTCTTGCTTTACATGGGCGGCGCGGATTCGGCTTACAACCGGAATGTGATTGTCGGCGAATTCAGCGCGAAAATGGACGCGCTACAAGCCGATGATCCGGCGGGCTATCCGCACCGGCTCACGGTCTTTCCCGGCTTGCCGCACAACATGCAAAGCCGCGAGGCGGAAATGATTCCGCGCATGTCGCCGACGTCGCGCGCGACCTGGCCGAAGCGCGTCGTTTGGAAACAAGATGACGTCACGCATACACGTTTTTACTGGCTGGAACGCGCGCCTGACGCCGTGAAGCCTTACGAAATTTACGCCGCGCACGTTGCCGGCCAGACCATCACCATCGAAAAACCCGCCACCGGAAATCTGACTTTGCGCCTGGCCGATGCGCTGCTTGATCTCGACCAACCGGTCCGCGTGGTGGCGGATGGAAAAACGGTTTTCGAGGGCAAGGTTCCGCGGTCGTTTGCGGCGATTGTGCAATCGCTGCGCGAGCATGAAGATCCGGATACCATCGCCACGGCGCTGCTGCCGGTTTCCTGGTAAAGTTTTATTGAAAATGAATTTTCAGGCGCTCAACCCAATGCGCACGCTCGGCTTGTCGCTGTGGGTTGCATTTTGGTTTAGCCTCACCTTTGCGCCAGGATTGCGGGCGGAACAAATCACTGGCGACACAAATTCAAAGAACGCGTCGGCTGAACCGATCGTTTTGTTTGATCTGACTTATTTATTTCGGCTCGACTTAAATGACGCGCATCAGCGCCGCCGGTTTTGGGATGAATCTCATTTGGTCGCCGCCTTGGAAGGATTGGTGAACCGCGATCAGCCACGGCTTTTTATTCGTTACCTCAAAGAACCGGATGATTTTTGGTGGGGCCAGATGACGCAGCCGGGCGGCTGGCTTGCCCAGCGCACGATTGTGCGGGTGGCGAGGCTGGATGAATTGTTGAAACGGTTTCGGAAATTTTATCACGGAGCCGTGGTGTGGGATGAGCGCGTTCCCGCCACATCAAATTTGGCGTCCACCATTGCCGGTTGCGACGACTTGCTGCCATTACGGTTTGATCCGCAGCCAGATTCACTTTATCAACAGCTTGCCAACGGCCAAGACGCCATGCCGGTCAAAGCGAGGTTATTTCAGGCCGACGGTTCGCGGCTCTTTACCGGAACCGGCCGGATTCCCGGCACCAGTGAAGCAACTTCCGGCAGCGCCAAATGCGACGCCTATCGGTGGCTGATTGAAAACTACGTTCGCACCGGCAAAGCCAATCCGCTTTGCCTGGGCTACTATCTTGACGCGTTCTGGCTGAATTGCTGGTCGGCGGCGGCGCCGGAAAACCATACGTTGTGCAACCAGGATTTTGTGATCGCCCGGCGCGGCGTGGTGTTTGATTTGGGCGTCTGGGACGATGAAACTCCGGTGGACGATCCGCAACAGCGGCCGGGCACTGATCCCGACACGTTGAAAAAATTGCTGCGCGCCGCGTATGACCGCTTTCACGGGAACGGAGTTGTTCATGTGGCCGGCTTTGTTCCGTGGGCCTACAAATATACTTCGTGCCGGAGTCCCGCTTGGTTCGCCGGCGGCCAGCACGACGGGGTGCCGACGGAATGGCATTACGCCGAAATCCTTTCCTGCTTCAACGCCTTCATGGATGCCGACGCGCTCGGACTCGGCGCGATGGCGAACGCTTCGTTTTACCAGCATTATCCCCTGGCCGCCCGCTATCCGCAGAATCCCAAGCCGGACCGGGCAACGCTCGCGGCGCAAGGTTTGCTCGATGCCCGGGGCCGGCTGGTGCCGCGCAAGTATGTTGCGTTTTATGTGGGCGATTATGATTCGGCAGCGTGGCTTTACCGGATGCTGCCCGCCATGTGGCGCGATCCGGCTCGCGGCCACACGCCGCTCTCGTGGGCATTCAATCCCAATCTTTGCGAACGGTTCCCGCTCGGCATGGCCTGGGCACGGGAACGGCGCACGACCAATGATTGGTTTGTCGCAGGTGATTCCGGCGCCGGCTATCTGAATCCCGGAAGTTTGTCGCCGCCCCGGCGTTTCTCCGGCCTGCCTTCCGGTTTGGCTGCGTGGGAAAAACATTGTGAACGGTTTTACAAACAATGGGACATCAGTCTCACCGGATTCATCATCGACGGCGACGGGCCAAAACTCACGACTGAGGGATTGGATGCTTACGCGCGCTTTTCGCCGGACGGAATTGTCGCCTACCAACCCGACTACGCAGGCGTGCATCAGAACATGCCGTATCTCGCCATGCGCGCGGATCTCGACGGCAGCCCGGCGGAAGCCGCGCGCGCCATTCGCAAACAAACTGGCGGCTCCACACAACATTTTTTTGTGTTCCGGTCCATTCTCAAAACGCCGACCTGGCATGCGGCGGTCGCGCAGGAACTTCAAAGCCTGGCCGGTGACGATATCAAAGTGGTGGATCTCTATTCGCTCATGTGGCTCGTGCGCGAATTTGAAACAAACACTCTCGCCCAAGGCAAGCGCATGGCGGAAAGTGCGGCGGAAAAATCCGGAAGCCGTTCCCGGTAAAAAACCATTGCTCGCGTTCGGCTTTGTCAAAGTCAAAGCCTCACCGCCGTGCAGCGCCGGCCTTGCCACTCAGGCCGATCACCGTTCGAGAGTCACGCTCATCAACCCGATCACCACTTCGTTGGCGCGGGCGCGGAGAGTCAGCGTCCGCAATTCCTTGCTGGCATCCAGCGGCAAGTCCAGCACCGTCGCCGCGCCGCCGGCAATTTTTCCGCCATGGCCCTTGAATGAGTTCATTTCCAGCACGCGCACCCGGCCGGTCTGCAAATCCACGCGCACCGGCAGCGGCTCGGGCCGCGCAAAAGCGAAATCGTCAATGTAATAATCCTGGTCTATCGGCCACCACGTCGTCGGGTTTTGCAACGCCAGCCGCGCCGTCGAACCGTCGGTGTAGGTCACCACCACTTCGCCGTTGTCAAACCGGGACTGCATTGCGCTCGTCGAGCCGGCCAGCAGCAAAAAAGCGTGCGCCGATTTGCCGTTCAGCGGCACGGAAATTTCGCGCGGAAAATTATTCCACTGGGAAACGAACGCGATGTTTTTCGCGTCCGCCCCGCCGGGCGTGGCGAGCGGAATGCCGTTCGGCAAAATAATTTTGCCGCCGGATTTTGCCGCCGCCGCGCGCAGGCCGGTGTCATCCACGTCAAACTTGTCCTGCGGATGGCACCAACTGCCAAGGCCCTGTTTCGGCGTGGCCAGCGAACAAAACGGCGAGCGCGGCGAAAGATATTCGTGGCGGAAAATCTGCGTGACCTGGTCGTTGAAAAACGCATCCAGCTTGACGGTTTCCAGTTTTCCGGCGACCGGCTGGTGCCAATCCATCGGCGCGGCGGCGGTTGGCGGCGCGGCAATTTCAAAACCCACCGGCTGCCACCAGCGCAGCCGGCCCTGCGCGACACGCGCAAAAACGGTGCGGTGTCCCGGCCGGCCGGTCGCCGCCCCCTGCAGCGAGCCGCCGGCAAAGGTCGCCGCGCTCAACGCGCCTTGCGGGTCGGAGAGTTCAACAATGTTTGCAGCCAAATCGCGGTGCAGCTCCGCGTTTTGCGCCACGCCAAATTCCGCCGGCGGCGGCGCGGGCAGTTTTCCGCGCCATTCAATTTCAACCGACTGCGACCGGGACGCGGCGGTTTGAATTTCGATGCGCGGCGTGCCGACGGAATCTTCGCACGCGCGCCAGCTTGCCGGCCGGCCGTTGATGGTCACGGCCGCCACGTCGTCGCGCAGCGCGGGGATTTGCAGCCGCAATTTCACCGGCTCGCCAAACCGCGTTTCGACCGAATACGTTTCGCGCAATCCCGCCCGGTGAAAAATGAAATTGAAATCGGGATGGCGGAGGCTTGCGTCATTCCATTCCGCCGGCAGGCCGGGCCGGATTTTGATTTCGCCGGCCAGCAAATCCGGTTGCACGCCGAACAGTCCTTCCACCAGCGCGCGCGCCGTGGCGCCGGAGCCATCGCCGAAATCGCGCTGCGACTCGCGGCGGTTGGCGTCGAAATAAGTGCACATGCCGACGTTGCCGGGACAGAGGCCGAGATACATCGAATCCAGCAGCGCGCCCTTGAACAACGCAAACGCCTGATCCGCCCGGTTCGCCTGCCAATACGCCAGCGCGGTGTGCGTGGATTCCGCCATCACGACGTTGTTGAGCGACCAGGTGTAAGGCATCCAACTCGTGGTCGGCAGCGTGAAATTTCCCGCCGGCACGCCCGCGCCGCGCAGCGGAATGTGCGCGATCTGCGTGTCCACGAAGCGCGACATCTGCCACGCTTCGAGCGGCGTCGGCACTTCGGAATCCACGGTGTGATAAAATGTCCACAGCGCGGCATTCGGGTGAACGAGTTG
Source organism: uncultured Verrucomicrobia subdivision 3 bacterium (assembly GCA_903944085.1). Lineage (GTDB taxonomy): Bacteria > Verrucomicrobiota > Verrucomicrobiia > Limisphaerales > UBA11358 > UBA11358. The sequence goes on from CAJAQO010000192.1 coordinate 45,088, forward strand.
CAAGCCGAGCCAGTCTTTCCATTCCGCGAACCAGCCGTCGCCGGGCAGCCAGAGATTTTTCTGCATTCCGCGCGCTATCAAATCCGCCTCGCGTTCATAGAGCGAAGCATCTTTGCCCAATAATTTCGCGACGCGCGCCGCCATGACGTTGTGATAATAATTGTAAGCGGACGAATGCGTCGCGCCGCCGCCGTTGTAAGCGAGGTCGTCGCTCGCCCAAATGCAGCAATAAGCTTCGTAGAGCGGCAGTTTTTCCGCGCCAAACTCGCGGCGGAACAACCGGCGCTCCCACGCCAGATGCCGCTCGATGACCGGCCACATTTTTCGCGCGTAAGCCAGATCGCCGGTCCAGAGCAGATGCCGGAAAAACGCGTCCACGCCGACGAGATTCATGTCATAGTGCGTTTTGGTCAGGTCGCCGTTGGAATGCAGCGCCGTTTCGTTGCGGGAAAGATTGGCGCTCTCGTCGGCAGCCGGCATTTCCGCCGGCACCGGATTTTCATTCTGCTGTTGGGCGAAGCCTGCAAAATGTTTGGCCGTGCGGTCGTGCCAGCCCAGCGCATCGCCCGCGTAACTGACCCGCCAGCCGAGCAGCCGCGTGCGCCAGGCCACGCCGCCGTGCAAATAAGCGTCCTGCCGGTCGTCCCAAACCGCGTCCGCCGCGACGTTCAACGCCGCCGCTGCGGCATTAATGAATGGGTCGGGCGTTTCCACCACGACGCGTTCCGCCAGCGCGCGGCGTTTTTTTTCTTCTTCCGCAAAAATCTGCGGCATATCCGCCGGCAAAATCTTCGCCGGCCGGTTGCGATCAGCGGCCAACTTCGCCTCCGCATCCTTGCCACTCGGCAGCCGTTGCAGGCCGAGAAAAAACGGCTGACCGGCGGGAATCAACGCCCGGCCCGCGACCAGCGGCGCGCGCGGTTGCGCGGCGGCGGCAATCAGCAAGCCAGCCGGATCATCCCAATTAGTCGCGTCGCCAACGACCAGGCTGGCGGCGGCAGAAACGATGCCGGCGATGGTTCCCGGTTTGCCGCGGATCTGAAAGCCGTTCGCGGAAATCGTCACGACATTGCCGGCACATTCGCCGGCGCGCAGTTGGAAAAGTTTTCCGACCGGTTCCGTCTCGCAGCCGATGTCGCCATCGCGCCGGCCCTTCATGCCATCCACGCCGCCGAAAGCCCAGACGAGTTCCACGGGCGCCACGCCGGCAAATTCCGCGCGCACGATGACGCCTTCGGTTCGAGTCAGCGCCAGCGTGGTGAGTTGCAGCGTGCCGTCGCCGAGCAGCGGGTCGCGCACTTCATGCACGAGCGAGCCGGGCCGGTAACGCGTGATGACTTGTGCCGCGTCGTTGAGCCATTTCACGCCGCGGGCGGTTTTGAAACCCAGCCGCAAGTTGCCGCCGCGTCCCGGCAGATACAGCGAGAATTCTGGCTTGTCGCCGCCGTCCACGCGAAAGGGCGAACTGCCGCCGTAAAGCGGCCGGTTGAAAAATTCCGCGCCGTTGGTGATGACGAAATCCGTGCCGACCGGCGTGTAACGCAGCGGCCGGTCCAGATTGTCCGCCAAAAAAACCACCGGCAGCGCCGAAGCGGTCAAGCCGATGAGCAGCGAGCCAATCGCCCAAGCCGGACGCATGGCCAATCTGAATTTGAGAAACACTTGAAGCAGCCAGTTAATCTGGAATCCCAAAACAAATGCCCGCGCGCGGCGGGCGGGATTGGGCGGGATGCTCATGCAAAAAATTAACAGCGCCGCGCCCGCAGTGCAACCACCGGAACGGCGGCGCTTGCTTCGGAGCGCGGCGACATGTCGCCGCGCTCCAAATCGCGGCCAGCCGGTCGGCGGTTTTTTTTAATTTTGTTTCCGCCGGCTTCAGCCTACCTTTGGCCGCTCCCGATTATGAGCGATCCCATCATTGATTTGCACAGCGACGATTATTTCATGGGCGAGGCATTGCGTCAGGCGGCGCGGGCTTATGCCTTGGGCGAGGTGCCCGTCGGCGCGGTCGTGGTGCAGGCCGGCCGCATCATTGCCCGCGCGTTCAACCAAGTGGAGACG
>CAJAQO010000193.1 GCA_903944085.1 uncultured Verrucomicrobia subdivision 3 bacterium
CTCAACTTCAATCACGGTGAAAGCAATCACGTCAGGCTCGACAAAATGGACTTCGAACGGCACATAGGTGGAAACGGCAACCATCACCGTGATCCGGCCCTCGCTGAAAAAATTGCCGGGAATTTGGAACCGGGTCTGGTATTTTCCCACGGTTCGCGGGCGCGAGCGCCAGCCGGAAAACCAGTCGTGCGCGATGAAAATCAGCGTGCCATCCTCGGCATAGAGGTGGATGTTGGGAATCATCACCTTGCCCGCCTGCAACACCTCATAGTCCATGTGGACTTCAATGGGCTGGTTGATGCCGACCTGGTCGGCGGTCTTATCGCCGGCCCGGGCCTCGACACTCACCAGCGTGACCCATTCGTTGCCCGGAGCGCGACGGCCCTTGGTCCAATCCCGCTTGCCCGAAGCAGCGGAATCGTTGGCCAGGTATTCGGAGCAGATCAAATCCGCCTGGCCAAAATCCTTCGCCTGGCCGTGATCCAGCCAGAGCGCCTTCTGGCAGAGACGCGTCACGGCGGCAATTTGATGCGACACAAATAAAACCGTCCGCCCTTCCTGGCTGGCGACATTTTGCATCTTGCCGAGGCACTTCTTTTGAAACTCGGCGTCGCCCACGGCCAGCACCTCGTCCACGATCAAAATTTCCGGCTCCAGATGCGCGGCGACCGCAAAGGCCAGCCGCACATACATGCCGCTGCTGTAGCGTTTGACCGGCGTGTCCAGAAACTTCTCGACCTCGGCAAACGCCACGATCTCATCAAATTTTTTCCGGATCTCCGCGCGGCTCATGCCCAGAATTGCGCCGTTGAGAAAGATGTTTTCGCGCCCGGTCAATTCATTGTGAAAACCGGTGCCCACTTCCAGCAAACTCGCCACCCGGCCGCGGAGCCGCACACTGCCCTTCGTTGGTTCGGTAATGCGGCTCAGGACTTTCAGCAGAGTGCTCTTGCCGGCGCCGTTTCGGCCGATGATGCCCACGGCCTCGCCGCGGTTGACCTCGAACGAAACGTCCTTGAGCGCCCAAAAATCCTCTTCCGATTTCCGATTTCCGATTTCCGATTTCCGATTTTGAAACCAGCCCTTGAACTTGCTGGCCAGCACATCGCGCATGGCGGTGTATTGCTGCTGCCCTTGCGCTTGGTGCTGGATACGGTATTTCTTTCCCAGATTGGAAACCGTGATGATCGGGTCGCTCATTTGCGATCGCGCTTACGCCTGCCAGACTTGTCCCGGCTGAACTTTCAGTCCCTGCATCGCATTGCGGGTATTCACGATGAGGGGTGACCATTGCGCGAGCTGCCGGTAATTCACAGTCCGGTGGGCGGTGCAGATGACCACCGCATCGAACGCCGCAATGGCGCGCTGGTTCCAGCTAACGGATTGGGTGCCCGCCCAATGACTATGCTCACGGGTCGGACCAATGACGGGAATGTGCGGGTCGTGGTAGGCGACTTCCGCACCCAGTTCCTTGAGCAAATCCAGCAAATGAAAGGCCGGCGATTCCCGCATGTCATTCACCTCCGGTTTGTAGGCCAGGCCCAGCACCAAAATTTTCGAACCGTTGACCGCCTGCTTCCGCGAGTTGAGCGCCATCGCCGTGCGCTCCACCACATGATGCGGCATGGCGGTGTTGATTTCGCCGGCGAGTTCGATGAAGCGCGTGCTTTGCCCGAATTCGCGGGCTTTCCACGTCAGGTAGAACGGATCAATCGGAATGCAATGGCCGCCCAGGCCGGGGCCGGGATAAAACGGCATGTAACCAAACGGCTTGGTTTTCGCGGCGCTGATGACCTCCCAGATATCAATGCCCATGGCGGCATAGACCACTTTCAATTCGTTCACCAGGGCGATGTTCACGCTGCGAAAAATATTTTCAAGCAACTTGGTGGCTTCCGCCGCCCGGCAGGAGGAGACCGGCACAATGGTTTTGACCGCCTGACGATAAAGCGCGACCGCGCGCTTGAGGCAGGCTGGCGTGTAACCGCCCACCACCTTC
>CAJAQO010000194.1 GCA_903944085.1 uncultured Verrucomicrobia subdivision 3 bacterium
GAAGATTTGGGAAACATGTCGGAAACGGTCGTGAACATGTTGGCCGACCAGGCCTGATGCGCGGCCGCGCCGATGCAGATGACCGCGACGGCATAAACTTTTGCCATGTCGCCAAAATGATTCACGTCGCCAAAATACTGCGTGGTCAGCACGGCCAGCGGACACAATGCGATGAGAAACATCGCCGTCATGCGGGCTTTGTAAACCGGCATGCCGCGTTTCATGAGCGTCATCGGAATACTGCCGCCATAAACGCTGCCCACGATGGAAACGCCGTAAACAATAAACGTCGGCCACATGGTGTCGTGGATTTTCATGTGGAATTGCTTCACCAGATAGTCGGGCAGCCAGAACAGATAAAACCACCAGATGCCGTCGGTCATCAGCTTGCCCACAAAAAACGACCACGTTTGGCGATGCCCCAGCAAGCCGGGGCTGCCGGCGTTTCCGAATTTTCCCGGCCCGGCGACACCGGCTTTGAAGCCGGCAAAAATCATCGCGAGCAGCGCCAGGGCCACCGGCACGAGGACGAGGCGGTTATCGAATCCAGCCACATTCACCGAAACGATCAGCAGGACGAACGCGGCCGCGACGGGAATGAGATAAGTCAGCGCCAGCCAGCCGGATTTGTCCTGGTCGTGCCAGCGCCGGATATGCAAGGCCAGGCTGGCTGCCAGCGCGACCGCCACTGTGGCGGCGAAGAAAATGAGCGAGGGTTTGTTTTGTAGCACGTTCGGACCGACAATTTTCTGGGTGATGAAATAAATGAAAATGCACAAAATGTGGATCATGATGGTCATGCCCCAAAACGCGGAGCGCGGCACGCGGCCAGCGAAGGAAAATATGTTTACGCCAACCTTCTTGCCCGATTTGTCACCGTCTTTAGCCGGCTGGGTCTCGTCCTTGTCGCTGTGGATGTAATCGTATTCCGCTTTGGACAACCGTTTGCATTTGCTGGGCGTGTCGTAGAGCCAAAACCAAAAAATCAGCCAGATGAAGCCGACGGAGCCGGTGAGAATGAACGCCATCTTCCAGCCCTTTTCATTGCCAAAATAAACCAGACACCAAGGCACGAACAGCGCGGCGATCATCGCGCCGAAATTTGAGCCGCTGTTGAAAATGCCGGTGGCCAAAGCCCGTTCGCGTTTGGGAAACCATTCGGCCACGGTCTTGATCGAGGCGGGGAAGTTGCCGGCTTCGCCAATGCCAAAGGCGCTGCGGACGAGCACGTGCATGCCCACCAAGCGCCCGACGAACGCGTTGAGAATGCCGAAGATGGACCAGACAATCAGCGACAGCGCCAGGCCCATTTTGGTGCCGATCTTGTCAATGACCCAGCCGGCCAGAATCGTCATGCCGGCGTAAAAGCCGGTGAAGAAGGCGGTCAGATGCGAGAAGTCAGTGTTGGACCAGCCGAAGCCGCCCGCTTCCGGCGGCGTGCAGAAATATTCCTTGAGATAGCTGATGACCTGCCGGTCCATGTAATTGACCGTCGTGGAGAAAAACAGCAGCGCGCAGATGATCCAGCGAAAATTGGTTCGCGCAGCGGAAGGTGCAGCCGGGCTCGGGGAATGCATGGCGCGAGGATTGCCGAAATGAAACCGCCGTTCAAGCGTGGAAATCCAACTTTACAAGCCGGCGCGTTTTCTGCGATGATGACTGAATTATGTTGAAGAAATTTCTGCCGCTGTTGCCCGTGTTGCTGCTCGCCGGTTGCGCGACCGCGACATTCACGCGCCTGACGCCGGGCACCCAATCACGCAATACCGACAATCTTTATCCCGTGGAAACCGCGCTGGATTCCCGGCAGCAGTCACTGCGCTGGGACAGCATCAAAGCCTTCGTCATCGTGGATGGCCAGGCGTCGCCGATGCGGCCGGTGCCGCTCGTCAAAAACCGCTGGGAAGGCGTCGTGCGGGTGCCGCCCGGCGTGAGCACCGTCAACTACCGTTTCAAATTTGACTATCTCTACAACAATTTCGGCACCGCGCCCAAACCCGACAGCGTAGCCTCGAAAGTTTACACGCTGAAAGTGGTGGACCAGTAAAATCTGAAATCTGAAAAACAAAAAACGCGGACATTTATTTGTCCGCGTTTTTTTATTTGGCGAAATCGCCGTTGAAATTTCAGTGACGTTTCGGGCGCAGCAGCAGCGCCTTTTTTTCCGTGCCGTCCACTTCGACGCTTTGCGTTTCCACGTCAGGATCGTCGCGCAGAGCATGATGCACAATGCGGCGGTCATACGAACCCATCGGCTCCAGTTCCACGATGTCGCCCCAGCGGCGGACTTTATCGGCGGCGTCCTTGGCCTTTTTCACGAGCGCTTCGCGCGCCTGCGAGCGGTAGCCGCCCACGTCGAGCATGACTTTCGGCGCGGTTTGGTCCTGCTGGAACAAAATGCGGTTCACGATGTATTGCAAATCGCCGAGCGTCTGGCCCTGGCGGCCAATGAGCCGGCCGGATTCTTCCGTTTTCACATCGAGCGTCAGGTCGCCGTCGAGCACGTGTTCCTCGACCGTCGCGGTGAAGCCAAGTGTGCCGAGGATTTTTTCCAGGATTTCTTTCGGTTGCGCGGACATAAGAATTAAAAATTAAAAATATGGCGAAACAGCGTCATTGAATCTGGATGCTATTTTTTCGATTTTGACGCGGGCGTCAATGCCGGATTCGTCGCCGGGCCCGCCGGCAGAGCTGGCCCCGCCGGGTCTTTCAAATTTTTTGTCAGCTTGGTCTGCAACACGCTGGCCATGGTGCTGACGATCATGTAAAGCGCCATGCCCGCCGAATAATTGTAGAGGAACGCCAAAAACATCAGCGGCATGTAGCGCATCAATTTTTGCTGCGACGGATCCATGCCGGGCGACGGCGGCGTGAGATGCGACTGCCACAACATCGCGCCGCCCATCAGCAGCGGCAGCAAATTGAACGGCAGCCCTTCCGGCGTGCTGATGAACGGAATGAACGACAGCCCCGGAATCATGAACAGCGTGTCCGGCTTGGACAAATCCGCCGCCCAGAGAAAATGTGCGCCGCGCAATTCAATCGCGCTGCGGATCATCGTGAAGAAGCCGAAGAACACCGGCATTTGCACCAGCATCGGCAGGCAGCCGCTCATGGGATTGACCTTGTGCTTTTTCCAAAGCTCCATTTGCTTCTGCGTGTATTTCTGCTGGTCGTCCTTGTATTTTTCCTTGAGCGCGGCCATCTCCGGCGCAAGCGCCTGCATCCGCTTCATCGAACGCGTGCTCGCCGCCGTCAGCGGCCAGAAAATCGCGCGCAACAAAATTGTCAGCAAAACAATCACCAGCCCGTAACCGAGCCGCGTCACATCGTGCAGCCAGTTCATCGCCAGCAGCAGCGGCTTCGCGCAAAAACCGTAGATGCTGCCGAAGCCCATCACGTCATCCGCGCGGTTTTGGAATTGCGCGCCGATGTCCGCCAGCGTGCGATATTCCTTCGGCCCGGCGAACAAAACAATCGTCCGTTCAATGGCTGAATTTGCCGTCAGCATTCCCGCCGGATAAAAGAGCGTGGTCTGGATGCCGCGCGGCAGCGGCGAGTTGGTGGCCGTCACGTTGGCAAACTGCGGTAGCGTCACCGGCCGCGCGATCATTTGCTGCGCGTGTTCCTTGGGCATCGCCAGCACGGCAAAAAACTGGTTGTGCGCCGCCGCCCAGGCGACATTGTTCGCGCCGGCGATAATTTCCGTTTTCGGCGCGCTACGCGAACAGCCACCGCCGGAAAACGCCGTCAGCGGCTGATCCTTCGCGCTGCTCGTGCCGTCCGACCACATGGCGCCTTCGGCCTGGCCATTGTCATCCGCGTCCATCGGCGTGGCCGTGCCCACCACGATTTCCTGCGCCGGCAGCGCCAGCGATTTGTCGGTGGTGTTCTCCAGCCGCACGCTGGCATGAATGAGATAATTCGAGCCGAGATGAAATTCCTTCACCAGCCGCAAGCCGTTGGTGAAAACTTTTTCCGCGCGAACACCGTCCGCCGTTTTCCGCAACGCAAAATTACCGTCGCCAACCAGACTGGCATCGCCCAGCACCGCGAGCGACGGCACGAGCGCGAGCGTGTTCAACGAAGCCACGCCATTCGTGTCTGCGCCATCCTTTTTCTGCCAGCGGGCGGAAATGGTCTGCGGATAATCCAGCAGTTCGACCAGCTTCAAACCGCCGCCGCGCGAGGTGAAGGTGTAGCGCGCCTTGGCATTTGCCAGCATGATGGTCTGTTCCGGCAAGTTTGTGGGGAAGATTCCCGATTCAACATACCGACCGGACGCGCGTGCGAGAGCTTCATCCAACTGGCCGGCTACGTCCGCCGCATTGGTGAGAACGCCGTGAACGGCCGTCGCCTTGGCCAATTGATTGGTGGCCGCATACCGCGCCTGCTGCTGCGCGACCTTGTTCTGCTCGACAAACCACCAGCCGAGCAGCAGCGCGCACATTGAAACAACGATGATTCCTGTTTTATCCATGAAAATTTTAGTGGACCGCCGCCAAGAGCTTTCCGCTTTCCGCTTTTCGCTTTCCGCTTTTTGGAACCGGATCATGCCCGCAGCCGCCCCACGGATGACAGCGGCAAATCCGTTTGGTCGCCAAAGCTGTGCCGGCCACCGCGCCGTGTTCGCGCAACGCCTCCAGCGCATAAACCGAGCACGTCGGCGTAAACCGACAACCGGCATCTCCGCCAAACAACAGCGTCTGCGCCGGCGAAATCGTCCAGCGATAAACGCGGATCAGAAAAATCAGGCTGTGCTGGAACAGGTTCACGGTTCAGTTTTCAGCAGACGCGCACGACGGAGCGCGGCGAGAAAATCTTTCTCCACCTCGCCAAAGCTTCGGCCGGCAATGGAATTGCGCGCCACCAAAACCAGTTCGATCGGCTGCGCAAATTCATGCTGATGCCGCCGGAAACTTTCGCGGAGCAGCCGCCGGGCGCGGCTGCGGGCCGGCGCGTCGCCTATTTTTTTGCTCGTAACCACGCCGAGTTTCGGCCGGCAACCTTCGGGCAGCCGGTTCCAATTGGCGATCAGGCAGCCGAGCGCGAGCCGCTGCCCCTGCTGCCGGAGCCGCATGAAATCACGGCTTTGCGCGAGGCGCGACTGGCGTCCCAGACGCAGGCGTTGCGGCGCGGCGGCGGGCATGACGCGCAGGCAATTAAACCGGCGTGAGCCGTTTGCGCCCGTTGCGACGGCGGTTGGCCAGCGTGGCTTTGCCGCTCTTGGTGGAATTGCGATTGAGAAACCCGTGCTGGCGTTTGCGGCGGATTTTCGACGGTTGATACTGGCGTTTCATAAATTCAAATCAAAATCGTTTCCGGCAAAAAACCGGAGCGTGCGAGGATAGCAGCGAAACGCCTTGTGTCAAGACGCGTTCCGGCCGATGATGTCATGCTTGGTGTTCCCACGGAGCGCCAGCCTCGCTCGGCCCGGTCAAATCCGCCGGTCCTTGCCCGACAAAGCCCGGCGCTTAAAACCACGCCAAGGCTTGGAAAAATACTGTTGACATGAAAGCGTTCTTGATTAATGATTGAACGGTTTATTTATTTATTTTTATTTATAGGGCATAAAGCTCGGCAAACAATTTATGAAATCATTAAAATACGCGATGTTTCTGACGGTCGCTGTCGCTGTGGCGGCGGCAGGCAAGGTAAACGCTGGTGAAAACACCACGCCCAATCCGACGCTCGGTGTTCTGAGCACGGCCACGGCCGCCGAACTGCCCACCAAGGCGGCGCAACTGATTTCGCAGGCGAATATCAAAGCGCAAAAGCAAACCACTGTTGAAGTCGTCAAAGCCGCCGTGGGGCTGAACCCTGCTGCCGCGCCGGCCATCATCGGCAGCATTGCCCAGAAAATGCCCGGCATGGCAGCCACCGCCGCCGCAACCGCAGTCGCTTTGGTGCCAAACCAAGTGGTCATTTTGGCGCGGGCGGCCGCTGCGGCTGCCCCGGCGAAGGCTGGCGCGATTGTGGAAGCCGTTTGCCGTGTGCTGCCGGCGGATTATCAAAAAGTAGCGGCGACCGTGGCCGAAGTAGTTCCCGGTGCCGGCCAGGAAATTTTGGCGGGCGTGGCGGCAGCCATTCCCGAACTGAAAGACATCATCAATCAAACACTGGCTAGCTATAATGGTGCGATCCCCTCTGTGAGCACCTTGCTGGCGCAAGTGGCCCAAGCGGCAGGTGCCGCCAGCACCACGGCGCTGACTGGAGGTTCGACTCCGAGCCTGCCCCGCGGTCCGTCGGTTGGACCGCCGGCGCTTCCGCCCTCCGGAACGCCCACGCTGCTGACTCCCGGTGCCGGCGGACAAATTCCGACGGGCGGGCCTCGCGGCTATGACGCCCCGTAAATTATTTTTACCCATCTTCGCTGCGGCGAAGGTGGGTTTTTTTATTTAACCTGATTTCAACAGAAAGATTTTTCTCGCTCAAAGATTGATGATCTCAGAAAAATATTGACATCAGTTTGAAATTAATGCTTACTTGTCAAGTTAAACGATTATTTACTCAACCTAAAACAAACGAGGGGATATGAAAAATTTAAACAAATTAGTTTGCACGGGAGCATTGTTGATGCTGGGCTTTAACGCATTGGCAGCCACGATTTACGATGACAACGCGAGCTACAATGGCAATTCGTTTTCGATGACCAACGGTCAGTCATTTGGCAACGAAATTTCCTTGACCCCAAATGTCTGGACATTGACTAATTTTACCATTGAGTATTACGCCCCAAGTTCGCTGGCTTCGACGATTGGTTTGGACATTCGTTTCTATCAGAATGACGGCACGCCTGAGAATGGATTCCCAACACCCGGCACCCTTTTTTACGACAGCGGTTGGTATTTTGGCATCGGTGGGGGCGGATTGCCTGGAAGCGGCTTTCAGGTGGTCACATACAACACTTCAACTTTAGATTTTTCATCAGGCGCATTGGTTCCGTTGACCATTACGTTGCCCGGCGATTTCACCTTCGTAGTAACTTACACCAATACGGCAGGCTCCAGTTTGAGCAGCCTTCAATCTCCGCTGGCCAATGATCAAGCGGGAATCAGTTATGGTGACTATTGGGTGGAAAATTCCGGAGTTTGGACACTGAGGACAAATTCCATATCCGCTGCGAACTTGGTGGTGGACTTTGGCGGCACAGTGCCGGAACCTTCGGTGTTTGGCCTGGGGGCAATTGGCGGGGCACTTTTGTTTGGCATTAACAAGCTGCGCCGCAAAAGCTAGTAGCTTCGTTATTTGATCTTGATTAAGGCGGCGTCTGGGCGCGATAAAAGCGTTTTGGACCGGTAATGGAATTGGTGTAAAAAAGATAACCTCCGCTGAAAAAATTGGTCAGCACCGGCGTCCATTGCAGCAAATTGGTGGACATCTGGATTACCACTCCGTCCGGTGCGGTTCCCGCAACTCGAAACATAAAACTTCGGTTGGTTAGTGCTTTCACCGAATCAATTTGCATCACCGGCTGGGTTACGTTCAGCGTCCAGACATTCGTTTGTTTCAGCACATTCCTGCCATCCGTCCGCACCCAGGCGGTGGCGTCCCAGACATCCGCCTCCACTTTATTGGTGCCGTTTCCAAATTGCGACGGCCAGAGATAAAACACCGGGTTGGTCGCGCCGACGACAGCGATGTTATTGGTGCGCCATTGAACGTTCAGCGGGTGGGTGGCGGGCTGAAGCAGGTTAAGACTGAATGCAAGCTTTTGCGCCGAGGTGACATTCAGGCTGTTCGTCGCCGGCGAACGGGCATCCAGCGGACGGGCTTTGCCATAAATCGCCAGCACCAAGGCTTCCTGACAGACCGGGCAGAAATCAAGTAAGTCAAAACTTTTCATGCAACAGTCATAATAGGGACGATACCAGCCGGTGGCATGATAATGCGCCCCTTGAAACAAGCCGACCGTATATTCATAGGTGACGGTAGCCGGGGTGGGAATAGGCGTGTTGGTCGGAATCCAGGCATTCCATTTGATCAGCGATAAAACGCTGTTGGTCGTGGTATTGGGTTCTTCTACATTCGGAAATCCAGGGTAAGGATTGGAGTATTCATCGCCAAGGCCGCCCAGCGTGTGCCCGGATTCATGCACCAAAATATAGTTCATAAAATCAGACATGGCACAGATGGCTGTTTTCCCGTAATCAGATGAGCCACCATCCGAACCGCCATAAATCACATCATTCACCAGCAACGCGGGCAAATTATTATTCGTGCCGGGCAAATAGAACTGCAACAGCGAGTTGATTTTCCCCTGACCGTCAAGATTGTTGGCGTCAACTGTGTTTGGTGGAATGGTGATGAGGTAATCGCTGACATTGTCATACGTGCTGTTGAAGCAAGTATACCCCGGCGGATTGGTGACAGAAATCAAGTGGGTGGATCCGGCATGGGCGGAATTCGTGAAAATGGCAAAGACATTGAAGTAGCCGGTATATTCGGCATACGGCTGGACGCTGAAGAAAGCATTCGCCGCATTGGTGGCATCATTCAGAAAATTTGCCATTTGACCATTGGTGTAGCCCTCGGAAAAAAAAACGAGGTTGATGCGATTGGTCGCCGGGCCGTTGGTGATGATGGTGGAAAAAATCGCGGACTCGGACGGGCGGGCGGCGAGCCAGAAAATCAGCAGCCCAGCCAGCCGCAATAATCTTGGTCGGGAATTTTTATTCATGGGGCCATCAGCCGGTAAAACACGCTGCGATTAGTCAGCCCCGGAATGACAATCAGGAGATTATTCACCGGCACCGGAAGATTTGTAACAGTTGACCAAGTGATCGGCGGCGTCAAACAAAAGGTTTGCTGCAAGGCAAAAGTCCCGCCGTTGTTCGTCCAAGACAGAGACGTCTGACCGTGGCTGCCCAAGGCGATTTGGACTTGCGGCACGGTGAAGACGGGCACCCAGGCGGAGAACTCCGAGGTATTGTTGCTGGAGTCGGTGGCGGTGGCGGTAACCACCCAGCCCGGCGGCACGGCCACCGGCAGATAGACGGTGAAATTTGCCGTGCAGGTCGCCCCCAAAGTCAAATTGGTCTGGCCCAGAAACATCTGGCCTTCGCCGTAGCCGGAGGCATCGCCGACGGGGCTGGCGAAAAATTCCAGCGTGTAGGTCTTGCCAGGCCGGCTGTCCAGCGTGCCGCGCAGACGCGTGCTGGCACCGCTATAGACATCGGTCAGCGTCGGGAAATTCTGGCCGGCGTTGGCGGCATTGGCGGCAATCCCGCTTTCACAATCCACAATTGCATTGACGCCGGCGGCGGTGCTGCCATCGGTCGGACTCAAATCAATCCCCAGCGCGCCGTTGCTGAAAATGGCGTTGCCGCTGATGACATTGTTGCTGGCCCCGGTGCGCACCCGCACGCCGCAATAAAGCTGACTATTGTTCATGCTGGCAAAGGCCAGCCGATTGCCCGCGCCCGCCGCCGCGCCGCCGATGACGTTGTGGTTGGCGTTGGCCTGCAGTTCAACATTGTGAAATTGGTTGGCCAAATTGTCCGTCCCATCCGCCTGCGTGCCGATGAAATTTCCTTGGATCACGTTCCAGGCGGCATTGGTCAAAAAAATGCCCTGCCGATAATTGCCCGAAATCACATTGCCCGCGCCCGCGCCGCTGCCGCCAATTTGGTTGGTGCCCGCGTCTTCCAGATAAATGCCTTCGAACACATTGCCTTGCTGACGGGTGCCCGAACTGTCGGTGCCGATAAAATTGCCCTGCACCACGTTGCTGGCCGCCGTGGTCCCGACCAGGAAAATCCCCGCGCCGTTGTTGGCGGAAATCACATTGCCCGCGCCGGCATTCGTGCCCCCCACGAGATTGGCCGCAGCGGTGGAGATGGCGATGCCCGCCGAGGCGCCGGTGGAAAGACCGTTGCCCACGCCGCCCGTCCCGGCGGCATTCAGGCCGATGACATTGCCCTGAATGACATTGCCGGTCACGTTGCCGCCGGTGCCCACCACCCAGATGCCTTGCTGGAGATTGCCGGAAATCACATTGCCCGCGCCGGCGGCGGTGCCGCCGATCAGATTGGCACAGCCTTGAATCCGCACGCCCGCCAGTTTGTTGGGCACATAAGTGGTGCCGGTGAGGTCCGTGCCAATGTAATTTCCCTGCACGCAGTTGCCGCTGTCCGTCAATTGCAAAATGTCAATTCCGTTGGAGGCGTTGCCGGAAATGACATTGAGCGCGCCGACCGCCACGCCGCCGATGGTGTTGGAAAAAGCTCCGCTGAGCCAGATGCCATCCAGCCCGTTGCGCAGCGCCGTGGTGCCCGCCGCCGACAGGCCGATGAGATTGCCTTGAATCACATTCGTCGCGGTGCCGCCCGTCAGCGCGATGCCGTGCAGCAGATTGCCCGAAATCAAGTTGCCGCTGCCCGCAATCGTCCCACCAATCTGGCTGCCGCCCGCGCCGGAAATCGTCACCCCGGCATTATGGTTGCCCAGGCTGAGTTGGCCGTGGACATCCGTGCCGATAAAATTGCCGAACAACTGATTGCCGGTCGCAGTTGCACCGAGGATGGAAACTCCCGCCAGCCCGTTGCCGGAAATCACGTTGCTCACCATCAGATTGCCCGGCGCAGAGTCCAGCGTGACGCCGTCACCCGCCACGTTGCCGACGGCGTTGCTGCCCGGACTGTCTGTGCCGATGTGATTGCCTTGGATTAAATTGCCCCGGGCGGTCGTCCCTTTCAAATAAATGCCGCTCGCGCCATTGCCCGCAATGACATTGCCCGCCGCCGGCCCCGCGCCGCCGATGAGATTCCCGCTGCTGTTATAAAGGGCAACGCCGTTGTTCAAATTGCCCAACGCGGTGACGCCGTCCGCGGCGATGCCGATGAAATTGCCCTGCACCCAATTATTGTTGGCACTTAAAAAATAAATTCCCGTGTCATTGCCGCCCGCAATGATGTTGCCATCGCCGCGGTTCGGGCCGCCCAGATGATTGCCCGCGCCCGTCACCAGCACACCGTGGCTGCCGCTGCCGCTGCCGCGCGCCAACAAGCCGGTCACATCAGTGCCGATGAAATTGCCCAGAATACTGTTCGAAGCGCTGTCCACTTCAATCAGCTGAACCGGAAACCGGTTGATGGCCACGCCGCGCAGCGTGCTGAAACTCGAGCCCAGCGAGAAGCGCAGGCCGATGGTGCTCCCGCTGGTGGCCGCCCCGCTCAGTTCAACGACCGGGGTGCCGGCAAAACCCGGCTGGGTCGTGGCATCAATCACCACCGGATCCGTGATCGCCGGCAGCGCGTTCGCGGGCGTAATCGTGAACGGCGGCGTGCCGCTGATTTGAAAAACAATCGTGTCCACGCCGGGATTGGTGTTGGCCGTCAAAATCGCCTGCCGGAACGAACCCGCGCCGCTGTCGGCGGTCGTCGTCACTGAAATCGTGTCGCCCCATGCCGCCACCGCGAAACCGGCCGCGAGCGCGCCCAGCCACCGGCGCTTGGGCCGAAGGCCAGCCCGCGAGAATTTCGCCGCCCCTTTAAGGAATTTAATTTTCAACACAATACATGCTATGGATAAAGCTGCTAAGTAGCAAGGCAGATGATGCCAGCGGTTGGCGGTAAAATTCACCAGGCCCATCAATTGGATTGGCGAACCGGCGCGCGCCGTTTAACCTGCGTCATGCGGTTGCACGACCGATACCTTTTCCGCGAACTGCTCACGCCGCTGGCCGTCTGCCTCGGCGGGTTTCTGGTTTTCTGGCTTTCATTTTTCTTCTTCAAACAACTGGAGACGATTCAGGAAAAAAAACTGACTGTTTTTGACACGGCGGAATACTGCGTCGCCAGCCTGCCGGGATTTTTTGTGCTGGTGCTGCCCATCCTGCTGCTGCTCGCGCTGCTTTACGCGCTTACGCACCATGCGCGGCACAATGAGATCACCGCCTTGCGCGCCGCGGGCGTCGGCCTGTGGCGGCTGTGCGCGCCTTATTTTATTGTCGGGCTGGTGGCCACGGGCATTTATTTTGTGCTGAACGAAATTGCCGTGCCGCGCGCCGATCGCTGGGTGGACGAAATTCTGTCCCGCCACGTCAAGCAGGGAAACGACGCAAAAAGCAAAACGCGGTTCACCAAAGGTTTCCCCAACCCGCGCGCGCACCGGGTCTGGCAATTTGAGGAATACGATGCCGTCACCCTGCGGATGACCAATCCGAAGGTGACGTGGATTCTGCCCGACGGTTCGTGGCGTTTTTTGCAGGCGGAACGCGCGGTTCGCACCAACGGCGTCTGGACTTTTTTCAACGCGCTGCTGTTCAAGCAGGCCGGCCCGCATGGCGATCCGGTGCCAACGGCTTCGACCAATGTTCTCGCGGTGCCGGAACTGGACGAGACGCCGGAAAAAATCCTGCTGCTGCTCAAGTTCAGCGACACGCAGACGCTGCGCGGTTCGAGCGAGCCGGACATTCCGCTGGCCGAATTGTGGGAATATTTGCGCAACAATCCCGGTTTGCGCGCGGAGGATGCGCAAGCGCTCCAGACCAAATTGCACGGCCGCCTCGCCGCGCCGTGGACGTGTTTCGTCGTGGTGCTGGTGGCCATTCCGTTCGGCGTGCAATCGGGCCGGCGGAATCTGTTCTTTGGCGTGGCCGGCAGCATTTTCATTTGTTTGACGTATATTGTGCTGCAAAAGGTCAGCCTGGCCTTTGGCATGCACGGACCGCTGCCCGGCTGGCTGGCGGCATGGCTGCCGAATTTTATTTTCGCCGGCCTCGGCCTCGGCCTGACGCTGCGCACCCGGTGAGTTTTTAGTTTTTCGTTTTAAACTGAAACTACGGCCGGTCGCAGCTTGATTCGGAACTTAAAAACTTAAAATTAAAATGATTCCGTGAGCGAGGAATTTTCAAAAACTAAACTGTCGGCGGAGCGGTTGAGCCTGCTGTATCAGGTCAGCAACGTCATCCACTCCACGCTCGATTCGCAGGAGGCGCTGCAACTCATCGTCAGCGAGGCCGTCCGCGTGATGCGCGCTTCGTCCGGCTCGCTGGTGCTGGTCAACCCGGCGACAAACTTGCTGGAAATCCACGCGGCGCAAAATCTCTCCTCGGCGGCGCGGAAATTGAAATTACACGTCGGCGAAGGCATCACCGGCTGGGTCGCGCGCCACGGCAAACCCGTTCGTCTCGGCGACGTGACACTCGATCCGCGCTACGTCAGCGTGCGGCGCGACGTGCGTTCGGAACTCGCCGTGCCGCTCGAAGTGCAGGGTGAAGTGCGCGGCGTGATCAACGTGGATTCCGAGCGCGCAGATGCATTTTCCGACGACGACCAGGAGCTGTTGCAGGAGCTGGCGATTCAGGCCGCGAAGGTGATTCACAACACCTGGCTTTATGAGCAACTGCGGCTGAAGGTGATGCTGTTCGAGTCGCTTGCCAGCGTGAGCCGCACGATCAATTCCACCTTGAATCTGGACGAGGCGTTGCGCGCCATCACCAAGGAGTCCTGTGAATTGATGCGGGCGCGGATGTGCTCGCTCATGCTGCTGGACGAATCACGCGAATGGCTGCACCTGCGCGCGAGCTACGGCGCGGGCGACGCCTACATCAAAAAACCGCGTCTGGCCGTCGAGGAAAGTTTGATCGGCGTGGTCGTGCGGCGGAAAAAACCGTTGCAGGTCGCCAACGTGCAGGCCGACACGCGCTATCAAAACGTGGAGCTCGCGCGGCGCGAAGGCCTGGTTTCGCTGTTGAGCGTGCCGCTGGTTTTTTCCGGCCAGACCATCGGGGCCTTGAGTGTTTACACGGCGCGGCCTTACAATTTTTCCAACGAGGAGATAAAAATTCTCGGCGCGCTGGCGGAGCTGTCGGCGATCGCGATTGAAAAGGCGCGGCTTTACGAGCGCGTCGTGGACGTGGAGGAGCAGTTGCGGCAGAACGAAAAACTTTCCGCGCTCGGCCTGCTCGCGGCGGAGGTCGCCCACGAAATCCGCAATCCGCTCACGGTGATGAAGCTGCTGTATCACTCGCTGAATTTGAAATTCGAGGCGAAAGATCCGCGCTCAAAGGACGCGCAAATCATCGAAGCCAAAATCGAGCATCTGAACAAAATCGTGGAGCAGATTCTGGATTTTGCGCGCACGACGGAACCGCAATTTGCGCCGGTGAATATGAATGACCTGGTGGATGAATTAAGTTTGCTGGTGCGGCACAAGCTCGCCAACCAGGGCGTCAAGCTGGTGCGCGATTTGCAGGCCGATCTGCCGCTCGTGCTCGGCGACGCGCCGCAGCTCGAACAGGCGTTTTTGAATCTGATCCTGAACGCGGCGGAGGCGATGCCCGATGGCGGTTCGCTCACGATCAAAACCACGGCGCTCCAATCGGCGCAAGTCGCGGTGGCCTTCAAAGACACCGGCGGCGGCATGAGCGCGGAACAGCAGCAGCGCGCGTTCAAGACCGTGCTCGCGACGACCAAGACCAAAGGCACCGGCATCGGGCTGGCCATCGTCGGCCGGATCGTCGAAACACATCACGGCCAAATCCGAATTTTGTCGCGCCCCGGCCGCGGCACCACAATGCGCATCACCCTGCCGGTGAAATAATTTTAGACGTAAAGATAAACGTAGAGCGAGAACGACACGGCGGCCGCACCGGCGGCGGCGGCGATGGACCAGAGAAAACTTTTCTTGCGCGCGGCCATCGAGAATGTGGAAATAATCACCGCCATCTGCGCCGCGAGCATCCCGTAAAAAAATTTCCCGCTGCGCCGGTGGTGCCGCTCGGCGGTGAAATTGTTCTGGCGCACCTGCAATTCGTAAACGCCCGCCACAGCCTGATTCAGCCGCGCCTCGGTTTCGTAACGCGCTGACGTATAGCGCAGCCGCGCGGCAGAAAAACTGCGGAAGCTATTTTTATCACCGGTCATCAAAGTTTCGTCGAGCTTGTCCGACGTTTTGTTGATGGATTTGGTGGCGTTGTCAAATGCCAGGGCGGCGTCCTGAGCCGCGTTCAATGACGCCGCCAACGTGGCCGGCTTGATGTTCGCCAGCGCGGCGGTGATTTCCGGTTCCGGCCGCGAATTTGCCACCATCTCCATCGCTGCCTTCACCGCGTCGTCAAATTTTGCATAAGCGGCCACAGGCAATTCATTTTTGGAGAAAGCCGCCACGCTGGCGGGATCGGCTCCGGCGAGAACGGCTGGATCGAGCGGCTGAATTTCCGCCGTCGCAGCCAGCATATCCAGCGAATTGCGCGCCACGGCGCCGCGCAATTTCTTGGCCTGATAATAATTCCACTGGTCGCCGGCCTTGGACTGGAGCTGCGCGGCAAGCGAGCGGTCGTATTGCGCCTTGGTCATCTCGCTCGACGCGAGGCCGGCGAGCATCGTGGCGATGACCGTCATAACGATGGGTGTCGCCGCGAGGGTTTTGCCCCACTTGGACGGTGGCAGGTCTTGTTTGAGTTCGTCGGGAATTTGTATTTTGCCAGCCATGATTTTTGATTTTTTCTGCCCGCAGCCTACACGAAATTTTTTTCTCCGCCAGTCTGCAAAACGAACAACGAGGGCTTGAGCTTTGGCCCGGTTTGGCCTATTTCTCGGCCATGTTCATTGTCCACGTCCACGTTCAAGTGAAGCCGGAATGGCTCGAAGCTTTCAAGACCGCCACACTCGCCAACGCCCGCGCCAGCGTGCAGGAACCTGGCGTCGCGCGTTTCGATGTCGTGCAACAGGCTGACGACCCGGCGAATTTTGTGCTGGTCGAAGTTTATCGCGATGCCGCCGCCAACGCTGCGCACAAGGAAACCAAACACTATGCCGTGTGGCGTGATGCCGTCGCGCCGATGATGGCCGCGCCGCGCACCAGCGTGAAATTCAACAACGTTTTTCCCGACGACCAAAACTGGTGAACACGAACTTTGAATTTGCCACCGCCGGGCGCATCATTTTCGGTGCGGGCGCAATTCACCAACTCGGAGCCAACGTAAAGCATTTTGGCCGGCGCGTCCTGGTGGTCACCGGCAGCCAGCCGGCGCGCGCGGAAAAACTGCTGGCCAGTCTTGCCGCCGCCGGCATGGGCGCGACAACCTTTCCCGTCACGGGTGAACCTGAAATTTTCACCGTCGAAAACGGCGTTGCCTCCGCCAAGAAAGATAATTGCGATTTTGTCATCAGCTTCGGCGGCGGCAGCGTCATTGACGCCGGCAAAGCCATCGCCGCGATGCTGACGAACGACGGCGAACTGCTCGATTACCTTGAAATCATTGGGCGCGGCCAGATGCTGGCCAAATGCTCCGCGCCGTTCATCGCCATTCCCACGACCGCCGGCACGGGCGCAGAAGTCACGCGCAACGCCGTGCTCGCCTCGCCGGAACACCAAGTAAAAGTCAGCCTGCGCAGCCAGCACTTGCTGCCACGCATCGCGGTGATTGATCCGGAACTCACCGCCGATTTGCCGCCCGCGCTCACCGCCAGCACCGGCCTCGACGCGCTCACGCAGCTCATCGAGCCATTTGTTTGCCGGCGGGCCAATCCGATGACCGACGGCTTTTGCTTGGACGGAATTCACCGGATCGCGCGCTCGCTGCGCGAAGCCATTTTTTACGGCCAGAATAAATCCGCCCGTGAAGACATGGCGTTGGCCAGTTTGTTCGGCGGCCTCGCGCTGGCGAATGCCGGACTCGGCGCGGTTCACGGCTTCGCCGGCCCGATTGGTGGCAGTTTTCCCGCGCCGCACGGCGCGGTTTGCGCGGCGCTATTGCCGCACGTCATGGCCGCGAACCTCCGCGCGTTGCGTGTGCGCGAGCCGGAAAATTTCGCGCTCCGGCGCTATGACCAAATTGCCACCGTGCTCACCGGCAATCCGCACGCCACCGCCGACGCCGGCATCGAGTGGGTGCAAAAACTGATCGTCGAACTGCCGGTTCCCAAGCTCCGCGATTTTGGGTTGCGCGAAGAAAATATCGCGGACCTCGTCGCTAAAGCCGCGAACGCCAGCAGCATGAAGGCGAATCCCATCACGCTCACGCCCGACGAACTGGCGCAAACCCTGCGGCTGGCCTTGTGATATGAACATGGATGCGATTTGGCTAAACGATTCAGTTGTCGCGCAAACGCAAATCATTGCGCGCAGCCTCAAGCATTGGACCGGGCGTGAATTGTTCCCGGAGAAATTTTCGCCGGCCGAACTTGCAAAAAAAGTTTTTCACGCGCCCTTCGTCCTCGTCTCGCACGGCACGGAGGCCGACCCCGTTTTGAATTACGGCAACGCCGCCGCGCTCGTTTTGTGGGAAATGCCGTGGGCCGAACTCACGCGCACGCCGTCGCGGCTCACCGCCGAGGCACCCAACCGCGAGGAACGCGCCCGGCTGCTCGCCGCCGTCACGCAGCGCGGTTTCATTGACGATTATTCCGGCGTGCGCGTTTCCAAAACCGGCCGCCGCTTCCGCATCGCGCGCGCGACCGTTTGGAATTTGCTCAGCGAAACCGGCCAGCCCTGCGGCCAGGCGGCGATGTTCGCGCACTGGGAATTGCTTTGAGCTTCGCGCGCCGCTGTTCTAGCTTTTCTGAAATTGTGAACGAAGCTGTCCCACCGCCCGAAAGCCGCGAACCCAAAATCGTCTTGCTCGTGTGCCTGCTGGCCATCGTTCATGGGCTCATTTTTTCCGCCGCGTTCCCGTTCTTCAGCGTCGTGGACGAGCAGGCCCACCTTGATCTTGTCGTGCGCTATTCTCAGGGCGACATCCCGCGTTCGCTCGCTCCGCCATGTGCCGAGGCGTTGCCGTTCATCGCCATTTTCGGCACGCCCGAATATCTCTGGCCGCCCGAATCCCAGCCCGGCGGACACTTTGCCACGCCGCCGTGGAAGCTGCCCATGGCCGACGTTCAGGCCAAGCTTCTGGGCCGGGAAATCACCTGGAAAGAAACGGTGAAAAACCACGAAGTCTCGCAACCACCGCTTTACTACATCGCCGCCGGCCTCTGGTGGTGGTTTTGGGAAAAGCTCGGTTTGATGGACGGACCCTTGCTTTACATGGCTAGGTTTCTCAATGCGTTTGTCATCGGGGCGGTTGCCTGGCTCGGCTGGTCTGCCGCGCGGAGAATTTTTCCGGGAAATATTTTCATCCGCCTGGCCGTCCCCGCGCTGATCGCCTGCATGCCGCAGACGACATTCTACGCGATCAACAACGACGTTTTCTCGCCGCTCACCTTTGGCCTTGTGTTTGTCCTGCTGCTGAAATTTTGGGAGGCGGAAAATCTGGCGCCGCCGCTGGCGATTGGAATTGGCCTCGCGCTCGCGGCAACGTTCCTGACCAAAATCAGCAATCTGCCGTTGCTCGCTGTCGCCGGAGTTTTTATCGCGCTGAAAATCTTCCGGCGCTTGCAAAATCGGAAACTGCGCCCGTCAATTTCCGCGCTGGCAATTTTATGCCTTTGCGCCACCTTGCCGATGGCCGCCTGGATGGCGTGGTGCCAGCTCAACTTCGGCGATTTCACCGGCTCGATGCTGAAAATCCAGTTCCTGGGCTGGACGCACAAGCCGTTCGCGGAATGGTTTCACCACCCGATTTTTACACCGCCGGGCCTTTGGTATTTTCTGAAAGGAAATCTTTCGAGCTTCTGGCAGGGCGAACTATTATGGCAGCGCCAGCCGCTGGCGATTCCCGCCGTGGATTTGGTTTATGTGGTGCTGACCCTTGCGGCTTTCGCCGGCACACTCGCCGCGCTGCTTCGCCGGCCAGCGTCATTTTCAAAACCGCAACGCACCGCTGTCTGGTTCAGCTTCCTGTGTCTGGCGGCAGCGTTTGCGTTTTTCGCGCTGCTGTCGGTTAAATATGATTTCCAAGACTGCTTTTATCCGTCCCGCGCCCATCCGTTTTTCGTTTCGGGCCGGCTGATGCTGGGCATGTTGATTCCGTTTTTAATCCTGTTCGCGTGCGGCCTCGACCGGCTGATGCAGCGCTGCCAAAACCGCACGAAGTTTTTGGCGCTGCTGACGCTGCTGGCGTTCATGCTCGCGTCGGAAATCACGATTGACTGGCGGATTTTTCCGAACGACTACAACTGGTTTCACCTGTAGCTTTTCATAGCCAGGCCTGGCCGGAATGCGCGGCGAAAATATTTTTATTTTGCCCCTTGCTCTTTGGCCCGTCAGGCGTAATTTGCACTGGGCTGACATGGCTGCGGGATGCGGTGAGTTTCCACCGGTAAATCTCGCGGACAATGCCAGCCTGTTTTTTTGGGAGTGCGGCGACCGGTCGCCGCACTCCAAAACCAGCCTGTTTTGCTGCTTGGTTTTACCCCCGAATTTGTGCTTTAATATTCGTCGCCATTTTTATGGAAGACACCAATTCACTCATCGAACAGCGCAAGGCCAAGCTCAAATCGCTTGAAGCCAAGGGCATTTTCCCGTTTCAAAATAAATTCACGCCCGACATCGGCGCCGGCGAGGCGCGGGCGAAATTTGAAACCGGCGAACTGGCCGAACACGCCAAGGTCTCCGTCGCCGGCCGCATCACCGCGCACCGCGACATGGGCAAATCCATGTTCATTGACGTGCGCGACCAGAGCGGACGCATCCAGATTTACGCGCAGAAAAATGCGCTCGGCGACGATCTCTTTCATGCGTTCACGCATCTTGACCTCGGCGATTTCGTCGGCGTCACCGGCACGCTTTTTCGCACCAAGACCAACGAGCCGAGCATCAAAATTGAAGCTTTCACCATTCTCGCCAAGGCGCTGCGCCCGCCGCCGGCCAAATGGCACGGCCTCGAAGACACCGAGATTCGTTACCGTCAGCGCTACCTGGATTTGATCGCGAATGAAGACGTGCGGAAAATTTTCAAGCAACGCAGCGACATCGTGCATGAAATCCGTCAATTCTTTCATTCACGCGGCTACATGGAAGTCGAGACGCCGACGATGCAGGGCATTCCCGGCGGCGCGGCGGCACAGCCGTTCAAGACCTTTCACAACGCGCTGGGCTGCGAATTTTATCTGCGCATCGCGCTGGAGCTTTACCACAAGCGGCTGCTGGTCGGCGGCATAGACAAGCTGTTTGAGATCGGGAAAAACTTCCGCAACGAAGGCCTCTCGCGCCGGCACAATCCCGAATTCACGATGCTCGAAGCCTACTGCGCGTTCGGCGATTACGCGACGATGATGGAAACGGTGGAGTCGCTCATCACCACGGTGGCGCAGAAAGTTTTGGGAACGCTGGTGATTAAACATGAACGAACCGCTGAAGTTATCTCGGCTCTGAACAATCTTTATACTGCCGTAAATAAATGCGTTTACGTAGTTGATGTGGGCAATCCCGAGCTTGAGAAACTTGCAAGCCATGTTTTGAATGAAACTCATCACTTATATCCTGGCCACGATGCAGAACCTAGTCATGTGAAAGCTGGAAAAGGTGTTGCATTGGCTCTTGAGTCAGCTTGCACTCTATCCGCACATCTATCAAAAACAGGCAGAGATTCTGGCAGCACTCAAGACATTCAAAATGCTTTCAACGCACTTGACTCTGCGAGATATGCGCTTGAACGGCTTCAAGAACCAAAAGAAATTGACCTCAAGCCAAGCTGGCGGCGCGTGAAATACAAAGATTTAATCCGTGAAAAGGCCGGCGCAGATTGGTTTGAAATCACGCGCGAGGAACGTCTGTTTCGAGCAGTAAATCAACTTGATATTGATTTAGGTTATTCCGCATTGATGGATATTGTCAGGCGCTCAGGCCAGAGCCTGCGTGCGGCCAATTCTAAAGGCTTAGGAGAAACAGAGAAAATTGAAGTTCTGCAAAAGTTGAGCAAGCAATTGGATTTGGTTCAAGCGATGCCCGAGGACTTTGAAGTCACCGGTGCAGTCTTTGAAAAATTGATTGAACCAACTTTAATCAATCCAACTTTTGTGACACATTTGCCAAAAGAGCTTGTGCCGCTTGCCAAGCTTTCACCTGACGATCCGACAACCGTCGAAGTTTTTGAATGTTGCATCAATGGCCAAGAGATTTCGCCGGGCTACACCGAGCAAAACGATCCGATAGCCCAGCGCACAACGCTTGAACATCAAGCAGGTGGTGAGCAGCAGAAACTTGACGAGGATTTTTTGATAGCCCTTGAACATGGAATGCCTCCGGCTGGCGGCATCGGCATCGGCATTGACCGGCTTTGCATGATGTTGCTGGGACAAGAAAGTATTCGTGATGTTATTCTTTTCCCGCAGTTGAAGCCGAAATGAAGGAGTCTTTATTTTGAAAAGAAAACCCCGGTGGAATTCCTGAATTCACACCGGGGTCATTTTCTAAAACTAACTACCAACTCTCTATCAGATTCAATCGCCTCGATAATGGATATGAATCCGAGTGCGACGTTCGATGTCGCGCTGTTGAGCGGCTTTTTCATTACTCAACTTGTTTTCCGCAGCTACATATGCAATGCCAGCCACTACAGGACCAACAAGTAAGCCACCCAAACCCATCGTCAACACAGAACCAACCGTAACCGCTGCTGCTATCATTACTTTATCACTGTCCATTTTTTGTTTTGTTCTTTGTTTATTCCCAACACTTGATGCGACAAATTCCGCACCTTCAATCTAACTCTACGATGGCATATTTACTTGCTCGGTTGTTGTTTGTCAAACAGGATTAACGCAAACAATGCTATTTGAAGTTGCCAACGCCGTGTTCTCCAAATTCATCGAGCCGACTTTGATTCAGCCCACGTTCGTCACGCATCTGCCGAAGGAACTTGTGCCGCTCGCCAAGCTTTCGCCCGACGACCCGACGACCGTCGAGGTCTTCGAGTGCTGCATCAACGGCCAGGAAATTTCGCCCGGCTACACTGAGCAGAACGATCCCATCGCGCAGCGCGCCACGCTGGAACATCAGGCCGGCGGC
>CAJAQO010000195.1 GCA_903944085.1 uncultured Verrucomicrobia subdivision 3 bacterium
GGAACAGGTCTTGCGAACGCGGGAATAGGTCTTGCGAACGCGGGAATAGGTCTTGCGAACGCGGGAACAGGTCTTGCGAACGCAGGAATAGGTTTTGCGAGGACGGGAATGAGTTTTGCGTTCGCGCGAGTCATCTGCGTGCAAGCACAGAAGGGTTTTGCGAGCACGGGAACGAGCTTGGTTTGAACGCGGAAAGGAATTGCTTCGGCAAAAACACCCTTGCGCCTCCCGTCGGTGTCCATGGCCTGACTAGCGGCCTGGTTCTTCCCGCAATTGCTTCAATGCCGCCAGGGCCGCATCGCTCTCGGCGGCCTTCTTGCTTTTGCCACGGCCGCGCGCGAGTTCCACCCCGTCGTGCCGCACGGCGCATTCAAAATCGCGGTTGTGATCCGCGCCGCTGGCGGAAATGAGGTGGTATTCCGGCGCCTGCGGCGAACGGGACTGCAACAGTTCCTGCAATTCGCCTTTGGGATTATCAATGCCGGCCGGTTCGGCCAGCGTGCTGAAATCACCGGCGAACTCGCGCAGCACAAATTCCCGCGCCGCGGCAAAACCGCCGTCCAAAAAAATGGCGCCGAGCAGCGACTCAAACGCGTCCGCCAGCGCGGATACGCGTTCACGGCCACCGGTGTTTTCCTCGCCCCGGCTCAAAACCAGATGCGCGCCCAAGGCCAGCGCGCGGCCATGCTCGGCGAGCGCCCCGGCGTTCACCAGTTTGGCGCGCGACTTCGTGAGCGCGCCCTCGTCCACGCCGGGAAATTTTTCGTAGAGCTGCTGCGACAGAATCAGGCCCAGCACCGCGTCGCCCAGAAATTCCAGCCGCTGATTATGCGGCACGGGATGGTTCTGCTCATGCGCGACGGAAGGATGCGTGAGCGCCAGGCGCAGGAGGTTTTCGTCGCGGAACGGGTGGCCGAGACGCGTTTGAAGGTCGGCGAGGTCAGACACGGAAATTTAAGGCGTGGCCACCGGTTCAACCGGCGGCGCGGAGGTGTTTTCGGCGGCGGAAACTGGTGCGTCGGCAGCGGCAGCGGCGGCGGTGGCGTCGGCTGCCGGGGGTGGATTCAAGCCGTGTTCCAACAATTGCGCCACGTCGTGCTGCACCTGTTCAAGCTGATCAAGATGCAAATCGGGATCGGCGATGGTGAAGATGTCGCCAGTCTTCGGCTGTTCATAAATGAAAATGCGCTGACCGTCGCGCGTGAGCTGTTCCTTGATCTTGAGAATGCGTTTGCGCTCAAGCATCACCGCGAGAATATACGCGGCGGGAGCGTAGCGCGGATCATTCAGCTCGATCAGCTTGCGCAGAATCGTCTCGGCAGTTTCCTTCTGGATGGCCTCGACCGGATGCGCGGGCGGAGCCTCGTAAAGCCCATGCCACTGCGAAATGAAACCCGGCCGGCCGCGCGCATCCCCGGCCTGTTGCGCGCACGCCTCGCAGATGTCCGAACGGCGCAGTTCCTGCCCTTCGTCAAACAAGATCGTGCGATACGGCTGCCGGTCGGCAAAGGGCCGGGTGCATGCCTCGCAAGCGTGCGCGCGGGACTGGATGTTCCATTCGTTCATGGGCGTAAAATCTTGGCACGAATCGCCCGCATTGGCACGAATGAAAATGCGTTGGCGGAAAACTAACGGCGCGCGGAAAAGCTGCTTGGAGACAGCCGCGAACGGAACTATTCCGCCACAATCGTGAACGGGATGGCCGGCAGCGTGGCCACGGCAAACCGGCGCGGCTGGTTGACGGCCTTTTTTTGGAGCTGGGGCTGATTTTTTTGCAGCACGTCACAAATCAGGTTGCCCGTGACGCCGGTCTTCATTTTTTCCGCGTCGCAACTGAACACCAATTCCAGGCCGGCGGGAATGGCGGAAACATTCGTGAGCGAAATTCCCTCCGGCGCATTGTCCAGTTCCAGCTTGAACCGGTCTGAAAAATTTCCCGGCGGCGCGCTTACGCGCACGCGGGCCACGCCGCCCGGCGAAATTTTCACCGGTGTGGCGCTGATGATTTTGAACGCGTCGCGCATGAACCAGCGCTGCTGCCCGGCCACCGACACCGCGAGTTCCTGCGACGGCACGAGATGCCGGTAGAAAAACGCCTGCATCATGTCCTCGGCCGGCGCGGCGGCGCGCGTGACCATTTCCCCGCCAATTAACGCGCGACCGTCCAGGGCGATGGCGACGATTTTTTCCGGCGATTCCGGCGGCGCTTTCACGGTGAACTGCGCCTTGTCCTGGCCCGCCGGGATTCGCGCGCCGCTCAGCGAAAATCCGGCCGGCGCA
>CAJAQO010000196.1 GCA_903944085.1 uncultured Verrucomicrobia subdivision 3 bacterium
AATCCAGACGCGCAACGAGGCGGACAATGCCGTGTATCGCACCGAGAAATTGATCAAGGACAATGCGGACAAAATTTCTGCGGACGACAAGGGCAAGCTCGAAGCCGCCGTCAGCGCGGTGAAGGAAGCGCTCAAGGGCACGGACGCCGCCGCCATCAAGTCGGCGAACGAGAAGCTGAACGAAGTTTCGCAGGCCGTTGGCACGGAGCTTTACAAGGCCGCCGCCGCGAAGGCGCAGGCGGAAAAGGCGCAGGGTGCCGGCGCAGCCGGTGGCCAGCCGCAGGGCGAAGCACCGAAGTCCGAGGAAAAGAAGGACGAAGGCGTGATTGACGCGGAAGTCGTGGACGAGAAGAAGTAACGCAAGAAAGGAAACATGAGCGCAAAATTTGAGCCAATTCGGATTGTTGATTTAATCACCGATAAAACGGCGCAATCTCCAACGGCTTCAGGCTTGCGCTTGATGTATCTCAAGCTTTCTCAAAGTCCGACCAACGAATGGGAACAGATTTTTGAAAATCAACGCCGTTTCCCGCACGGCAGAGGAATGCACAGCATGACAAGAAGGGCGAGTATTGATGGTGCCTACATTGTTGTTGATTGTGTTCCAGACGAGATGGAAAAACATTTACCTGAATTGCAACACGATGTTGCCGTTACCAATGACGAATATCAGAAATATCTTCAGAGAGCCGCAGCTCAAGCTGCACAGGAATTGCAAAAGCAAAAAGCGGAACGGGAAAGTATTGAAGACGTTAAGTCGCGTTTGAAATTCTGATTGGATACTAAAAATTTTCCCGCCGCGAGTGCGGACCGGGAGTTAATTAAGCAGTCAACAAAACAACAACCAAAACAAAGAACAAATATGGCATTGAACATCAAACCGCTCGGCGACCGGATTCTCGTTGAACCCGTCGAAGAGAAGGAAACCAAAAAGGGCGGCATCATCATCCCCGACACCGCCAAAGAGAAACCGCAGGAAGGCATTGTCGTCGCACTCGGCACGGGCAAGACCAATGACGACGGCAAAAAAATCCCCTTTGAAGTCAAGAAGGGCGACCGCGTGCTCGTCTCCAAATATGGCGGCACGGAAATCAAGATTGACGGCAAGGAATACAAGATTTTCAACTCGGACGACTTGGTCGCGATCCTTGAATAATTTTCAACCAATAACATTTAACCAAGAACTAATAATATTATGGCAGCTAAACAATTGATATTCGACGAGCAGGCCCGGCAGGCGATTCTGCGCGGCGTTTCCAAGCTCACCAAGGCGGTGGTCGCGACGCTCGGACCGAAAGGCCGCAACGTCGTCATTGACAAAAAATTCGGTTCCCCGACGGTGACCAAGGACGGTGTCACGGTCGCGAAGGAAATCGAACTGGAAGACGCCTACGAAAACATGGGCGCGCAGATGGTCCGCGAAGTCGCGAGCAAGACCAGCGACATCGCCGGCGACGGCACCACGACGGCGACGGTTCTGGCCGAGGCGATTTATCGCGAAGGCTTGAAGTTCGTCACCGCCGGCGCGAACCCGATCGGCATCCAGCGCGGCATCAACAAGGCCGTGGAAGCCGCGGTCGGCCACCTCGACAAAATCTCCAAGAAGGTCAAGGACAAGGAAGAAATCAAGCAGGTCGCAACGGTTTCCGCCAACTGGGACACCACGATTGGCGACATCATCGCCGACGCGATGGACAAAGTCGGCAAGGACGGCACGATCACGGTCGAAGAAGCGAAGTCCATCGAGACGACGCTCGAAGTGGTCGAAGGCATGCAGTTCGACAAAGGCTATCTCTCGCCGTATTTCGTCACGAACGCCGAGACGATGGAAGCCAAGCTGGAAGAGCCTTACATTCTGATTTTCGAAAAGAAGATCAGCAATTTGAAGGACATGCTGCCGCTGCTTGAAAAAGCCGCGCGCTCCGGCAAGCCGCTGCTCATCATCGCCGAAGAAGTAGAAGGCGAAGCGCTCGCGACTCTCGTCGTGAATAAGCTCCGCGGCACGCTCAACGTCTGCGCCGTGAAAGCGCCCGGTTTCGGCGATCGCCGCAAAGCCATGCTGGAAGACATCGCCGTGTTGACCGGCGGCAAGTTCATCACCGAAGACCTCGGCATCAAGCTCGAGACGGTGGAACTCACCGACCTCGGCCGCGCGAAGAACGTCGTGATTGACAAGGAAAACACCACGATCGTCGAAGGTTCCGGCAAGAACAGCGACATCCAAGGCCGCGTGAACCAGATCCGCCGCCAGATCGAGGAAACCACGAGCGATTACGACCGCGAAAAATTGCAGGAACGCCTGGCGAAGCTCGCCGGTGGCGTGGCCGTCGTGAACGTCGGTGCCGCGACCGAAAGCGAAATGAAGGAAAAGAAAATGCGCGTGGAAGACGCGTTGCACGCAACCCGCGCCGCCGTCGAAGAAGGCATCGTCGCTGGTGGTGGTGTGGCGCTCATCCGCTGCATCGCGGCCATCGAAGCCGTCAAGGGTGCGAACGAAGATGAAGTCATCGGCGTCAGCATCGTCAAGCGCGCCGTCGAATCACCGCTCCGTTCGCTCGCCGCGAACGCCGGCGAAGAAGGCAGCGTCATCGTTGACAAGGTCAAGAAGGCCAAGGGCAACGAAGGTTACAACGTCGCCACGGGCAATTACGAGGATCTCGTGAAAGCCGGCATCGTTGACCCGAAGAAAGTCACCCGCAGCGCGCTGCAAAACGCGGCGAGCATCGCCGGTCTGTTGCTGACCACCGAATGCCTCATCACCGACCTGCCGGAAAAAGAAAAACCGGCACCCGGTGGCGGCGGTCACGGCGGCGGCATGGGCGACATGGGCGGCATGGGCGGCTACTAAGGTCCTGGCGGACGGTCACCACGTCCAACAAACGAGGAACCGAATATCAGAACGCGGCTGGGAGCAATCCCGGCCGCGTTTTTTTGTTCTGGCTAGAAGAAACCTTATATCCGACCACCTGCGCCTTAGACTCTAAATCACAACCTGCTGATTTAGAATTGACTCTGCAACATTTTCATGCCGGAATCGCTCCCTTTCCCGTGGGAATGGGAACTTTTCCGGCAGGAATTGCCATGTTTCCAGCCGGAAGCAACGCCATTCCCACCGGAATGGAGACGATGCGGGATGGAATGGTTTTGCTTCCCGCCGGAAACCAAACTTTTCCTTCCGGCAGCGGAGCGCGGCCAGCCGGAAGCAGAGCAATTTCCGTCGGAATGAGGGCCATTCCAGTTGGAAGCGGAGCGGTTCCCGGCGGGTTGTTCCAAGCGAAATCAAAATTCTCGGAACGGCCGGAACGGGCGGCATCGGGCACGCCTGCGGGAGAACGGGCTTGGCTGTGGCCGGACACTGTTTAGACTGATGGCGATATGGATTCCGCCAATCCCCGGACCGCCGCCGCGCGGTTGAAAAAAGTCTCCACGTTGCGGCCCACGCTCGCCATCGTGCTGGGCAGCGGCTTTCATCACGCGCTGGCCGAGTTGCGCGTGGACAGGAAAATCGCCTACGCGAAAATCCCCGGCTTTCCCAAACCGACGGTCAGCGGCCATGCGGGGGAATTGTATTTTGGCGAGCTGGGAAAAACGCCGGTGCTGGTGTTGAGCGGCCGGGCCCATTTTTACGAAGGGCATCCGATGGCGCGCGTGACGTTTGCAGTGCGCGTGCTGGCGGCATTTGGCGTCACGGATCTGCTGCTGACGAACGCGGCGGGCGGTGTGAATAAACATTTCCGCGCCGGCGATTTCATGGCGCTGACCGATCACATCAATTTCATGGGCACGAATCCGCTGCGCGGGCCGGCCATTTCCGGGCTTAGGCGGTTCGTGGATTTGACCGATACCTACGATGTCCGGCTGCG
This sequence comes from uncultured Verrucomicrobia subdivision 3 bacterium, assembly GCA_903944085.1. GTDB lineage: Bacteria > Verrucomicrobiota > Verrucomicrobiia > Limisphaerales > UBA11358 > UBA11358. The sequence continues at coordinate 3,864 of CAJAQO010000196.1, forward strand.
CGAACTGTTGTTCCGGGCCGGGAAAATTTCCAGGCTGAAATTGCGGCGCGGCGTTTATCTCGCGGTCAGCGGGCCGAGCTATGAAACGCCGGCGGAAGTCCGCGCGTTTGCCCGGCTGGGCGCGGACGCGGTGGGCATGAGCACGGTGCCGGAAGCGATGGCGGCGCGGCAGTGCGGCCTGCGCGTCGCGGCGGTTTCGTGCATCACGAATCTGGCGGCGGGCATCAGTCCGGAAAAATTGTCGCACACGGAAGTTTTGGAGACCGCCGAGCGCGTGAAAAATTCGGGCGCGGCGCTGCTGAAAAATTTTGCGCAGCTTTACCGCGAATTAAAAAACGGGAGCTAGCCGCGCCAGGATGATTTTTCACCGGAGTTTTTTTAAATTTTGCTTTTCAAATTTTTTTTGGCCAACACATGAAGATTGACGTTCAAAAGCTGGTGCAGGCGGCGGCGCGGGCGCGCGCGGGCGCGGTGGCACCGTATTCCAAGTTCAAGGTCGGCGCGGCGCTGCTCACGCCGGCCGGCCGGATCATCGGCGGCGCAAACGTCGAAAGCGCGAGCTACGGCCTGACCTGCTGCGCGGAGCGGATCGCGCTGTTCAAGGCGCTGACGGACGGCGAGAAAAAATTTGTCGCGGTGGCCGTGGTGGCGCGGTGGGACGGCGGGCCGATGCCGTGCGGCGCGTGCCGGCAATTGCTGGCGGAATATGCGCCGGACGCGCGCGTGTTCGTCGCCGACAGCGCGGATTTGGACACGGTTCAAAAGTTCACCGTGCGCGGGCTGCTGCCGCGCGCCTTCCGTCTGGCTTCTTGAAATCCGGCGTTTAGCTAGTATTCTCTCATTCCTTTGTTGATGAAGCCAGAAGTTGTCTTTGGTCTGGAAAATGCGGCGTGGCCGGCGTTGCTGGTCAACGCGGGCGGTGCCGTGCTGATGTTCAACGACGCTGCCAAAACGCTGTTTGGCGCGGCACTGGATCAGCAACCGGCGGAACTGGCGGCCCTCTGGTCGCCGGCGAACGGCCGCGCGGCGGTGGATTTTCTGGCGCAGTGGGAAACCACCAGTGCGCCGCTGGTGGAATTGAAATTTCGCGCGGCGGCTGGCATTGATAAAAAATTCTCCACCGCCATCGCGCTGCTGGCCAACGACGGCGGCAAATGGTTTGTGCTGCAACTGCTGTCGCTGCCGGCGGCTCCCGCCGCCAGCCCGCTGGAATCGCCCACGGAATTTCGCAGCGCGACGGGCGATGCGGCGCTGAAACAGAAACTGGAATGCGTGTTGCAACTGGCGCGCACGGTGTCGCTGGATTTTAACAACGCGCTGACGGGCGTGCTGGCGCACACTTCGCTGTTGCTGGGCAAAGCCGAGCCGGAGCATCCGTGGCGGCGGTCGCTGCTCGAGGTGGAAAAATCCGCAGCCCGCGCGGCGGAGATCGCCAGCGAACTGGCGCTGTTCAGCCGGCAGGAAAAAGAATCACGCCGCGCGCCGACGGGCAACCTCAACACGGTGGTGGGCCGGTGCCTGGAGGTCTTCCGCAACACCAACGGGCCGCGGCTCACCTGGCGGCTGACCCAGGAACGCACGTTGTTTGAAGCCCGCTATGACGAGGCCAAAGTGCAGCAGGCGCTGACAAAAGTTTTTGAAAACGCGGTCGAAGCGTTCGGGCCGAAAGCGGTGGGCCAGATTGCCGTGGAGACGCGGAATGTGGAACTGACGCAGGCCACGCAGGACCGCAACGTGCGGCTGGCGGCGGGGGCTTACGTCTGCGTGGAAATCTCGGACAACGGTGCCGGCATTGAGGAGGCGGATTTGCCGCGCATATTTGAGCCGTTTTTCACCACGAAGCGGCCGCCGCATCGCGGCCTCGGCCTCGCGCTGGTTTATGGCATCATCACCAATCACGGCGGCGGCGTGGCCATTTCCAGCCAGCCCGGCAAGGGCACTTCCGCGCGGGTTTATTTGCCGGCCGAAAAAACCTTCGTCCACGAATCGCTGGCCACCGACAAAGGCTTGCACGGCACCGGCACTATTTTGGTGGTGGATGATGAAAGTCTGCTGCTCACGATGGCCGACACCATTTTATCCGAATTCGGCTACCAGGTTTTGACGGCGAACAGCGGCCAGAAAGCGCTGCAAATCCTGACGCAGCCGGAAACGCGCGTCCAACTGGTCATCACGGATCTGGTGATGCCGGGCATGGGCGGACGCGAATTGGTCGAGCGCATCCGGCAGCAAGGGCTGGAAATGCCGGTCATCACCATGAGCGGCTACGTTCTGCCGGAGGACAAGCAGACCGGCGCGGGCTATCTGCAAAAGCCGTTCACCAGCACCAACCTGTTGCGCAAGGTGAAGGCCGCCCTGGTCGCCGCGACAGTAGTTGACTAAAACAAACAGTTTTGTTTAACTCGGCTTATGCAAATCGAAAGCCTTAAAGTGTTTTGCGACCTGGCTGAAACCGAAAGCTTCACCAAGGCCGCGCAAATCAACAGTGTCACCCAGTCGGCGGTCAGTCAGCAGATCAGTTCGCTGGAACGCATTTTCAAATCGCTGCTCATTGAGCGCAGCAAAAAACGCTTCCGCCTCACGCGCGAAGGCCAGGTGCTCTATGATTACAGCAAGCAAATCATCCAGACTTATGAGTCGCTCGACAGCCGGCTGCAGGAGTTGAAGGACATCATTTCCGGCACCATCCGCGTCGCCACGATTTATTCCATCGGCCTGCACGACCTGCCGCCGTATGTCAAAAAATTCATGAAGAACTACCCGACCGTGAGCATTCACGTCGAGTATCGCCGCGCCAACCAGGTTTATGATGACGTGTTGAGCAACGTCGTGGATCTCGGCCTGGTGGCCTATCCCGTCAAGGATTCCAAGCTGGAAACCGTCCCGCTGCGCAAGGAGCCGCTGGTGTTGATCTGTCATCCGCAGCATCCGTTCGCCAAGCTGAAATCCATCAAGCTGAAGAACCTCGCTGATCAGAAAGTGATCGGTTTTGAACCCGATATTCCCACCCGCAAGGCGCTCGATAAAATCCTGCGCGAATATGGCGTGGAAATTAAACACATCATGGAGTTCGACAATGTCGAGACCGTGAAACGCGCCGTGGAAATTGACGCCGGCATTTCCATCGTGCCGCTCGGCACCGTCACGCAGGAAATCAACAAGCAGACGCTCGCCGCCATTGAGATCGAGGACGGCGAATTCTTCCGCCCGCTTGCCGCCATTTACAAGAAGAACAAAGTGCTTTCGCCCGCGATGAAGCAGTTCCTGGCCACCCTCAAGGCCACGGAGGCTTAAGCCAATTCAGCCGGCTTTGAAAACAGCAACGGGCGGCGCGGACAGCGCCGCCCGTTTTTTCATTTCAAATGTTCCGGATTGAGCGGCTTCAAATCCTTCGTCAGGAAAATCCCGTCTTTGCGGATGAGTTCGCCGTCGAACCACACTTCGCCGCCGCCCCATTCCTTGCGCTGGATGAGCACCATGTCCCAATGGATCGCGCTCTTGTTGCCGTTGCCGCAGTCCTCATAAGCCTGGCCGGGCGTGAAGTGCAGCGAGCCGGCGATCTTCTCGTCGAACAAGATGTCGCACATCGGGCTTAAAATATACGGATTGAAGCCCAGCGAGAATTCGCCGATGTAGCGCGCGCCGGCATCCGTGTCCAAAATTTCATTCAGCCGCTTCGTGTTGTTCGCCGTGGCTTCGATGATCTTGCCGTCCTTCAGCACCAGCTTCACGTTTTCAAACTTGGTGCCAGAATACAGCGTCGGCGTGTTGAACTGGATCGTGCCGTTCACGGAATTTTTCACCGGGCAGGAAAACACTTCGCCGTCGGGAATGTTGCGGTCGCCCTTGCACATTTTCGCGCCGATGCCTTTGATGCTGAACGTCAGGTCCGTGCCGGGGCTGACGAGCCGCACTTGATTTGTTTTGGCCATGCGTTTTTCGAGCGGCAACATGGCCTTGCCCATCTTCGCGTAATCCATCGTGCAGACGTCGAAGTATAATTTCTCAAACGCCTCCGTGCTCATGCCCGCCGCCTGCGCCATGCTGGGCGTGGGCCAGCGCAGCACGCACCAGCGCGTCTGGTTCACGCGATAATCCTGCACCGGGCGGATGACCTTGGAATAAAGCTGCACGCGGTCGCTCGGCACGTCGGAATTCTCGTTCATGTTGTCCGCGCCGCGAATGGCGATGTAAGCCTGCATTTTTTTCATGCGGAACATTTCCAAGTCGCGCACATCGGCGGCCTGTGTTTCGTTCATGCCCAGCAACTGTTCGCGGCCCACCCGCGTGTGGCGCGTCTCGACAAACGGCGTCGCGCCCGCCGCGCGCACGGCGCGGATGAGTTCGATGGTGAATTCATCCGGCACGTCAATCATGTCGAGCAGGATGCGGTCGCCTTTTTTCAGCTCGGTGGAATAATTCACGAGCAGCTTGGCCAGTTTGAGGTAGCGTGGATCGGTCATAATGCGCTCAGGATAAATAAAACTCCGCCGCCGCGCCATCACTCAAATGGGGGAGCGTTTTCACCGTCCGCACCAATCCGCGAGGTTCCAGGAAAAGAATTCCCCGGGATAAGATTTCGCTCGAACCCGTGAACCGGAGTCACAGTAGCGCAGCCGTCCCCGGCGGCGAGTTCAGGCGGCGTCTCGCCGCCAGTTCGATCACCGGGCGAGACGCCCGGCCAACCCGCCGGCGGGACGCCGGCGCTACGAGGTTTCAGGAAGAGGGCGATGAGGACATTCCCACCGTCGCCCGCGGCGTTTTAAGGTGAACGAAGCCTTGACCCCACCGACTGGGCTGCCGTCGCCTTCGTTCGATGATGTCCTCTCCATCCCATATCACGGCGGCAAAAATCCCAAGCTCACGCTGGCAGCGGCGGCGTCGGTGCCGGCGCGGCGGCGGCCGGCGTGGGCGTGTGCGGCGACAGCAGATTCTGTTGCATGTAGGTTTCCAGCGTTTCCGGCTGACGCGGAAAATTCAGCGCCAGCGTCAGCAGGTTTTTAAACAGCTCCAGTTGCAGCGCCCACCGCGCGTCGTTCTTCGCTTTCTGCGTGGTGGATTTGTTGCCGGTCGAAGTCGCGCTCATCTGATAAACCGCCGTCCAGCCCGTCAGCAAAGCTGTCGCATCCGCCACCACCTGCACGCCCAGTTGCGCCTGATAATCGGTCACCCCGTTGACGAGCGTCTGCAATTCATGGCCCAGGTCGCCGTCCGTGGCGTTGGTGAACACCGTGCGCCCCGACGGGAAACATTCCGTCATCTCCGCGCCGTCCGCGCCGAATTTGCTTTCCACCGCGCCGTGGATTTTGCCGATGGCCGCCGGCAGCGCCTTGCGGAAAGCCGTCTTCGTCTGCTTTTTCGATTTGCGCAGCGCCAATTTCGTCTGGTCATCCGTGGCGGACCCGCCCACGTTGTTGAGCGCCGTGGTCGTGGACGCGATGCGGTCGGCGAACACCGCTGCCGGATTGTTGGCGATCAGCCGCGCCAGATGGTCGGTGGCGAATGCCACCAGCTCATCGGTGCTGATGTGCGGGTCGTCGAAGGGATTGGTGAGATACGTATGCAAGTCGCGCATAATAGTATTTGGTTGTCGGTTCCAGGTTGGTTAACGCTTCCATCCTCGCGCGATTTTGAAAACTGTCTCCACCGATTTTGGCATTTTGAATGGACAATTTATGGTAAGTCGCGCCGCCCAAACCACGAGCCGTGCAAAGCAACCTCGTCAATCCTCCTTATCCTCATGCTCATCCTCCTCCTCAAAACCCAAGCTGCTTGGCGAGGATGAGCATGAGGATGAGCAGGACGTGGATGCCAAAACCAGGCATGACCAATTGAGAATTCGGAAGTGATCCGCTGGCAGCGGCAAGCCCTTCTGAAGCTTCCGAAGCGATCCGCCAAAATCAGCCTGACCCGCTGAAGCTTCCGCCGCCAATCGCGCGGGCGGGCATGACTCCTTGAAGCTTTCAAATCCTGCCTGCCAGAAAAATCAAGACCATCGGAACCTTTCACCGGCTGCCGCCGAAAAAAGCCGGACCATCCGAAGCTTCCGCTGGTCATCGCCGGGCCAAGCCAAGGCAAACCAAACGTAAAACGGCAATAGTTTATCGTTTATCAATAAAAAGATATTGACTTTGGCTATAGATGGATTTAGGATGGGCACATGAATGTCATTGAAATTGCAATCATTCTTGCCGGGCTGGGCCTCTATTTTGCCTTCCGTATCCGTTCGGCTCAAGGCACCTTGGGAACCGTCGGCAGTCAGATCGCCCGACTGCAGCGCATCCGCTACGTTGCGCGCTTCTTCAAATGGCTTTGCTGTGCCGCTTTTGGCGTCGTGATCTTTGTCGCTGCCGTGGCCATTTTCCTGCCAGAGCGGGTCGGGAAGGCTTCAGACATGGCAGGATCAATTTCGATTTCGGTGAGCGGCCCCATCTTCCTGCGTGATTTCAAACCGGAATACAAAGCGCTGTATCCGATTTTCTGGCTTTTGCTGTGCGCTCTCATCGGCCGGGGCATTGGTTACCTGCACCGCATATTCGCGAATATGGAGCAAGGCCGGATTTTTTGTGGCGACAATGTGCGTTGCATCCGCGGCATCGGATGGCTGCTGGTGGCCGCACCGCTGCTCGGCGTGGGGTTTAAGTTGTCCAAGCTGATCTGGTCGGTGGATGGGCCGGGGATGATTGATCTCTCGAACCTGCCCAACGACCTGCTCATGGGACTGTTTGTGATCTTCATCGCCTGGATCATGGACGAAGGGCGGAAGATTCAGGAGGAACAGGAACTGACGGTTTGAGCCATTTGAAACTGACGGTGTGAACCATTTGAATTTATGAATGTGATTTCCCCCACGGCCAACTGGTCCCGGCGACTGCAAAGCAGCAGCGTCTATTTGCGCAACATCTTTCTGGTGTCGGCGATTGTTTTCAGCGTGACCGGCGTGTTGGGGATTGGTCTGAGCCTGGCCGGGCTGTATCCGCCGATCACGTTCTTCTCGAAGTGCTACACCTTGAGCGACGCGCTGGAATGCTGGTTCGCCTACAAACTGTTTTCGTGTTACCGGCATGGGGATTGGTTTGCAAGCCCGGCGGTGCGCTGGCTGCAGGCCATTGGCGCGTTGAGTCTGGTGCGCGGCAGCGGCAATGTGGCGAACAACTTTTTATACTTTGTGCCCGCGCACTTTGGTCGTTGGCAACATCCGCCGCTGGTGGTGGCAGCCACGCAGACGGTGCAATTTATTTTCTCGCAGTTGCTGCACAACGTGGTGCTCGGATGCGTGATTCTCTTCATCGCCTGGATCATGGACGAGGGCCGGAAGCTGCGGGAAGAGCAAGAGCTGACAGTTTAACCAAACTCAATGTATGAATGCGAATGAGATAACGATGCCGGGCCGGCTGATGAGCCGGATTCAAAAAGTCAGCGCCAGCCTCAAGGCGCTTTTCTTGGTTGCCGCCGTGATCAGCGCGCTGGTCAGCCTCTCGGCCACCGTGGTGATGCTGGAATCCTACAGCAATGAGAAACTGCAAGATGCGGTGAGCCTGCTGTTTTGGGCGGGGGTTTATTGGTGCGCCTACCGGCTGTTCCGGGCGTGCAGCGGCGGCCAGTTCTTCAGCGTGGAAGTGGTGCGCAATCTGCGGCGCATCGGCGGTCTCGGCATTCTGCTGGGACTGGAAGAGGGCGTGGCATATTTTGCTCAAGGCGTCGGCGATATTCCGCTGTGGTCGGATTTGATCTTCGTGCCGTTTTACGCCTTCAGCATCGTTCCCGGCATCGCGTTTCTCTGCATCGCGTGGATCATGGACGAAGGCCGGAAGATTCAGGAGGAACAGGCGCTGACGGTTTGAAACCCAAAGGAAGAATTAAAAATGAAGAATGATGAAACAAACCGGCTGGCATGCGGCGTCCCGTTTCTTCATTCTGCATTCTTCCTTCATCCTTCCCTTTAACATGCCCATCATCGTCAATCTCGACGTGGTTCTCGCCCAGCGCAAAATGCGCCTGAACGATCTGGCCGACGGCGTGGATATCACCGCGCAAAACCTGTCCGTGCTCAAAACCGGCAAGGCGCGGGCCATCCGTTTCTCCACGCTGGAAGCCATCTGCAAACATTTGAACTGCCAGCCGGGGGATATTTTGGAATTTCGCCCTGACAACCCCAGCCATCCGAAGGCAGAATGAAGAATGCAGAATGCAGCATGAAGAAACAGCGCGGCGCGGCGCATTGGTTTCTTCATTCTTCATTCATCCTTCTTCATTCGTTTTAGATTTCCACCGCCTGCTTGTATTCCGGCACGAGGACTTGGGCTTTCGGCTTCATGGCCCGCAAGGTTTCGGCGTGCGCGAGGCACTGCGATTCTTCGCCGTGGATGCAGAAGATTTTCCTGACATTGCCAGAGATTTTTTCAACGTAATGCCGCAATTCATTTTTGTCCGCGTGGCCGGAATAGGTGTCGAGCGAGACAATCTTCGCCCGCACCGCCACCGGTTCGCCAAAGATGTTGACGGGATTGTTTCCCGCCGTGATGAGTGAGCCGAGCGTGCCTTCGGCGCAGTAGCCGATGAACAGCACCAGGCTTTTCGGATCGCCGAGGTGATTCTTCAGATGATGCCGCACGCGCCCGGCTTCGCACATGCCGGAGGCGCTGATGATGATGGCGGCGTCCTTGAGGTCGTTGAGCTTCTTGGACTGTTCGACTTCGCGGAGGTAAGTCAGGTTCGCCATGCCGAAAGGGTTCGCCTTTTCGTGCAGGAATTTGTTGATGGTTTCGTTGAAACATTCCGGGTGCAGGCGGTAAATCTCCGTGGCGTTCACGCTCAATGGGCTGTCCACAAAAATCGGGCAGCGCGGCAATTTCCCGGCGAGCGTGAGCTGGTTCAGCACATAAACAATCTGCTGCGTGCGCCCGACGGAAAACGCGGGGATGATGACCTGGCCGCGCTGATTCAAAGTTTCGAGCACGAGGCGGCCGACGGTTTCATCCGCATCGGTGCGGATGGCGTGTTCGCGCCCGCCGTAAGTGGATTCGATTTGGAGATAATCCACATTTTCCACCGGCACCGGATCGCGGAGAATTTCATCGCCGCCGCGCCCGACATCACCGCTGAAAAGGTAACGAAACTTTTTTCCTTTTTCCTGAACGTCCAGAATCACCTGCGCGGAACCGAGAATATGGCCGGCATCGCGGAACGTCACCGTCACGCCGTCCACCACGAGAAACGGCCGCTCGTAGCTGACGCCGACGAATTGGTGCAGCGTCTTTTCCGCATCGGCGATGGTGTAAAGCGGCTGGACCGGCGGCAGATGTTTTTTCGCGCGCTGCTGGGAGACGAACAGCGCGTCCGCTTCCTGAATGTGCCCGGAATCCACGAGCATGATGGCGCAGAGATCGCGCGTGGCGAAGGTGCAATGGATATTGCCGTTGTAGCCCTGCTTGACGAGGTTCGGCAAATTGCCGGCGTGGTCCATGTGCGCATGGCTCAAGACGACGGCGTCAATCTGCTTCGGGTCAAACGGAAAACAGCAGTTGCGGTTGATGGATTCCTCGCGGTGGCCCTGGAACAGACCGCATTCGAGCAACAGTTTCTTGCCGTTCACCTCGATCAAATACATCGAGCCGGTGGTAGTGCGCGCGGCGCCGAAGAAGTGGATTTTCATGTTTGTGAAGGCTGAAGCGTGATGCGTGAAGCGTGAAATTGCAATCTCGTTTCACGCCTCACAGCCTTGCGCCTGCCGGCGGTTGATGCGCGTCTTGTTCAAATCGTATTGCCACATCTCGACGTTGACATTATCGCCGGCCGAGATGCGGATGAAATTTTTCCGCAGTTTGCCGGAGATGTGCGCGAGGACTTCGTGGCCGTTGGGCAGTCGCACGAAACACGGTGCCGGGCAGCACCCGGGTGGCGATGCCAGACAGTTCGCTGTGCTTTTCTTTTGGCCCGGCGAAACGTAAGTTTTGCCCGTCAGCCTGCCAGCCCCGGCGGAAAAACCAACCGGTTCGCGGGCGAAAAACAAGTGGACTTTTGAAGCGGATTCGATAGATTCACCCGACCGTTTATGAAAAATGACACCACAACGACCGTCCTGAATTTCGTGCTTGCCGCGCTGGTGATTCTTGGCGTGGTGTTCGCGCTGCTGGCCATGAACCGCACCCGTGAACTCCGCCAGTTGAGCCTCAACGCCACCACGGCCAACAGCGCCCTGATGCGTGCCCAGTCGCTCGCCAACGACGCCACGGCCTTCAATGCCACGGCCAAAAACCCGGATTTGACCCGCATCCTCCAAGCCATCCAACCCAAACCCGCCGCCCACTGATATGAATCCCGATTTGAACTCCGAAGTCGCCGCGCTGCGCAATCAGGTTTATGTGCTGCTCATCGCGCTAATCGTCGTCAGCGGCACGCTCACGGTCTATCTTTACCGGCAGGCCAGTATCGCGCGCAAAGACATCGAGGCCATCAAGCCGCAGGCCGAGCAGCTCATCAGCGCCTTCAACCAGAATCAGAGCCTGATGGTCAGCTTCGTGAACCAGCTGGTGGCTTACGGCCAGGCGCATCCGGACTTTGTCCCCGTGCTGGCCAAATACGGCATCGCCCCGGTGAAGGGCATTCCGGCAGGCGCGCCCGCTGGCGCCGTGCCGAAGAAGTAGAAAATTCTACGTCAGCTTCCCGCCGCAGTTCGGACAAAAGTTCGCCTGCGGCGGATTTTTTTGCCCGCAGCCGGCGCACAGCGCCAGCGCGGCCTTGTTGCGCCGGTGAATGATGAGGTTTCGCGAGTAAGGAATCCAGGTGAAGGCGTAGGCGAAGATGATGACGTTGTGCTTGTCGTAAAAAATCGCATACGTCAAAAACAGCAGCGAGCCGAGCAGGCTCAACCACCAGAACATTTGCGGCACCACCACCTGCTTTTTCTTTTCCGTCGCATACCATTGCACCAAAAAGCGGGAAGAGAAGGTGGCATTGGCCAGCCAGCCGACGGCCGTCCAAAAAGTTTCCCACGGCACGCCGAGAATTTGGCCGCCAGGTGAGATCAAGCTCGTGTTGGAATCCATCGGTAAATTTAGCCGCACCCGCGCCGCGCCGGCAAATCATTTTCCGGCGTCGGTTTTGAGATAGACCGTCTGCGTCGGGAACGCGAACTCGATTTTTTCCGCGTCAAAGCGCTGCTTGATCTGCAAATTCAGCGCCTGCATCTCCGCAAAATGCACCTTGGCATCGGTGCCGCTCCAGACGTGGATGACCAGAATGTTCAAGGCCGAATCCATGAACTTGTTGAAGCTGATGATGAGGTCGGTGGTTTTGGGGTTGGCGCGGAAAATTTCCTCGAGGATCACCGTCGCGCGTTTCACTTTTTCCATCGGCGTGTCGTAGGTGAGGCCGAGGTTCATCTCGGTCTTGATGGCCGGCCGGCGCGTGACGTTGGTGATGATGGCGTTGCCCATCGTCTTGTTGGGAATGGTGACGTGATGGCCGTCGCCATTGCGGATGCGCGTGCTGCGCAGGCCGATGGATTCCACCGTGCCGTCCACGCCTTCGACCTTGATGAGGTCGCCGATGTAAAACGGCTTGTCCAAAAAAATCGCCACCGCGCCGAACAAATTCGCCACCGTGTCCTGCGCCGCGAGGCCGAGCGCGAGGCCGCCGACGGACAGGCCGGCGAGCAGGCTGGTGATCTTGATGTCGAGATTGTCCGCCGTCAGCACGGCGGCCGCGATGACGATGGCCGCTTTCGCCACCTTGCGCAACAGCGGAAAAAGCTGTTCCGCAAATGCCTTGTCCTGCACGGAAACAATTTTTTCACGCCACACGCCGAGCAGCAGATCAATCACCTTGATCGCCACATATGTCACCGAACACGCCACGACCACGATGAGGCCGCGCGACAACAGCAGTTGCGCCCGCGCCGGCCAGTCGAACACGCCCAGGCCGACGTTCAAAAAAATCACGAACGCCACCACCTTTACCGGCCCGCGCAGCAGGTTCAACAACAGGTCGTCATATTTGGTGTCCGTCTTGGCGGCCAGATGTTTGAGCCAGACATTGACGATCCAGTCCAGCAGCCACGCCACCCAGAACGCCAGCACGATGTAAATCAGGGACGCCAGATATTTCCACAGCGGCTGGTCCCAAAATGTGTGCGCTTTCAGCCATTCAACATTGTCCAGGCCGAACGTCAGCGCCTGAAACTTGCTGGTAACGTTCAGCGCCGCGCCCGGCGCCGGCGCGTTGGTGCCGGCCGGTTCCTGCGCGCTGGCCCAGACGGACCAGAACGCGCCGACCAGCAACACCGCCAAGCCAAACCGGTAAATCCATTCAAAGCGCCATTTCATATTGAAAAACTACTGAAAGAATTAGACGAAAGAAAACGCACGTTGACAAGTCCGCCCCAACACCGGCAGCGGCCTGATCCTGATCCTAATCCTAATCGTAATCAGCTTAAAACCGGCGATTAGGATTAAGATTAAGATTAGGACAGCTCCCAAACTTCATCCGCCCGCCACAATTTTTACAATCTCCAGCTTGTCGTCCGCGCGGAGCTGACGCTGCGAAAATTCCGACGGCGCGACCGCCTCGCCGTTATGCTCGACCACCACGCTGCGCGGCAGCAGCTTTTGCGCGCGCAAAAAATCTTCGATCGAACATGGCACTTTCGCCGCGACCGGGTTTCCGTTGGCAATAATCTGGCTCATGGCAATAATTTTTCTTCGCCGCGCACCAATGTCAGCGGCACCGGCGAGCCGTTCCATTCCACGACCACGTCACCGTCATGGATTTCCCGGCAGCGGACGATCACCGATTTGTCGCGCAGCTTGATGGTTTTTTGTTCGCCGGCCGCAAACGCCACGCCGTTGATGACCGCCTGCCGCTCGTTGCCGAACGCCATGAGGCCGCTGAATTTGATTCCCGCCGGCCAGAGCCGCAGCGACGCGGGAATGGGCACCGCCGCCGGCACCGGCAACGCGGATAAGTATGCGTCCGCATCAAATGTTTCCGCCGTGCCATGCTTCACCCAGTTCAAAACGTAATCCGTTCCGCCGGCGCGCTCGACGGCGACGAGCGTTTTGATTTTTCCAGCCGTGTAGGGATTTTCCAAAATCTGCTTTTGCATCGCCGGCAATCTTTTTTGCCCCATCAGTTGGTAAGCCGTCAATTCGCAGATGGCCTCGACGGTGTCGCCGTCAATCCGGTGGCTGTCCGGCTGATTTTCATTGATCCACAAATGCGTGTATTCATGCGCGGCCACCGCGATCAGCTCCTCGCGCGTGCGACCGCTCAACAGGACGACTTCATGCGTGCAATGGCCGTCCGCCGTCTTGCGCGTGCTGGCGAAACCGAATTTGTGCAGGCCGCCGGGCTGGCCTTTTTCCGACCAGTAATCCACGTCGAACAAAGTCACCGTCACCTCGGGATATTTCAAGGCGAACTGCCGGCCATACAAATCCACCACGTCATCGCGCGTCTGCTCAAACAGCGCTCGCGCCTGATCCAACGTCAGCACGGCGTCTTTTTTGTCGAACCGGCAGATGAAGCGGCCGTCGCCGGTTTTGAGGTGGCCGTCGCCGGCTTTCACCGGCAAGCCGCAGATCGTGCAGCGGTCCTGGATTTTTTCGCAGTCATCGCAAATCGCGCCGCGCGGATGCAGCCAGATGTGGCCGGTCAGCGGCCCCTTGCCGCAGACGATGCAGAAATAATTCGTCTCGCCGGCGGAAGCCATCAGCGCGGCCGCGAAGAACAGTGCAATAAAAATGAATCGGCGCAAAAGCACGCTGCCAAACTTGCACAACCGGAATTTTTCCGCGATACAAAAGTTACCCGGCCGCCAGCCTGATGCCGGCAACGCCCGCCGGCGCGGCGGCCTCAAAGTTTTTCGTTTTGACCCGCAGCGGAACCGTTGCGTCTCACCATTCTCAATTTTACCCCGCATCCGTTCCGACGCGGGTCAAAACCGGGAATTTTACCGCGCAGCCGTTTCTTTTCCGCCTGCAAATCAAAATTATGTAAAAACCACCCAATCCAACACTCCTAACGTGGCCCTTTATCAACCCCGGAAAAACTGGCGGTGTCCTAATCCAAATCCAAATCATAATCGTAATCTGCTTCCCACCCCGATCGCGATTCAGCGCCGGTCTGAAAATCGGAATTGGGCTTTTCAGGCTCATCCCCAGGCTCATCCTCATCGTCAGTTTTGGCAGGTTTTTGAAGCCTGAGGATGAGGATGACGACGAGCATGATTCAATCCCCTGTGAATTTTCAGACTGGCTCTAAGCACCAGATCAAACTTGGGACCGCCCCAAAAAATTGCGGGCGGCCGGCAACGGAGAGACCGCCGTTGCCAACCGCCCGTTTGCCCGGAAACGCTCCGGGCAAATTCCCGGTTTAAAATGAACAGGGGACGCGTCAGTCCGTGCGCGTTGTCCCCATTCTTAATTCTTCATACTGCCTGCATCCTTCGCTCTTTCAGGTGCAGATGATGGTGCCGGGACTGGTCCACGCGCTCGCGCCCGTGCTGCCGCCGATGGCCCGTGCCTGCACCAGATACGTCGTGGCCGGAATCAGTCCCGTAAGCACAAAGCGAATGAAGAATGAAGAAACAAGATTACACCTGCTCGCGCCAGTTTTAATTCTGCATTCATCCTTCTTCCTTCTGCATTGCCTCCAAGATTTCCCGCGGCCCAGAATTAATTCGCGCGAAAACAAAGCAGCCAGACAATTATCAGCACCGGCAGCAGCACCGGCAGCGAGAACTTCCAGATGAATTCCAGAAACGAGGGCACGCGGATGCCGCGCTGCTCGGCGATGGCCTTGACCATGAAATTCGGGCCGTTTCCAATATAAGTTGCCGCGCCAAAAAACACCGCGCCGACGCTGATGGCCAGGACGTGTGGCGCATGGCTGAGGAGCAATTCAGCCATGCTTTCCGTGCCGCTGACCCCGCGCAGCGCGCTCAAAAAGCCAAGATACGTCGGCGCATTGTCCAGCGCGCTGGAAAGGCCGCCGGTGCCCCAGAAGAAAACCGCCGGCGACGGATTTTGTCCCAGCAACGTGACGGCGTGCTGGTCCAGCCACGCCAGCGCGGGAATCATCGTGGCAAATATCCCGGCGAAAAGAATGGCCACTTCCTGAATGGGATGGAAATCAAACCCGTTGGCGGCATGGACGGTTTTTTTGGTGGTGAAATAGGAGCCTGCCGCCGCCGCCAGCATCAGCCCCTCGCGCAGGAACGGCGGGTGCTCCAGAAAGATCGCGCCCAGAATCAGCGCGAGAAAAAACAGGTTGGGCCGGCCGGAAATTTGCCAGTGTTCGTGCAGGTTTTTGGTGCCGTCCAGTTCGGTGGGCCGAGCGTCCTCGCAAGCCGGTCCTTGCGGACGGCCAGCATTTGATTTGCGGCTCGCGGGGACGCTCGCCCCACCGGATTTTGCAACCGCCCCACCACTGGCGGCTGCCTTTTCGCGGACGGCGCGGGCAGCGCGGTTGAAGCCGGATTTATCCAGCCCATAAAAAATTCCCAGCAGCAGCCCGACGCCGAGCAGCCACATCGGCCAGCAATTTTTGGCGACCCACCAAAACGGCACGCCCTGCAAATAGCCAAGGAACAGCGGCGGGTCGCCGATGGGCGTCAGGCAGCCGCCGACATTGGCCACGAGAAAAATGAAGAACACCACGTGGTAGGCCGCGATGCGGTTTCGATTCATTTGCAGCCACGGGCGGATGAGCAGCATCGCCGCGCCGGTGGTGCCGAGAAAATTGGCGGCGACCGCGCCGGCGAAAAGAAACGCGACATTCGCCAGCGGCGTGGCGCGGCCGGGGAGCTGAATTTGGATGCCGCCGGCAACGACGAAAAGTGAACCGACGAGCGCGATGAAGCTGGTGTATTCGTGCGCCGCGTGGGCGAGGCTGGCGCGATCGTGCAAAATAAAAAAATAAATCGCCGCCGTGAGCGCGCCCAGGCCGAGCGCGACTTGGGCGTAATGTTTCGCCCACCAGCGCGGCGCGGCGACCGGTGCCAGCGCCATCGCGCCAAGCAGCAGCCCGAACGGCAAAATTAAAACTGGAGATGGAGGCACCATCGCCAAAATTTTCAGGGACACGCGCGCAGCGGTCAACTGAAACCGGCAAATTGATTTGAATTTGCCGGCATGATTTTGTCCAATGTCCGCGCATGACGCCCTGCCTGCGCAATTCTGCCGGATGATGACCGCGTCACCGGCAGAAAAAATTTCCGGCTGGCCCGCATGGCTGGCCGCCGCGCTGGTCACGCTGGCCATCTTTGGACTGCATGTTTTTTTCCTGTTTCATGCCGGCGGCTTTTGGCGCGACGAAGTCAACGTCATCAACCTGGCCGCCAGCCATTCGCCGGCTTTCATGGCGCGTGATTCATTTCCCATTTTGCTGCCGGTGCTGATCAAAGTCTGGTCAGCCTTGGGGCTGGCGGGCTGCGATTTCAATTTGCGCTGTTTAGGCAGCCTGATCGGGCTGGGGCTGCCAGGCACGCTGTGGCTGGCAGCGTGGACGGCTCGCCGCGCGCCACCGATATTGAGCCTGATTTTATTGGGGTTGAACAGCGAAGCAATTTTCTGGGGCGATTCGCTGCGGGCTTACGGACTGGGTTCGCTGCTCATCGTGTTCGCGCTGGTGGCCATGTGTTTTCTGCTGCAAAAACCAAACTGGCGGCGAACGGGAATCTTGGCCGTCGCCGCCATTTTGTGTGTTCAAGCGCTGTATCAAAACGCGGTTTTGTTTGCCAGCATCGGTCTCGGCGGCTGGCTCGTGTGCTGGTTGCGCAAAGACACGCGCACCGCGTTGAAAATATTCGTCGCCGGCCTCGTGGCGTGTTGCTCGCTGCTGCCTTACTTAGGCGGCGTGGCAAACTGGTCGCGATCCGCCGCCGTCATCCGGCCGGGGTTTTCAATGACGGCGGTCGTCGGCAATTTCACCACCGTCACGGCCTTTCCACTTCCGCAATATGTCTGGCTCTGGACTTTGCTAGTTTTGGTGGTCATTGGGCTGGGCATCGCCGTTTTATTTCGCCAATTGCCACAGTCCAACCAGCGGCCAGCCGGCCTGTCACTCACCGAACTGCAACTGTTCGCCGGCGGAACTTTATTCGCGGCGTTCGCCGGCTATTTTTGTTTTCTCCACTTCGCCGCGCTCATCACCGAGCCGTGGTATTTTCTGCCGCTGGTGGCTTTGGCCGCCGGCTGTTTTGAGCTTGCGATTGCGCTGCCCGCGCTGCCGCGCTGGTGGCGCACGGTGACAACAGCAATTTTATTTGCCACCGCCGCCATCGCGCTGCCCTTCGCCGCGCGCGATTTGAACTGCCGGTTCACGAACGTGGATCTGGTGGCCAATGCCTTGACGGAAAAAATCTCGCCGCCGGATTACGTGGTGGTGACGCCGTGGTATCTGGGCATCAGCTTTGAACGCTATTATCACGGCGCGGCGGCTTGGGACACCTTGCCGCCGGTGGCCGATCATTCGACGCACCGGTTTGATCTGGCGCAAACGGCGCTGGCCGATCACCGGACCTCGCAAGCGGTTTTGGATCGCATCGCCACCACCTTGCAAGCCGGCCATCGCGTGTGGATTGTGGGCTGGATGAGCGTTCCCGCGCCCGGCCGAACGGCGGCCACCGAGGCGGGCCGGTTCCTCGCCGAACACAGCCAATCGTTTGCCGCGCTGGATGTGAAAACGCCGGGGCGGATTTGCGATTTCGAGGAAATCTCCCTGCTGCTGGCCAGCGGCTGGCGGACCAATCAACCCTGAGCGCGCGCCAGAGTGCTGTCCTAATCTCAATCTTGTGCTTGATCGTAATCGCGATTTGCAGCGGATTAAGATTACGATGACGATTAGGATTAGGACAATGTCCACGTCAGGCGCGGCTTGACGCCGGCGGTTTTGGCTGCGAATTTTCCCGTGCTTGGCGCAAAACGAATCCTCGTCAGCGGCGGGCAACTGGTTCGCTGACATTTTGCAAACTCCCGCCGTGCAAGCCCTCGCCCGGCGCGTGGAGGCTGGCGGAGCGCTGACTTTTTCCGGCATCGCCGCGCCCGCGCAACCTTTTTTTGGTGCGCTGATCAAAAACTTTTTTCCGCAACGCCCGGTGGTGATCGTCACGGAAAACCTGAAAATGCAGGAAAGCTTCCAGCAGGATTTGGAAACCTGGCTGGCGGTTGAGTCCAAAGTCCAAAGTTCAAAGTCCAAAGTCGAGCCGCCCCAGCTTCCAACTGCCAGCTCCCAACTTCTTTTCTATCCCGCGTGGGAAACCTTGCCGCACGAGGACAAGCTCCCGCACGCCGATGTCATCAGCGACCGCCTGCAAACATTGGTGGCGCTTGCCGAAAAATCCGCAATCCGCAATCCGCAATCCGCAATCATCGTCACGAGCGTCGCCGCGCTGCTGCAAAGAACATTTCCGCCGGACGAACTCCAGCACCGCACACGCTTGCTGGCGCGCGGCGACAAAATTGCGCCGCTCGACCTGATTGAATTTCTTGAGCAACAAGGCTACGAGCCGGAGGCGCAAGTTTCGCAAAAAGGCGAAATTGCTCTGCGCGGCGGCATCGTGGATGTGTTTCCGCCGACCAGCCCGTGGCCCGTGCGACTGGAATTTTTCGGCGACGAGCTGGAGTCGCTCCGCTTCTTCGACCCGCTCACGCAAATCTCGCGCGAGGAGATTTCCGCCATCACGCTGCCGCCCGCCGGCGAGCTAGGAATTTTGAAACAAAGGCAGAATGAAGAAGGCAGAATGATGAAGGAAATGGCGCTCGCCACGCTGCTTGATTATCTGCCGCGTGAAAACATTTTTATTTTGTGCGACCCGGAATTACTCGCCGTTCACGCGGAGGCTTATGCGCAACTAATTCCAGCAGATGATCCGTTTTTCATTTCGTGGCCGGATTTTCTAGTCGAATTAAACCGGCGCGGCTTCACCTCGGTTGAATTGAATGAAGCGACCGATGAAATGGACGCGACCAATCCGCAATCCGCAATCCACAATCCGCAATTTGAAAACCTCGACGCCTTTCGTCCGCTGGCCGACCACGCGCCCGAGCCGCAGATCGCCGAGGCGCAGCGCCGCGAATTTTTCCAGCAGCTTCACCGCTGGCAGCGGCAGAATTACGCGGTTCACATCTTTTGCAACAACGCCGGCGAGCGGCAGCGGTTTGAGGAAATTTGGCGGGAATCAGGTTTTAATCCAGTAGGAGACGAGGTGACGAGTCTCATTTCAAAAAGAAATTTTGAGACTCCTCACGTCGTCTCCTACAAACAAGGGCTTGAGGATAAACCGCAAATTCAAATCGGCTCGCTCGCGCGCGGTTTCATTTGCGACGAGGCGAAGTTGGTGGTCGTCACCGATGCGGAAATTTTCGGACGTTATAAAATCCAGCGGCCGCGCCGCCAGAAGTCCGCCCACGCGCTGGCGGCGCGCTCGGCGCTCGATATTGATTTCACCGATTTGGAGGAAGGCGATTTGGTTGTGCATTTGCAACACGGCATCGGGCGTTATCTCGGTTTGAAACTGATGCCGGTCGGCAACAGCCGTCATCCCTCAACGAACAACTCTCAATCCTCAGCCTCCACCGAATGTCTGGTCATCGAATTCGCGCCGGCCGGCGACGCCGTCGAGCCGCCGAAACTTTACGTCCCCGTCAGCGAGGCGCATCTCGTCAGCAAATACGTCGGTGCCGGCAAGGCGAATCCGCCGCTGCACACGCTCGGCGGCACGCGCTGGCACAAGGCCAAAGAGGAGACGGAAAAAGCCGTGCGCGACATCGCGGCGGAAATGCTCCGCATCCAGGCTGTGCGCGAAACCCAGGCCGGCCATGCGTGCCAGCCGGACACGCAATGGCAGCGTGAGTTTGAAAGCGCCTTCATCTACGAGGAAACGCGCGACCAAATCACCGCCATCGCCGACACGAAAGCCGATCAGGAGCGCGCCAAGCCGATGGACCGTTTGATCTGCGGCGATGTGGGTTTTGGCAAAACCGAAGTGGCCATCCGCGCCGCGTTCAAATGCGTGATGGACGGGAAACAAGTTGCCATTCTCGTGCCGACAACGGTGCTTGCGCAGCAGCATTTTAATAATTTCCGCGAGCGCATGGCGGATTATCCGATTCGCGTGGAACTGCTCTCGCGTTTCCGCACCCAGCGCGAGCAGACGCGC
>CAJAQO010000197.1 GCA_903944085.1 uncultured Verrucomicrobia subdivision 3 bacterium
ACCGACGAAGTTCCCACCTTGACCGACGAAGTTCCCACCTTGACCGACGAAGTTCCCACCTTGACCGACGAAGTTCCCACCTTGACCGACGATGTTCCCACCTTGACCGACGAAGTTCCCACCTTGGCCGACGAAGTTCCCACCTTGGCCGACGATGTTCCCAGAGACCAGATGCATCGAAAGTATTTTGAGCCGCCACATGTCGGCTGTTACATTTTTGGGAAATGAAACCGGCCGCAAATTTTTCCATCGTCCTCATCACCGCACCGGACTTGAAGACGGCGCGCGCGCTGGCCAAGGCGGCGCTGGACGCCAGACTCATCGCCTGCGCGAATCTCGTTCCGAAAATCGAATCGCATTACTGGTGGCAGGGAAAAATCGAGAGAGGCGCGGAAGTCCTGCTGATTTTGAAAACGACGAAATCAAAGTTGGCCGCGCTGGAAAAACTGGTGCTCGCGAAGCATCCTTACGACACGCCGGAATTTCTGGTGCTGGCCCCCAGCGCCGGCAGCCGAAAGTATCTGGCCTGGCTGGAAAATCAAACGCTGAAACGCTGACCGGCTAAAACTTCCGCTTTTTGTGGTTGGGAAAATTTGTTTGAACTCGCGGCGGGCAGGCGTAAATTCAGCGCGTGAGCCAGAATGATTTCATTGCGCTGATGATGCTCGCCATGCAGGGCGTGGCCATCGTCATCGGTTTTGTCATCCTGGGCTGGATGTTCGCAGTGCACCGCCGGGCGCGGCGGGAACAAAAATCATTTGCGGAAGCGTTCAGCTTTTTCCCGCTCAAAGCGGATCCGCCGCCCCGCCCCGCCTGCTGGCTGGCGGTGCGCTCAGTTTCTCCGGAAGCGGTCAAGGTGGCGCTGGGACTGAACCGCGCGGCACCGTGTTCGTGGGTGGAAGGCCTGGCCGGCAGCCACGAATTTTTCATTAGCCCGCGCGTGCATGGCGGCTGGGTGGTTGTCACCGGCCTCGGGCTGCCCAATCCGAGCGATGATGTGGATGCGACGTTTCTGTTTCTCACCGCCTTGAGCCGCAAGCTGGGGCATGTGCAGTTTTTCTACGCGGAGAAATTCTCCCGGCACCACGGCTGGGCGCGGCTGGACGACGGCTGCGTAACGCGCGGCTACGCGTGGACCGGCGAGACGGTCTGGAACCAGGGCAACCAGACACTGCCGGAAACCGAGACCGGCTTGAAGACCTTCGACTACGGCGAATGCACTGCCACGATTCTGGATGCGGAAACGAATTTTGAAAAGGTGCCGCAACTGGCCGCGCGCTGGAGCCTGGACCCGGCGGAAGTCAAACTGGATTCCACCCGGCAATCCATCGGCCTCGCGGGGGAATCGGCGTTCATTTGAAAATTTTTGTTGCACCGACGGCGCGGCTGGCGCAAAGTGCGGGCAAGGAAGAATAATTTATGTCATTCAGCATCGAACTAGAACTCCAAAATTTTCCCAAGCACATCAAGCTCAAGGATGGCAAAAAAGCCGTGCTGCGCCAGTTGCTCCCGACCGATGAAAAAGAGTTTCATCAGCTTTTTCAGGGCATTCCGGAACGCGAGCGCATGTTCATCAAACACCGCGTGCAGGACGTCAAAGTCATCCGCGACTGGTGCAAGAACATTGATTACGGACGCAACCTGCCGTTGATGGGCATTGTGGACAAAAAAATCGTCGGCGCGGCCACGCTGCATCAACGGCTCGGCGGCTGGAAACGGCACATCGGCCGCGTGAGCGTGCTGGTGCATCCGGACTATCGCGGTCGCGGCCTGGCTCGCGGGCTGATCTCGGAAATCCTGGAAATCGCGCGGCTCGCCAGCCTCGAACGCGTCGAAGCAGCCTTCATCGGCGAACAGGATGCGGCGATGAAAATGTTTTCGATGCTCGGCTTCAACCAACTCGTGCGGCTCGACGATTATGTGAAGGACATGCAAGCCGTCACGCACGACTATATTTTGATGGGGCTGGATCTGCGCACCGACGAGGAATACGCGGGCGTGGGCGGATGAATTGAATGCGGAGTGCGGAGTGCGGAATACAAACGCGCCGGCCCGCCACCATTCCGCACTCCGAATTCCGCATTCCGCACTTCAAACAATGCCTCCCGAAACCTGCCCCAATTGTGGCGCGGACGTGCCGCGCAACGCGAAAGCCTGCCCCGGCTGCGGCGCCGATGAAAAGACCGGCTGGTCGGATGCGGCTTACGCGGAAAACCTTGGTATTCCCGACGAGCATTTTGACTACGGCAAATTTGTGCAGGAAGAATTTGGCGCCCCGCGCGTCAAGCCGCGCGGAATCCACTGGGTTTGGTGGCTCACGGCTTTGATTCTCGTTCTGCTGTTCTTGCGTTTCTTCTTCCGCTGACCAAGCTGCGCGGAAATAAATCGGCAACATTGGATCTGTGCGCGGCGACAGGTGTGCTGCTGCCCGTTTCCAACAATCATTATTCCGGCGCGGCCATCCGCGAACCCCCACCGGTCAGCAGGGTTGGTGACTAAACCGCCCGGAGCCATCCCGTGTCGTCCAAATATTCGAGACATCAGAACGGTGTGGATATTCGCTGCATGATGGTCTTCGCGGCCAACGCCAATTACCGCCACGCCAAATTGCATCCGGCGTGGCGGGAACAACAAGCGCCGGACTTTGTTTTGGATTGCCTGCCGCCCTATAGCCCAGAACTTAATCCCCCGAGCGTGTTTGGAAGCGAACCCGGCGCAACGGCGTTCACAATGTTACGCGAGCGATTACTTCGTGGTAATCAGGTCGTTGACCACCGGGTCAACTTCAATCGTGATATCCTTATACTCGTCAAACAAACCGGCGTTGTGCATTTGCAAGGCAATCGGGCCTAGCTTGCCGGCAGTGGGATCCTTGAAAGCACCCACCTCGACCGCCTTGCTGCCAATGGGCTGCGCCACGGCCACGCGAGCGGTGCCGGCCTTGGCATCAACCAACAGTTCGACCCGGCTCCATTCATGAAAGTCGGCCGGGCCTCTGGGAAACGGCGCAAACTCGTCGCCGCCGCTGTTGTTGTGACCTGGACGATAATCCCAGTGGCTGCCCGTGGGCACCTGAAACTGGATGCCGGCCAGCGCGTCCGCCCCCTTCTGGCCGGTTGGCGGCGGCGTGCAGAAGAAGAGCACGCCCGCCTTGTGGTCGGGTTGGCCGCTCACATGGCGCACGGTGAACATCAGCCGGTAATAGTCGTATTGATTGGTGGTATAAAGCACGCCCCGGCCCTTGCCCAAGCTGGCGATCACGCTGGCCTTGACTTCCCATGAATTGGTTGGGATTTGAATCCAGCCATTGAGAGTCTTGCCGTCGAATAGCGATACTGGGTCCGCAGCATTGGCGGACAAAGCGAACAGAACAGTCACGGGAAGGGCTGCAAACAATTTGTTCATGGATTTTATTCAGTTCACGCAAGGCCACCACTTGCTCTGGTTTTGCGCGGTCAATGTTCTGACTCGCCGGGGATTTCTGGAATTCCCGGATCGTCGAGAATTTGCACGGCGGTGCCGTCGCCGATTTCATTCCAATCTTGCAACACCCAGACGACTTTCTTGTCCGGCGTGACTTCAATGAGCTGGGGACCTTCGCTATTTTTGCCGCGTGAGGTGAAGATGGTGTTGCCGTTGGCCAGCCGCGTGCAGCTTTGGGGCGCGGAGGTGAACTGATATTCCGCCGGCAGATCCGTGTTGCAATTGAATTCCCAGATTGTTTCGCCCTTGGCATTGACTTCGCGCGTGAGGCTGTCCTTTTCGTCGGTGATCAGTGTGTTGCCATTCTTCAACCTAAGCGCGGCCCAGGGTTGATTGATTTTGTAACTCCAGACCTCGTTGAAATCTTTGTCGTATTCCACGACTTTGCCCAAGGTCATGTAAGACACAAGATAGGTTCCCTGCGCCGTGTAGCGCACTCGCCGGAACTGCCCGTGGATGCCGTTGGGATCGGGTGGCTGCCGGAAGTCAAGGTCATGATCCACCTCGACCGCGCCAGTCTTGATGTTAATGACTTTCAACTTGGGCGGCAGGCCGTTTGCAACGAACATGACTTTGTCCAAGCCAATGGGCTGGCAGCCGTGTATTTCCGTGTGATTGGTGCCTTTGGGAACGTGGCAATCGTAGCGCCAAACCACTTTCTTGTCCGGCGTAATTTCGGCAATGTAAGCCATGCGGCTGAAAAGAATGTTGCCGTTGGAAAGCATCCAGACGTCGTCATATTCGGGGCCGCCGCCAGTCTGATAAGTCCAGATCACCTTGCCATCTTTGACGAGGAACATCTTGTTGCAGTTTTCCCCGACATAGAGCATTGGGTGCTGCGCCAACCCTTTGCCGGGCAGGCCGGAACGTGAGATTCCGTTCGTATATTTTTCCGAGCACGCGATTTCGCTCGGGGCGAAGGCAGGCACATTCGCCGCGGTGAAAAGCGGCAGCGCGTCCATGCACGGCGTTGCTGCTGAAGTTTTATTTGTCGGCGTCTGACAGCCTGTCAAGGTGACGATCACGCCAATGGCTGAAACAATCGCCAGTGAAGAACGGAGCTTTGTGTTCATGTTTTTTGGAGGGCTTATGCGTTTGCTTGGGAATTATTTTACCGCAGCTCGCGGATTTTAACATTACAAAATGAAACCACGCTGCCGTGTTCCTGCAACAAAATATGGCCGTCCGCCCATTCGCCAAAGTTTGGAATATCTTTGAACTTGCTCGCCGCGACGGCGGCGCGGAAGGCCGCTGAACCACGGTCAAACTCCACCGTTTTTTCGCCATTCAGCCAAAACTCGACGTGCTGGCCCTGCGACAAAATGCGCGCGTGATTCCACTCGCCGACCGGCATGACTTTTTTGCTTTTAGGCGCGGGAATCAAATCGTAAAGCGAGCCAATCGTGCGGTCGCCGTCGCGACCCAGCTTGGCGTCGGGATGATTGGCATCGTCGAGAATCTGAAATTCCATGCCGATGGCCGAGCCGCTGACGGTCATCTGGCCCGCCGTTTTGTGAAGCGGTGGAAGATTGGGCTGCACGAAAATCTTGATGCCGCTGTTGCAGCCGGTGGTCGTCTTGAAATCCGCGACGAGTTCAAAATTCGCATAACGGTCGCGCGTGATGATGTCGCCCCCGGCCTGCGCCTCGGCATTGCCGCTGGAAACTACAGACAGCACTCCATCTTGAATCTGCCAGCTTTTGTCCGGAAACGAATCCGACTTGGGACTCCGCCAGCCGGTCGTAGTCTTACCATCCCAAAGCAGTTTCCAGCCATCGGCCAGTTCCTGCGCGGTCAACGTGTTGGGTATAGCTCCATGACCCAGGCTGTCGCTGAATTCCTGCTGAAGCTGCAGCGGCGCGGTGAGCCGGATGTCACGCGATGAAGCGCCAATTTCGACTTCATAGTCACCGGCATCGGCTTTCCATTGATAGCCTGCAACATCGAAGTAAGCCAAATCGCGCGGCGTGAGCTGGAGCGACACGGTTTTCGTTTCACCGGGATTTAGCGCGACTTTGGCAAATCCTTTCAACTCGCGCACCGGGCGGTCAATTTGGGATTTGGCTGCGTGAACGTAGAGTTGCACCACTTCTTCGCCAGCACGCTTGCCGGTGTTGGTCACTTTCAAATTTGCGGTGACGGTTCCATCGTTCGACAGGCGAGAAGCCGACAGTTTTAGCTGACTATATTTGAAAGTGGTATAGGACAAGCCATAGCCAAACGGGAAAACTGGCTGGATGCCGGCTTGGTCGAAATGACGATAGCCAACGTAAATGCCCTCGGCATATTTCACCTGGTTTTTCTTCACGATATTTGGCGCATCCGGATAGTCCTCGCGATTGGCTGCTAATGTGTCCGGAAGTTTGCCGGAAGGATTCACCTTACCAAACAAAATGGCCGCAATGGCACTGCCGCCTTCCTGTCCGGGAAACCACGCTTCGACCAAGGCCTGAACTTGACCGAGCCAATTAGTCATCGTGACTGGTGTTCCGGTGTTCAAAATGACAATGGTCTTTTTATTAACCGCACTGACCGCCTGAATCAGCGCCGCTTGGTTGTCCGGCAAATCCATCGAAGGCCGATCGCTGCCTTCACCTTCCATGCGCAGCGTCGAAACGCAGACGATGGCGACGTCAGAATCTTTTGCGGCGTCCAGCGCGTCGGCGTAAAGTGCTTTTCCGGGACGCTGCCAGTTCAATTGCGCCACGCAACCGCCGCCGTCTTGAAAAAATTCCACGCGCAGATCGTAGGTTTTTCCGGCTTCCAAGCCAGCCTTTCCGTGGAAGGTTCTGGCACCGCCGTGGTTCCACTCATTGATGATGGGCTTGCCTTCCACAAAAACCCGGAAGCCGTCATCACCGCGAAAAGAAAAAGTGTAATTTCCCGTCGCCGGTGCCAACAGTTTGCCGCTCCAGCGGACGCTATATTTTTGGCCGGAGATTCCCGGCGCGGGCGAATTGGCGTTGAGGATGTTGATTTCATTGTCCACCCGCAC
>CAJAQO010000198.1 GCA_903944085.1 uncultured Verrucomicrobia subdivision 3 bacterium
ATGCCAGCCGTTGTAAATCGCGCGGGCTTCATCAGAGAGAACGGTGGCCGTTTCGTGAACCAGATTCGTGTCCCACGTCGCCGACATCGCGAGGCAAATGGGAAACAGCGTGGTGGGCCGGTCCCATTGCACGCCGTTCAAGCATTGATTCCATTGGTCGGAACGGATGTTAAACCGCGTCACCGTCGGCCCGCGATGATTCAGCAACGTGGCTTTTTCCTCCAGCGTCAGGCGCGAAATCAAATCCGCGACCCGCTGATCCACCGGCCGGTTGACGTCGAGATAAACCGCCGGCACGTCGGCATCCGCCGCCCGCAAACCGCCGGTGGACAACAAAACTAAAACCGCTAGCGCAAAAAGAGTTTTCATAAATTTTTGGATGAAATCCGCCCCGGTTTGGTTTACGCCGCCACGTCGTTCTGCGACCACTGGCCGTCAATGAGCCGCCACATTTTTCCGTTCGGATTTTTATTTTGCAACGCCGCCGGCAGCCGGTGCGGACGCACGTTGTCGAAACACTGGAGCATCGCAAACCGCCGCAGCGACGCCGGCATGCCGACCGCCGTGAATCCCGGATGACCCGTTGCCGGGAACGGTCCGCCGTGATTCATCGCGCTGGTGACGGCCACGCCCGTGGGCATTTTGTCGTTGAGCAATCGTCCGACGCGCGAACGCAGCAGCGGTGCAAATTTTTCGTAGCGCTCATCGTCGGTGCCATTCGTGTCCGAATAAATGCCGCCGGTGAGATTGCCGTCAAGCTGCTGAAGAATTTTTTCCATTTCGGCTTCATCGCGCGCTACGACCACCAGCGACGCGTTGCCGAACGCCTCGGTTTGCAACTGTTCCGGCGACGCGAGAAATTGTTTTCCGCTCACGCGCAGCAGCGTGTTCGCAAATTTGTTTCCGGCCAGCGGCACGCCGCCGGTGACAAGTTCCGCGCCCGCCGCTTGCAACGCTTTTACGCTTTCAGCCAGATTGCGCGCCACGCCGGCCGACAACAGAATTCCCGGTGCCGTGCTTTCCAGCTTCGTCTTCACGCCCGCGATGAATTCTTCCGCGGCGTCGCCGGCGAGCAAAATCGCCAGTCCTGGACTCGTGCAAAACTGGCCGCTCGCCAGCAGGCAACTGCCGGCAAATTCCTCCGCGATTTTCGCGCCGCGTTCCGCCAGCGCGCCCGGCAGAATGACCACCGGATTCAAACTGGAAAGCTCGGCATAAAACGGTTTGCCCACGGCGTCCGCCGCCGCCTTGAGTTGCAAACCCGCCCCGCGGCTGCCGGTGAAACCAACGGCACCGAGGCGTTTGTCCGCCACGAAACGCAGTCCGTCGGCCGGCGCGAGGTGGTAAATCAACTGCACGCTCGCGGCTGGCAATCCCGTTTCGCGCACCGCTGCCAAGGCTTCTTCCGCGAGCAGTCGCGACGTGTTCGGGTGGCACGGATGTGCTTTGGCGATGACGGGATTTCCCGCCGCCAGCGCCGCCGCAAAGTCGCCGCCCGCCACGCCGTTGTAGGCCAGCGGAAAATTATTCGGGCCAAAAATCAAAACCGGGCCGAGCGGGCCGAGCACCGAGCGGATGTTCAACTTCGGGTCAATTGTCGGCAACGCCCACGAGCCTTCGCGCACGGCGGCGGCGGCCTGGCGCAACTGGCCCGTCGTGCGCGGCAGTTCCACGTCGGCGAGCCGTGGCGTTTTGGGCAGCGCGGTTTCGGCGTGCGCGGTTTCGGCGATTTCGTTTTTGCGCGCTTCAATGCGTTCCGCAAAACGCGTCAAAAATGTTGCAATTTTTTCAGGTGGCATCGCGCGCAAAAGATTTGCCGCTGCAAGCGCGGCGTTCAATGCGTCGTCGCCATCGGCCCAGGTGCTGACGGGAAATTCCTCCGGCAGCGCCTCGCCGGTCGCTGGATTTTCCGCGCGGAAAGTTCCGCTGGCATTGGCCGCGCGCCATCGGCCCGCGATGAGAACTGGTTGGATTGACATGATGCAATTCGGTTTATTTATGTTTCACTGCCATCGCTGTCGTGGTTCCGTCCGGCGCCGGTTTGGGCGGCAGCGGGCCGGTGCTCAGGTAAATGGTCGGGTCCGGCAAATTCGCCAGCATGAAGGCTTCGCGCCGCTCGACGCAGGTGCCGCAGGTGCCGCAGTGAACGTCGCCACCTTTGTAGCAGGACCAAGTTTTGGAAAAATCCACGCCCAGTTCGTATCCGCGCTGCGCGATTTCGGCCTTGGTGTGGTGAATGAAGGGGCGGAGAATTTCGACGCCCGCATAAGTGCCGAGGCGAACGGCGTCCGCCATCGACTTCATAAAATCTTCACGGCAATCCGGGTAAATGGCGTGGTCGCCGGAGTGGGCGGCGATCACCAAGCCGCCGGCTTCAATGGATTCTGCATAACCGCCGGCGATGGCAAGCATGATGCCATTGCGAAACGGCACCACCGTTTGCTTCATGGTCAATTCTTGGTAGTGGCCATCGGGAATCGTGCCGCCGGATTGCAAAAGATCGGACTTGAACAGTTCGTCCACGAAGCCAAGCCGGATCGTTCGCTGCGGCACGCCCAGTTTTTGGCAGTGCCAGGCGGCAAAGGGGATTTCCTTGTCATTATGTTTGGAACCGTAATCAAAGCTGACCGCGCCGACAACCGCGTAACGCTGATTGGCTTCGTAAAGGGCGGCGACGGAATCCATGCCGCCGCTCACGAGCACAACAACTTTTTTCTTCAAGGCTTGTTTCCTTTCCGAGCGCAGGCCGCAGAGCCGGCCACCATCTGGGGATGTTCGGCAACAACCGTCAGCGCGAGTCCGCCACGGGCGGCAAAGCGTCCTTCCACGCGCATGTGCCGGGGATGACAGGCGACCACCAGATCGTCCAGAATGCGGTTGATGACGGCTTCATTAAACGAATGGACATTGCGATAGGAAGCCAGATACAGCTTGAGCGATTTGGTTTCCAGGCAGCGCGCATCCGGAATGTATTCGACAAAAATCTCGGCAAAATCCGGCTGGCCGGTCACGGGGCAAAGCGACGTGAAATCGGGGCAATCAATGCGGATGGAAAAATCCCGGTGAACATTCGGATTGGGAAACGCCTCCAATGTGGCCTGCTGCGGCGATTTCGGGAAGGCGGCTTGGGAGTTGCCCAACAGCGTCAGCGCGGCGTATGGCTTGTTTTTTTTCTGGTGCTTCACGGCGAAAATAGCATGTCAAAAATCGGCCGGCTTGGCGAAGCGAAAATATTCAGCCCGTCTGACGATTGCCCGGCAGCGCAGGGTCAAAAAATTCCGGCCAATCCAAACCGTTTTAATTTTGCGCAGATGATGCAAGTGGGAGCCAGACTTGCAGTCGGCTGTCGCCTGTCGCAAACTGCCTCGCATTATCCGAACTGTGGCCGGACGGCTTTTCAAGCATTCCTGTTTCCGCGCAAAATAAATTATGAAACATATTAGCCTCTGGATTGGTCTGTGCCTGCTGGGCCAAGCCCGGTTGTTTGCAGCGGATTTGGAAGGCGATTTTCATCGGCCGCCGCCCGCCGCGCGCCCTTGGGTTTACTGGTATTTTATGGACGGCAATTTGTCGCGCGAAGGCATGACGGCGGATTTGGCGGCCATGAAACAGGCGGGCATCGGCGGCGCCATTTTTCTGGAGGTCAACCTCGGCATTCCGCGCGGGCCGGTGGATTTTATGAGTCCGCAATGGCAGGAACTGGTCGCGCACGCGATGCGGGAGGCGGATCGTTTGGGCATTCAGATTGCACTGGGCGCCGGACCGGGCTGGTGTGGCACCGGCGGCCCATGGATCACGCCGGAACTCGCGATGCAGGATTTGGTGGCGAGCACCACCAATGTGGCGGGCCCGGAAGTGTTTTCAGCCGAACTGCCGCAACCACAGCCCCGCGAGCCTTTTTTCGGCGAGGGCACGCTGACCCCGGAACTCAAAAAAGAATGGCGCAATTTTTATCGGGATACCGCCGTGCTGGCGTTCCGCACGCCGGACGGCACGAACCGGATTGCCGAGGTGGATGAAAAAGCCCTTTATTATCGCGCCCCATTTTCATCACAACCGGGAGTAAAACCGTTTCTGCCCGCGCTGGCGGAATATCCGGCGCTGCCGGCGGCGGACTGCATCCAACCGGGCGACGTCGTGGATCTGACGCAACAGCTTACTTCCGCTGGCCAGCTGAATTGGAAGGTGCCTCCGGGCCGTTGGACCATCATGCGCTTTGGTCGCGCGCTGACCGGCCAGACGACGCGGCCCGCGCCGACGCCGGGTCTCGGTTTCGAAAGTGATAAGTTTAATCGCGCCGCACTGGACGCGCATTTTGCTGCTTATGTTCAGAAGCTGCTGGCCAGGATTGGACCGCGCACCAACGCGAACGGCGGACTGACGATGCTGCATTTCGACAGTTGGGAAATGAGTTCGCAAAACTGGTCGCCCGGATTTCGCGCGGAATTTCGAAAACGCCGGGGTTATGATCCGTTGAAATATTTGCCCGCGCTGACCGGTCGCGTCGTGGGCAGCGAGGAAATGTCGGAACGAGTCCTTTGGGATTTGCGGCGGACCGCCCAGGAACTCGTCGTGGAAAATCATGTCGGCTACTTGAAAATACTGGCCCACCGGAACGGGCTGAAACTTTCCGTTGAACCTTATGACTTGAATCCTGCCGGCGATCTGACGCTCGGCCGGGTGGCCGACGTGCCGCAATGCGAGTTTTGGCATCTTGGTTTTGACACGGTTTACAGTGTCATCGAGGCGGCTTCGATTGCACACACCTGCGGCCGCAATGTGGTTGCCGCCGAAGCTTTCACCAGCAATCCGGGTGAAGATTGGCAGGCCGATCCGGCTTCCTTGAAAGTGCAGGGCGACTGGGCGTTTTGCACCGGCGTGAACCGTTTAGATTTTCACCGTTTTCAGGCCCAGCCGTGGACCAATCGCTGGCCGGGTATGACGATGGGACCTTACGGTGTCCACTGGGATCGCACCCAGACTTGGTGGGATATGGTGCCCGCCTATCACGAATATCTGGCGCGTTGTCAGTCGCTCCTGCAGCGCGGCGTGACGGTGGCTGATGTTTGCTTTTTGGCAGGTGAAGGCGCGCCCTATGTTTTTCGCCCGCCGGATTCGGCCACGACCGGAAATCCACCGGATCACGGCGGCTTTAACTTCGATGGTTGCGCGCCGGAAACCTTGCTTGAACGGGCCGAGGTGAAAAATGGCCAAGTCGTGTTTCCCGGCGGCACCAGTTACCGCCTGCTCGTGCTGCCGGAGCAACGAACGATGACGCCCGCGTTGCTGGCCAAAATCAAATCGCTCGTCCGCGCGGGCGCAACGGTATTCGGCCCGCCGCCGGAAAAATCACCGAGTCTGCAAAATTTTCCAAAATGTGACGCCACCATTCAAAAACTCGCCCGGGAGCTTTGGGGCGGCTGTGATGGCAAAACCGTTTTCGCACACGCCTTCGGCAAAGGCCAGGTGGTCTGGCGGGAAACAAAAGTCAAACCGCAGGCAGAATATGGCGATTTCGCTGCGGTCACGTCCGAGCTTGCAGCAATGGGGGTGGTGCCGGATTTTGTCGCGGCTGGTCCCATTCGTTTCACGCACCGGCGCGATGGGGACACGGACATTTATTTTCTCGCCAATCGGGAAGATCGCGCCGTCGAAACAACCTGCCAGTTCCGCACGGTCGGTCGCCAGCCTGAACTGTGGGATTCGCAGACCGGCAAGACGCGGGAATTGCCGCAATTCACTTTTGGCGACGGCTGCACCACCATTCCAATGCATCTTGATCCGGAGCAATCGTGCTTTGTCATTTTTCGGAAACCGGTGGCAAAGGTGGCAACTCAAGAAATAAACTTTCCAAGTTTCCGGGATGCCGGGGTGTCCTTCTCGGGTCCGTGGGAAGTCAGCTTCGATCCTAAATGGGGCGGGCCGGAAAAAATCAGCTTCGACACGCTGGACAATTGGAGCCGACGCCCGGAGGCTGGCATCAAGTATTACTCCGGCCGGGCAACTTACCGAAAAATATTTACTTTGCCGACCGCATCGGTGGTGGCGGGCCAAAAATATTTTCTGGACCTGGGCGTGGTGAAGAATCTGGCGCGCGTCCGCCTGAACGGCCACGATCTTGGTGTCATTTGGTGTCATCCATGGCGAATTGAAGTCAGCGACGCCATTCAGCCAGGGGAAAATCATTTGGAGATCGAGGTGGCCAACCTCTGGCCCAACCGGCTCATTGGCGACCAGTCGTTGCCGCCGGAGAAGCAATTTACTTGGACCACCCGTAATCCCTACCAGAAAAATTCGCCGCTGCTGTCGTCGGGCCTGCTCGGTCCGGTGGTGCTCTTGCAGGCAGATCCGGCGACCCATTAGGTTTTCAATTTATTAGGCAATAATTTTGACAACCCAAATTGAATCGACCGCATTTCCCGAGCCTGTCGGTTCGGGCAGATTGTCAAAAAGCCTGACCAAAACTAAGTGCAACAAAAATAAAATTATGGCGTCTCTTCTAATAGCCAATAGTTTACTTGGCAAGTCACTTGCGGCCACGCGTCAAATCATTCAGGCGTCGCTGGGCAACATTATCTACATTCTTATACTTTGCAGTCTTGCCGTGGCGGATAGCCAGACAGCGGCAGTTGCCAGCGGGCCGCGCATTGTGAACCTTTACAATTTTGTCCGAAACTCCGATTCGCGCCTGGCGAATTCCGAAGAAATTCTTTTTGAAACCACCCGGCGACAGATAGAGTTGATTAAATCGGCCAATCTGCCGGCGACTTGGGCTTTGCAATATGATGCACTGCTCAATCCCCGCTATCAAAAGCTCTTCAAGGAACAATTGGGAACCAATGACGAGATCGCGGCTTGGTGGGAACTGCCGCGGCCATTGGTTGAAAAGGCCGGCCTGAAGTGGCGGGGCCGGCACGACTGGGATTGGGCGGCGAATGTCGGCTTTTCGCCGGGTTACACTCCGGCCGAACGGCGCAAACTGGTGGACGTTTACATGGCCGATTTCAAAGCGATCTTTGGTTGTTATCCCCGGACGGTTGGTTCCTGGTATATAGACGAAGTGACCTTGGCTTATATGGGCGAGAAATACGGCATTGTCGCCTCGTGCAACTGCAAAGACCAGGTTGGCACGGACGGCTATACGCTGTGGGGCGGTTATTGGAATCAAGCTTACTATCCCAGTCGGCTCAACGCCTATATGCCTGCCCAAACCAAGGCCGCGCAGATTAATGTGCCGATCTTTCGAATGCTGGGCAGCGATCCCATTTATCAACATGGCACCACGCCCGGCATGTTCACCCTTGAACCAGTTTATCCGGCGGCGGGAGGCTCGGCCGATTGGGTCGCATGGTTTATGAACAACCTAATTCATCAACCTGCGCTGGCGTTCGGCTTTACTCAGGCTGGGCAGGAAAATTCGTTTGGCTGGGAGGCGATGAAAACGGGGCTGACCCAACAGGTGGCGCTCTTTGCCGCGCAGGCCAAGGCTGGCGAAATTCAGGTCGAGACGTTGGCGCAAGCCGGGCAATGGTTTCGGAGTCATTATACCCTCACACCGCCCACCTCCGTGGTTTGTCTTGATGATTGGAAACATGAAAACCGCCAAACCATCTGGTATGACAGCCGTTTTTATCGGGTGAACATTCTTTGGGAAAACGGGACGTTTTTTATCCGTGATATGCACCGCTTCAATGAAAACATGGTCTCGGCAACCCATGACACCGCGCTGACTACCACCGCTTTGGCTTATGGAACTCTTCCCGTAATGGATGGCGCTCTCTGGTCCGGGTCACAACCGGCGGCCATTTGGCCGGTGTTGCTTGCGCGCGACGGCAAGAAAACACCACTGTTACCGGAGGGGCCATCTGCTGTCAAGGAACTGAACGCAACTGATTTGAGTATCAGTCAGCCGCTTCGCGGAGGCGGAACCTTTTCGATTATTTGCAGCGAACGCAATATCACCTGCATCGGGTTGGACGCACGCGGGCGACCTTTGCCTTGGGCTTGGGATATGGTCGGCGGCGCGCAGCAAAAATCCGCCGTTCAGACGGTCACGTCTACCGCTGTCACTTACATTTGTGCTGCGTTAAAATATCAACTCAAACTGTCCCCGAAGACGGGTTCCTGCCAGCAATTAACCAATGGGGCCATTCGACTAAGTCC
Source organism: uncultured Verrucomicrobia subdivision 3 bacterium (assembly GCA_903944085.1). Classification (GTDB taxonomy): domain Bacteria; phylum Verrucomicrobiota; class Verrucomicrobiia; order Limisphaerales; family UBA11358; genus UBA11358. The sequence continues at coordinate 8,164 of CAJAQO010000198.1, forward strand.
CAATAATTCCGGGAAACTTGTTTTGAACTTAGCTGCAACCCCGTAGGTTGCCAAAATTATTGTGAATAAACTGAAATTGTCCAAAATAAAAATCGTTGTAGGTTTTGCTTTTCTGGGTGCATTGATGTTCGTCAATCCCACTTCGGCGCAACTTACTGTCATGACGACCAACCAGCAGGGTGCCTTGCCGCTAACCCCGACATGGACTCCGGCCACAGACAGTTTGATCGGCGGTCTGGTTCCCAGCACGGCATTGGGCAATTTCAGCGAGGAAGCTATCGGTCGGAATGTCAATTCCCTGACATCTGGCGGCGCTCTCACGATTACTTCGACAATGAACTCAGGAGGTTCAGGAACCACCGCCGGCACAAACTATGTGACCTGTGGCAATGCGGCCGGTGCCGGAAGCACGGTCATTTATACGCTGCCAGTTTCTATCTATGGATATAATCTAACTAATATTACGGTTTACAGCGGCTGGCAAGACAATGGTCGCGACGCCCAGGCCTACACGGTATCTTATGCGACGGTGGTCAATCCAACGGTGTTTACGGTGCTAACGTCTGTCAATTACAACCCATCAGTTCCAGGCAGCACCGCGTCAGCCAACCGCGTGATTCTTGCCGATGCGGCGGGCGGATTGATCGCCAGTAACACTGCCGCTGTGAAGTTTGATTTCACCTCGCCGAGTTCTGAGAATGGTTATTGTGGTTACGGTGCCATTACGGTCGAAGGAATCGCAGCGACAAATGTGACTGGGCCGATCATTGTCATCACAACCTCAAACCAAAACAGCAGCGTCTCGTTTATCCCCACCTGGACGATTGAAACTAACAATCTGATCGCCGGAAAGATGCCCAGCAGCATCGGTGCAGGCAACTTCACAATTGAATCTGGAGTGAGCGGCGTAAGCGCGCTGACAGACGGAACCTTTGGCGCAGTTGACAATAAAGCGTCCTATGCCACATGCGGTTCGCTTGGCGGGCAGTTGGTCACTTATACCATCGGCGGTGCCACCATTGCCAACATCGTGATTTATAGTGGCTGGCCTGATCAAAATCGTGATGGCCAATTTTATAATATTACCTATTCGACCGTGTCGGCACCCACGACGTTCATCCCCTTGACGAGCGTTAATTATAACCCCGCTGTCACGGGCATTTCTGCCAACCGGGTGGCCATTGCAAACAACAATGGCATGCCGCTTGCCACGAATGTGGCTTTCATTACATTCGACTTTACTCCCCAAGATAGCAGCACTGATTACGGGTATTCGGGCTATGCTGAAATTGTTGTCGGCGGAGTTGCGCCACCCCAGGTCGCGATCCCCACAGCCTCGCCGTCCACCAATTTTTTTGTCGGCAGTTTGGTTGTGCTTTCAGAGTCTGCTCAAGGCCTTGCCCCATTCTATTATCATTGGCAAACTAATGGAACAGTCCTGCCTGGCGCCACCAATAGTTCCCTGACCTTGAGCAATCTCACCTTGGCGGCTTCCGGCAATTATAGTGTAATCGTTAGCAACGATTACGGCGCGGCCACGAGCGCGCCGGTGAGGTTATCAGTGACACTCGATACAAATCCACCGGTGGTCCTGCGGGTCTTCAACCTAGGCCCGACAAATGTCGAGGTGGATTTTTCTAAAATGATCGAGGCCGCCAGCGCTACGAATCTGGCAAATTATCATTTTACCAACGGCTTGGCGATTGCGACCGCCGCACTCACGATCAACAACTCGTCAGTTTTGCTGACTATGGCACCGGTAGTTTATGGAACCAACTACAGCCTTGTCATTAATGGAATTCGTGATCGAGCCATTCCGCCGAATACCATTGTTACAAACACACAAGTCAGTTTTACGGCTTCGCCGTTTGCGCCGCTGGATATCGGCAATCCGGCCATTGCGTCCGCTGACATTTATACGGGCAGCGGCGTAATCATCAACAGCGCCGGCACCTTGATTGGCGGCAACAGTGATCAGTTCAATTTTGAATATGAACTCCAGACCGGAAATTTCGACGTCTCGGTCTGCGTTGCTGGATTGGGCTTGTCTGACCTTTGGGCACAAGCTGGTCTCATGGCGCGGGCAAGTTTGGATGCCAGCAGTCCTTTCGCCGCTGCGCTAGCCACGCCTAGTTTGAATGGAGAATTCTTTAATGCGCGGCTTACCACGAACGGTGCCGCCTCCACTTCGGGAAGTTTTCCCGTCAACTATCCCAACACTTGGCTGCGACTAAATCGTGTTGGCAATGTGTTCACTGGCTTCGGCAGTTACGACGGCACCAACTGGACGCAGTTGGGCAGCGTGACCATTGGGATGCCGGCGCAGATTTATCTCGGCCTGGCGGTGGCCAGTCATAGCTCCAGCCAACTGACTACGGCACAATTTGTGAATTATGAAAACACGCCCGCCGGTGCAGTGCTGGCGGCAACGGCCAATCCGCACGAACCGTTGGGACCGAGCAGTCGCAAAACCGGCATAGTCATTTCCGAAATCATGTATAAACCTGCGCCGCGCACTGACAGCAACAATGTGGAGTTTTTGGAGATTTATAACTCCAACCCATTTTTTCAGGACATCAGCAGTTATCAAGTGACGTGTGCGGACATGAGCTACAAGTTTCCCGCCAACACGCTGATTCCAGGTGGCGGCTTTTTCGTCTTGGCCGCTTCGCCGCAGGGCATCCAAAATGTTTATGGGCTGACGACTAATGTCTTTGGTCCCTATACTGGCAGCCTCAAGAAAACTGAGACCATTCAAGTGCTTGATGAGCAAAGCAACGTTTTACTCACGGTGCCTTATGCCAATGTTAATCCGTGGCCGGTGGCGGCGGATGGCACAGGCCACTCCATTGTGCTGGCTAATCCTACTTACGGTGAAGAAGACCCGCGCGCCTGGGACATCAGCGACGTCGTGGGTGGTTCGCCCGACCAGATGGAATCATTTCGCCCCAGTCCGCTCCGAAATGTGGTAATCAACGAAATCCTGCCACACTCGGAAAATCCTGCCCTGCCACAGTTCGTCGAACTCTATAATCACAGCACAAACCTCGTGGATGTGTCGGGCTGCATTTTGACGGATGATCCGGCGACCAATAAGTTTGTTATCCCATTCGGCACCGTGATCAGCCCCGCTGGTTTTGTTTCCTTCACGCAACCGCAATTGGGTTTCACGCTCAACGGCGCGGGTGAGACGCTTTACTTCATCAAACCGGATCACAGCCGTGTCTTGGACGCCGTTCAATTCGGTCCGCAGGCCAACGGTGTTTCCTATGGCCGCTGGCCGGATGGTGCGAATGACTTTTATGCCTTGACCACCAATACGCCGGGCACGAACAACAGCGCCATTGTCGTTGGTGATATTGTCATCAATGAACTGATGTATGACCCGATCAGCGGCAATGACGCCGACCAATACATCGAACTTTACAACAAAGGAACGAACGCCGTCAATTTGGCCGGCTGGCAGTTCACCGCCGGAGTTACTTTCACTTTTCCCAGCGTGACAATTGCACCGAATGGTTATTTGGTGATTGCTCAAAACATGACCAATTTATTCGCCAAATACACCAACTTAAACAGCGGCAACACGGTGGGCAATTACAGTGGCAAGTTATCGCACAGCGGCGAGTTACTGGTGTTAGCCATGCCGCAGACCCTTTACACCAATACAATCATCTTGGTGGCGGAAGACCAGGTGGCTTATGGTGTCGGCGGACGCTGGGGTGAATGGTCTTCTGGCGGCGGCAGCAGTCTCGAATTGGTTGATCCACATTCCAATCATCGGCTGGCCGCGAATTGGGCGGACAGCGATGAATCCCAGAAATCTGTCTGGGTGGACATTGAAAACACGGGCGTGCTGGACAATGGAGCGAATTATGATCCGTCCATTGATTACGCGCAGATTGGCCCGCTGGATGTCGGAGAATGTTTGGTGGATAACATCGAGGTGGATTACAACGGGAGCAACTATGTTTCCAACGGCACGTTTGAAGGAAGCGCAGGCGTTGCCAACTGGTCGTTCCAAGGCTGCATGGTGCGTTCGAGTTTGGAAAACAGCGGCTATGGCGGCGGCGGCCATTCCTTGCATATTCGGTGCAGCGACCGGCTATGGACCGGAGTCAATTCCTGCCAGGTCACTTTGAATGCAAACTCGATGGCAGCCGGGCAGACGGCGACGCTCCGCTTCAAGGCGCGCTGGCTGCACGGGTGGCCGGAAGCCCTGTTGCGCTTGAATGGCAACTGGCTCGAAGCTGCGGGAGCAATGCCGGTTCCGACTAACCTCGGCTCACCGGGCGCTCCAAACAGCCGGTTTTCACCCAATGCCGGACCGGCTATCTACAACGTAAATCATACTCCAAGCCTGCCGGCAGCCAACCAAGCGGCCGTGGTGAGCGCTCAGGTGCATGACCCGGATGCCATTACCAACCTGACACTTTATTACCGGCTTGATCCGGCGACGACTTATACCGCCGTGCCAATGAATGACAACGGCATGGGTGGTGATGCGATTGCCGGCGACGGCGTTTTCAGCGCGGCCATTCCCGGCCAAAGTGCGAATACGATTGCCGCGTTTTACATCTCCGCCACGGACACATCGGGAGCGGTGACGCGTTTTCCGGCGATCCGCGCCAATGACAACGAACCGGTGCGCGAAGGCTTGGTCATGTTTGGCGACGGCACTCCGGGCGGCAGCTTTGGCGTGTATCATTTGTGGATCACGCAATCGAATGCGAACCGATGGGCCAGTTTATCCGACCTAAGCAACGAGGGAAATGATTGCACCTTCGTGAACGACTCCCGCGTGATTTACAACCTGCAGGGCCGGTTTGCAGGTAGTCCGGCGCATCAGGAGTTTGACACTCCCACAGGCAACTTGTGCCATTACAAATGGATTTTCAATGACGATGACAAGTTTTTGGGGGCGACATCTTTCAACAAAATTCATCAGCCGGGAAACTCTCCGGGCGATGATCCCAGCATCCAGCGCGAACAGTTGGCCAACACGTTTCTGCACACGCTGGGGGTGCCCTGGCTCTACAAACGCTACGCGGCGGTCTATGTCAACGGCAATCGCCGGGGCACTTTGATGGAAGACACCCAGGTGCCGGACGGTGATATCGTGAAAGAACATTTTCCCAATGACACCGGTGGCTTCCTTTACAAAATGCAACCCTGGTTTGAAATGGCCCCATTCCCTTCGGGTTCCAGCATCGGCGTTGACCTTCAATCCTGGTGCTGCCTGATGCCTTATACTACCACCGGAGGCATGAAGAAAGCTTCCCGCTACCGCTACATGTTTGAGCTCCGCCGCGCGCCGGATTCGGACAGCGATTTTACCAATGTCTATTCCCTGGTGGATGCGGCCAGTTCTTATGGCACACCCAACTATGTGGCCAATATGGAGAATCTGGCGAACATGGAAAATTGGATGCGGGTGTTCGCCGCCAACCACGCGGCGGGAAACTTTGACGCTTATGGTTCGCAAAACGCCCAGAATCTTTATGGCTACATCGGCACGCTGGGCACAAAATACTCCTTGTTGATGTGGGATTTCAACATTGTTATTGGTGTCCCTGGCGTCGGTTACTCCGCTTGGGCGCCGGGCCAGAACTTATTCACTGTTAATGGTGCGGATGCCAACACACAGAACATTTACAACGAGCCAACCTTCCGGCGGATGTATTGGCGAGCATTGCAGGAACTGGTCAATGGACCTCTAAACACAGCCAATAGCGGACCTCTGGTGACGGCCAAATACAACGCATTTGTTGCCAACGGACTCAGTGTCGAAAATCCTGCCGTGAACATTGAGCCTTGGCTGTCGCAGGCGCAGAGTAGCATTGCGTTGCAACTGGCGGCCGTCAATGCCGCCAGTTTCGCCGTGAATACCACCGTGACGACCTGTAACAATATGGCGTATGTTACCGGCCAGGCACCGGTTAATGTGGCCACCGTCTGGATCAACGACGTGGCGTATCCTCTAACTTGGATCACGCTGACCAATTGGGTCGTCAAATTGCCTTTGGCCAGCGGAACCAATCAGTTGAGTGTGGTGGGTGTGGGACTCAATGGTCTGCCGATCACGGGTGACAGCAACAGTGTCAGCGTCGTCTATAACGGAACTAATTCATCGCCCGTCGGCCAGATTGTCCTCAATGAAATCATGTATGCGCCGACGGTTAATAACGCGCAGTTTGTCGAACTTTATAATAGCTCCAGTAACATGATGTTTGACCTGTCGGGTTGGCAATTACAGGGGCTGGGTTACACTTTCCCGAATGGCTCGACTCTCGCGCCGACCAATTATTTGGTGCTGGCGGCAAATGGCGCGGCGTTCGCTGGCGCGTATGGCGCGACTAATCCGGTGTTTGACACTTTTGACGGCACTTTATCCGCCAATGGGGAAACGCTTACGTTGACGACTTCCAGCAATCTGACGGTGACCAAGGTGAGATATGCCAATCAACTGCCTTGGCCGACGAACGCCAACGGCACCGGTGCGTCCTTGCAGTTGATGGACTCGCGACAGGACAACTGGCGCGTCGGCAATTGGTCCGCGACAACCCGGTCTGCCACGCCCAGTTGGCGGAACAATGGGGCAACTTTGTTGGCTCCATTTCCATCGTTGTGGCTTAATGAAGTGCAGGCCGACAATTTGAACGGCATCACCAACCGCATCGGCCAGCACACGGGTTGGCTAGAACTTTACAATCCCGGCACCAATGGCATTTCATTGAACGGACTCTATCTGGCCGATAACTATACCAACCTGTTGCAGTGGTCATTCCCGACGAATGCCAGCATCGGCGCCGGCCAGTTCAAGGTGATTTTTGCTGACGCACTCACCAACCTTTCGACGACCAACGAATGGCACACCAGTTTTGTGCTGCCGAGTGGCACCGGTTCGCTGGCCTTGACCCGGCTGGCTACCAACGGCCAGCCGCAGGTGCTCGACTATCTGGACTACCAAAATGTTTATCCGAACGATTCCTATGGTTCGTTTCCTGATGGACAAAGTTTCTACCGTCAGGAATTTTTCCAGCCGACGCCGGGCGCTCTCAATAATGCCACCGCCACGCCGCCGGCTTCTTTTATTAATTATACTTCGCCCAGTTCCGTCTATAGTCAAAATTTTGACACGTTGCCCGATCCGGGCGCGGCTTCGGTAAACAGCGCCAATACGGTGACTATCAATGGTGTCACTTACTCGCTGGCCAATCCTTATGATTTCGCCTTCCCGGCCGTGGTCAGCGGCAGCAGCGGCGGCCTAGGCATCTCCACGCTGGCCGGCTGGTGTGGTAAGAGTATTTTGGAAACCCGCTTTGGAGCGACGGATGGCGATCAAACCTCGGGAGGGCAGATCAGCTTTGGTTTGCCCAGCAGTTCCAACCGGGCCTTGGGTCTGCTGGCGACCAGCACTACGGGCGCCACTGCTTTTGGCGTGCGGATCATCAACGGAACCGGCATTACATTGACGCGGATGAACCTTCAGTTTACCGGTGAGGTCTGGCGGCAATCCAATCTGCCCAAGACCCTGCAATTTTATTATTTCGTTGATGTGACTGGCACCAACACCTTCAGCACCAACCAGACGGCGGCGATTCCCGCCTTGAATGTGAGCTTGCCCACTGCGTCGGCGGATGTGAACGGCGTGGCCGTGGACGGCACTTCGCCGCTCAACCAAACTAATTTGAGCGTGTTGGATCAGCCTATCACCAACTGGTCGCCGGGCGCAGCTTTGTGGCTGGTGTGGCAGATGAGCGATGCCACGGGGAAGGCCCAGGGTTTGGCTATTGATAATCTCAGCTTCTCCGCCAGCATTCCGCTGTCCGTGCCGCTGAACATCCAAACTTCTGGCACCAATCTCTGGCTGAACTGGCCGGCGGCGGCAGGTCAAACCTATCAATTGGAATACAAAGACAATCTCGCGTCGCCGGTCTGGACCCCGCTGGGCGGTCCGGTGACCGGAACGGGTGCGAGCCTGACGCTGACCAACAATTTTGGCGCCTCGCCGCAACGATTTTTCCGGTTGCGGCTGGTGAATTAGCGGAGCAGGCCGGGCTAACGTGGAGCATTTGCAAGCGGTTTTAATGGAATTATCGGGCAATTTGCCAATGTTATTGCTGCGGATGTGATAACACAAATCAAACCGGCGCGCGTGGGAGCGAGCCTCACCGGTTTCGGTGATGACATTTTAACCATGTTTGGGGATAGGCTTTTACCAGTTTTAGCTTACAGTTGTTAAAACTAATAAAAAACGCAGCCCTCCGAGGGATTTATCCTGAGGATCACTGCGTTTGCCGACAAAACCAAACATTAATCATTGCCAAGCCCGGCCGGTTAGCAGCCATTCAAGAAACCACTGCAGAATCAATCAATTACGCAACTCTGACACCCTAATCCGTTAAATTCAAATATGAAAAAACTAAAGTTACCCAAATGGAAAATCGCAGGCAGCCTGGCTTGCTTGGCTCTGCTCATCTTGGCCAGTTCCACCTCGGCGGCTTTGGTCGTGACAGGCGCTTACCAAAACCCTGGAACCAGTTCATTTGACCCCACGGTCACTTGGACCGTCGCCGCGAATAGTTTGATTCACGGCCTGTCCCCCAGCGGTCAGGCGGGTAATTTCACCGGTGAGGGCAATACTCCCGGGGTCTCGGCGCTGACCGACGGCACAATTGGTCCAGTGTCAGGCAGCCTCAACATCTACGCAGCGGGTGGTCCTAGCGCGGGCACGCAGGTGACTTATACCCTGCCGGCTCAAACCTATGGATATAACCTCACGAATATCACCGTTTACAGCGGATGGGCGAATGGTGGCCGCAGCGCGCAAGGCTATACCGTTCTTTATTCCACTGTGGCCAACCCGACGACTTTCATCTATTTGACCAATGTCACTTACACCGCGGGCTTTAGCGGCAATAATCCAGGGACTCCAATTACTTTGCAGGTGCAGTTGGCCGACTCAGCCGGGGGAGTGATTGCCGCCAACGTCGCCCAAGTGGAATTTCTGTTTAGCTGGCCGACCGCGCCCAACGGTGAAAACAGTGGTTCCGGCTATTCTGAAATCACAGTGCAAGGGACGCCGGCGGCGAACGTGGTTTCGCCGGTGGTTTCGATAACGACTTCAAACCAGAGCGGAGCCAGTCCGTTCACGCCCTCGTGGACGGCGGAAACGCCCGACTTGATTCTCGGAATGACTCCCAGCACTGCCAGCGGCACTTTCACTTTGGAAACTTCGGGTGGCACTCCGGTTTTAACGGACGGCACGATTGGAACTTCCGGCACACATAGCACTTTGGCCACCTGTGGCGCCAATGGCGGCACCACGCTCATCTACACGCTCACCAATGTGGTCAACGGAACCGATGTGACCAACATCATCACTTACAGCGGCTGGGGTGATAGTGGCCGTGACGGTCAATATTACATCGTTTCCTACGCCACAATCGCCGCTCCCAATGCCTTCATCCCCATCACCACCGTCTATTACCTCCCTTCTTTCCCCAACCCCGCCCCGGCGAACCGGGTGGCCATCGCCATGAACAACGGCAGTGCGCTCGCCAGCGGCGTGGCCAAAATCAAGTTTGACTTTTCCAGCCCTGCCTATGCGAATAGCTTCAATAACGCCTACCAGGGCTATTCTGAAATCATTGTGCAAGGCCATGACACCGCTACGCCGCCACCGCCGCCGTCGCCGCTCCTGACCCAGGACATCTTGCCCTCTTACGCCGCGACCATCACAGGTGACCAGGTCGTCTTCACGGCGACTTACAGCAATTTCCCGCCGGTCAGCTTGCAATGGCAGCAAGTCGTCACCGGTCCAGTGACGAATAACATCAGCACCGGGGTGGTCAATGTCACCAATAACAATGTCGTGACCTCGACGCTGACGCTTAACAACGTGCAAGTGAACAGCTCTGGCACCTACCGGCTGCAAGGCCTTAATGCGACCAACGGTGCGGCGGCTCCTTCGTATAGCTCGGGTGCCTCGTTGGTGGTCAGCAGCACTCCAGCTGCAGTGGGCAATATCATCTTTGAAACCACCGAGCAATTGGGTCTTGGTGCCATTGGCTTGGTCAACCTGAACACAAATTTCTATCCCACCTGGACGGTTAACACTGCCAACGACTTGATTTTGAATTCAACCAGTGGAAGCGGCCTTGGAACTTTTGTTGCCGGGTCGGGCAATTTCGACATGAATATTCCCGTTTATGGCACCGGTGCTGGACCCCTTGATCCAGACCCAACCATTTTGTCCGACGGCTCGGGTGGTTATCTTACTTACTGGCCGTCCGTCGGCGGCAATTTCACCCAATGCAGTTGCGGCACTGGCGGAGCCGGTGATACCATGACCTATACGCTGAATACGAGTCTGGCGACCTACGGCTTTGACATTACCAACATCACGATTTATGGCGGCTGGGGTGACGCGGGTCGCAATGAGCAGAAATACGAGGTGCTCTATTCCACGGTGGCGAATCCCACGGTCTTCACCAGTCTGGGAATCTTTGATTACAACCCCACTGATCCGAGCGGTTTGCCGACTGCCACTCGCACGATGCTGATTCCCGTGTCGGGCGCGCTGGCCCAAAATGTGGCTCAAGTGGAAATCAATTGGAACGTGGCCTCAGCGCCCAAGAATAATTGGGAAGGCTATTCTGAAGTTGTGGTGCAGGGCGTCCAATCGCTCAACTATCCGATTTTGCTCCAAGACACCTTGCCGGCTACCGCCGCCACGGTCGTGGGCGACCAGATCACCTTCGCGGCGGCGTTCAGCAATGCGCCGGCAGCCAGCCTGCAATGGCAGTTCATCAACACGAATGGCATTGTGAGCGACATCACCGGTGCGACCACCGCGACGCTGACGCTCAATAATCTGCAATTGACCAACACCGGTTCCTACCAGTTGAAAGCCGTCAGTATTGCCAACAGCGCGGCCATTTCCTATAGCACAGCCGCGCCGCTGACTGTCAATGCCGTGCCGGCACCGGTGGGCAACATCATCCTCACTACGGCCAACCAGACGTTTCTGGGGGCTGTTAGTGGCGTCAACCTGAGCACAAATTATACTCCCACTTGGACCGAAAACACCAACAACGACCTGATTCTAGGTGCAACAGATAGTAGTGCTGGCAGTCCGCCTGGAGATCCCGGAACGGTCTGGGCTGGTGGGGGCAATTACGCTCCGTCAGGATCAGCCTGCAACGGCGATCCGGTCATTTTGTCCGATGGGTCGATTGGTTATCTAAACTATTGGCCTGGGATTGGCGGCAATTCAACCTTGGATGCCTGCGGCAATTCCGCCGGATTCTCGGTCACCTACACGCTTCCAGCTTCTGCTACCAATGGCTGGAGCCTGACCAATATCACGGTTTATGGTGGCTGGGGGAGCAACGGTCGCGATGAACTGAAATATGAAGTGCTCTATTCCACGATCTCCGCGCCCACCACATTCAACCATCTGATCAGCGTGGACTATAACCCGGCCGGAGGTTCTCCCAACTTGCCGTCAGCCAGCCGCACCACGCTGGTGCCAGCCGCAGGGGCGATGGCGCAAAGTGTTTATGCCGTGGAGTTCAACTTTTTCAATGCCGCGTCGGGCAGTGAGAACGGCTGGAGCGGTTATTCAGAAATCGTCGTGGCCGGGCAACCCTCGCCGCCCGTGCCGGTTTTGACGACAAACGTCACCCCGACCACGGCCGAGGATGTGGTGGGCAGTTCGTTGACCCTCACGGCAAATTTCAGCGGTGCCGACAGTTTTCAATGGCTGAAAAACGGGACGAATCTGCCGGGAGCCACAAGTCCGACCCTGACGCTCAAAAACCTGAAGTTATCGGATATGGCGACCAACAGTGGTTATAGCTTGGTGGCTTCCAATTCCTCTGGCACGAACATGACCACGTTCTGCAAGGTCTTCGTTGACCCGGCCCCGGCGGCGGTCAGCAACATAGTCACGGCGATCGCCTACCAGACCTCGACCACGGCTGGTTTTACCCCTACATGGGATACGACCATGCTGGGTTTGAGTTTGATTGCCGGACAAAATCCTCCAATTATTGACTATGATCAAACCGGCAATTTTCAGGATCCGGATACTGGTGTTCAAGCCCATAACTTGGCCGGTGGTCTGCCGGTGCTGACCGATGGCAACTACGGAGCATTTGACAATACTGGGGCTCATCCGGCTTTCGCCACCTGTGGACCCGGCGGTTCGGCGCCGGGTGCCGGACAATATGTCATCTATCAACTCGGTAACTACACTCCCAGTGCCAACGGCTATGACATTACCAACATCCAGATCGCCGGCGGCTGGAATGACAACGGTCGGAACTCGCAATATTACACCGTATCGTATTCCACGGTGGCGAATCCCACCCTGTTCTTTCCAATGATCGTGGAGGCAAATAACCTCAGCTCCGGAAATGCCCTCGGTGGCGGCACCGGGGAGGCGGTGCCTGCTGGCGCGGGCATTCCGACGACCGTCCGCACCACGTTCACGCCCGCGTCCGGCTTGCTCGCGAGCAATGTTTACGCCATCTATGTTGACTACACCGTGCCGAACAGCGTGCCGAACGGGTATTCCGGCTACAGTGAAATCAGTGTCTTCGGTTCGCCTTCGGCAACGGCACCGCTCGCCGGACCGGTGATCACCACTCAACACGAGGAATATACGGACTCGTTTACGCTGGAAACACCCAACCTGATTGCTAATCAACTGCCCAGCAGCTACGGTCCCGGCATCTTCACGGAAGAGGGATGCTCTGAGGCCGGCCTGACCGACGGGGTGCTTAGCTTTGGCGGCGACACTAACAGTGCCAGTTGCGGTGATGACGGTATTGCTGTCCCCTGGATTGTCTTCACGCCCACCAATGGCAGTTGGAACCTCACCAACATCGTGGTTTACACATTATGGCACGATTACGGACGCGATGGTCAGTTCTATAACGTCAGCTATTCGACGCTGTCGAGTCCCACGACGTTCCTGCCGCTGGCCAGTGTGGCTTACAATCCGTTTGTAATTCATGATGGGCGCGCTTCCGGTAACCGGGTGGAGATTGCTCCCCCGGTGGGACAGGCCATGCTCGCCACCAATGTGGCGGCGTTGAAGTTTGACTTCACCCCGCAAGGGGTTCAGGACTTCGGTTGGTCCGGTTATACTGAAATCATATTGCAAGGCACCAATCTGCCGTCGACGGTTGTGACGGCGCCGATACTTGGCGCACCCAAGGTTTCGGGCGGCAATCTGATTCTGACGGGCACCGGCGGCACGCCGGGCGCAGGTTACACCTGGCTGACCACGACCAACCTGGCATCGCCGATCCTCTGGACGACGAACAGCACCGGCAATCTGGATGGCGCGGGTGCCTTCAGCAACTCCATTCCGATTGGTGCCAGTCCGGACAGGTTCTTCCGTCTGCGGTTGCCATGAAGTTAGGCTGAGTTGAAGTTGTAAAGCCCGGGGACGCATTCGTCCCCGGGCAATTTTGTTCAGGCGCAGATTGTTTTTGAAGTATTGATAATACAGGGATTGTTGCAGTTCATAAATAAAGCGGCTACATTTGCAAATCATGAAAAAACTGAGATCGGCCAAAGCGGTGAAGCGGGCCTTTACCTTGATCGAACTGCTGGTGGTGATTGCCATCATCGCCATTCTCGCGGCCATGCTCCTGCCGGCGCTGTCCAAGGCCAAAGCGAAGGCGAATGGCATTAGCTGCATCAGCAATTTGAAGCAGCTCACGCTGGGAGCTCATGTGTATGCGGCCGACTTTCGCGACGCGATCATTATCAACACCTCCAGTTCAACTGCTAACACCTGGGTGTTGGGCAATGTTGGTGGCAGCACATTCACTACAGACTGGACCAATACCGCGCTCATCAGCGCCTCCCTGCTTTTTCCCTCGTGCAGTTCCCTGGGCTGCTACCATTGCCCGGGAGACAAGGCCTATGTCAACGGAACCATCCTGCCACGCGCTCGCAGTTATTCGATGAATGGCATGATGGGGGACAACGGCCCGACCCTCCGGGCGGCGGCAAACAATCCGCATCCGGGGATCATGGAAAATCTCAAGTTCTCCTCCGTCCGCGATCCAAGTCCTTCGGCGGCGTCACTATTCGTTGACGAACAGACGGATGCTTCTTCGGCGGCAAATAACAGCCTGGATGACGGCTACTACGCCGTTAATTTCACCGATACTGGCCGGACTTGGCGCAATTGTCCGGCGAGTCGGCATGGTAATTATGGACAATTTTCTTTTGCGGACGGTCACGCGGGAATAATGAAATGGGTTGAACCGAATACCCGCAATCTGCAAGGGCTGGATGACAGCACCCACGGGCAATTTAAGGACCGGGATCTGCACCAGGTATGGTTATCAACTTATTCCGCAAGTGCTCCCGGCAACCCCTGGCCGTAAACAACCGTTTGCTATCGGCGCGATCTCTGCTTCGTCCCCGCTTGCATGCTGCGGCTGATTTAATGCGCGACATTTCATGAACTTCACCCCCAAAATCATAACTGTGGTGATGGCGATGCTTGCCCTTGCAGTGGGGTTGGCCGGGCTGACGGCACAAGCCGCATTATTGCCGGTGAATTTGCGCTGCGCGCTACGCGTCAATCCATTGGGCGTGGGCGACGCCATGCCCCGACTTTCCTGGCAACTGCAAAGCGGCGGACAGAGAGGCGAGACGCAAAGCGCCTACCAGATCCAAGTCGGTTCGGCGGCTGGTGCGGCGGACTTATGGGACAGCGGTAAAGTCGCGAGCAGTGCGACAATGGATGTATTGTATGCCGGTCAGCCGTTGACGAGCGGCGAAAAATGTTTCTGGCAGGTGCGGGTGTATGACGGCAGTAACAACTTATCAGCTTGGAGCGCGCCGGCGCAATGGTCCATGGGACTTCTGGCGCCAACGGATTGGACGGCGCAATGGATCGGCTATGATGCCGCCTACAATCTGACAGCGGCCCAAGCCGCAAACAATGCGTTGTTCAACACCACGGGACTTAACTGGATTAGTTATTCAGGGCAAACGCCGCATGGCAATATCTATCAGTCTTCATTGCGGAAGCAAGTGATCATGCCATCGGGCAAAACCATCACCAATGCCATCATGGCACTTTATGCCGACAATTTTTGCGGCGTCTTTGTTAATGGGCAGCAAATGACTAATTCGGCTATGCGCTGGGAAGCTACTGCTTGGATCAATGTGACACCATGGCTGCATCCGGGCACCAACGAACTGGCGCTCGCCGCCACGAACAGCGACGCCCAAGAGCTGGCCAGCGTGATCGGACAACTCGTGGTGCAGTTCGCCTCCGGCGGCGTCTCCAATATTCCGGTAGATACTTCTTGGAAGGCCGCGCAATGGCCGTCAGGCAGTTGGACCCAGACAAATTATAATGATTCGGCCTGGGCCACGCCTGCCAGTGGCGGCAGCCCATGGGGCACGCCCGCGCTCAACGATCTGGCACGGGTTCCCGCGCCGTTTTTGCGCAAAAACTTTTCGGTAGGCCAGTCGGTCACGCGCGCGACCGTCTATGTCACCGCGCTGGGTGCTTATGAATTGCATCTCAACGGCCAGAAGGTGGGCAACGATGTGCTGACGCCGGGCTGGACACAATTCACAAAACGGGTTTATTACCAGACCTATGATGTCACTGGCATGGTGCAGAGCGGCTCCAACACCATCAGTGCGATTCTCGGCGATGGCTGGTATGCCAGCGATCTCGCCTTCAAAGGCAGCCGCAACAACTACGGCGGAAATCCGCGATTTTTAGCGCAGCTTGTCCTGAAACTTGCCGATGGCAGCACGCAAACGGTCGTCAGCGATGGTTCCTGGAAAGCGAGTTACGGCCCGATCCAATTCGGCGACCTTCTCATTGGCTCAGGTTATGACGCGCGGCTGGAAATGCCTGGCTGGGATACCACGAATTTCATTGACAGCAGTTGGTCGCCGGTCTTGACTGGCTTAAGCGCCGCCGCTCTCGGCTACTCAAATGTGACGGCCATCGTGGCGGGTTTGGTGACGAACAATCAGCTCAATTTTGTGGCAAGCAATGGTAATCTCGGCGGTGATCCCGCTTATGGCACCGTAAAGACATTGCAAATTACCTTCCTACTTGGCGGCACGAATCAGACGCTTTCATTCGCGGAAAATGCGACCGTGAACATTGGCGGATCGGGACGAACTTTGACGATTCTTCAGGCACTCTATGGCAATGCGGCTCAGTTTCCCGGCGTTGGCGGTCTGCAAGTGCAGGCTGCCGTTACGGAACCTGCCCGGTGTTTGGAAACATTGGCGGCCACCAATCTTACCCTGCCGAAACCCGGTTGTTATACATTCGATCTGGGGCAAAATATGGTCGGCTGGGTGCAGCTAAATATCAGCGGCAGCATCGGCGACCGCATCACGGTGCGCCATGGCGAAATGCTGAATCCCGACGGCTCGATTTACACCGCCAACCTGCGGGGCGCCAACGCGACGGACTTTTATATTTTTGGCACCAATGGCAACGTGGTCTTCCAACCGCGTTTCACCTTCCACGGTTTTCGCTATGTCGAGGTGCGTGGACTGTCCGTGCCGCCCACGCTGAATTCGGTGACGGGCATCGTCGTGCATTCGGACATGCCGCTCACGGGTGCTTTCGCTTGTTCGAGTCCGCTAGTAAACCAGCTCTACCGCAATATTATTTGGGGGCAGAAAGGAAATTATCTCGAAGTTCCTTCGGATTGTCCGCAGCGGGATGAACGCATGGGCTGGACGGGCGACACGGAATTTTTCGTGCCGACTGCGGCTTATAACTTCGATGTCCAATCCTTCTTCCGCCGGCACTTAGTCACGTTGTGTGAGGACTCACAGCATTCCGATGGTTCTTATGCCGTCGTCGCGCCGGACATGGGGCAAGGAAGCGGCGGGACCGCCTGGGGTGATGCCGGCTGGATCTGCCCATATAACATGTATCGCGCCTATGGTGATACAAATGTGATCACCGACCACTATGCCTCGTTTGTGCGCTGCGGACAATTCGACGCCGCCAATGCTGCAAACTTTGTGATTGCGAGTTTGCCCGGCGATTTTGGCGACTGGTTAAACCTGGGTGGCGGCGCCACTTCTACCGTGATGGACACGGCCTTTTATGCCTACTATGCCCAGGCGATGTCGGAGATGGCTGCGGCCATTGGCAACAGCGCGGATGCCGCCACTTATTCCACGCTGCATAGTAACATTGTGGCTGCGTTCGCAAATTTCTTCAACGCGGACGGCTCGTTTGCCGATGGCAGCGGTCAAACGGGTTACGCGCTGGCGTTCACTTTGAATTTGGTGCCTGCCGGACTGCGCGCGCAAGCCGCCCAACAGTTTGCCAATTCCATAGCGCAATTTGGCAATCATCTGGCCACGGGCTTCATCGGCACACCACGACTGTTGCCCGCGTTGCACGCCGCCGGCCGAGATGACCTCGCCTACACGCTGCTGCTGCAACAAACTTATCCGTCATGGCTCTATCAAGTCACGTTGGGTGCCACGACCATGTGGGAACGCTGGGACGGTTGGACGCCCGCCGCCGGTTTTGAGAGTGTCGGCATGAATTCCTTCAATCACTATGCCTTTGGTTCTGTCGGACAGTATTTATACGGTGCGGTTGGCGGTATTAACAGCGCCGGCCCGGGTTATAAGAGTATTCTTATCCAGCCAGTTCCAGGCAATGGTCTGACTTGGGCCAACGCCAGCTACAACTCTACCCGTGGACTTATTTCTAGTGCATGGACCAATGCCGGAAATATATTCAAACTCGATGTGGTCATTCCGCCGAACACAACGGCGCAAATCTATGTTCCCACCACTAATGCGGCCGCCATCACCGAAAGCGGCGTGCCTGCGACGAGTTCACCCGGCGTCAACTATGTCGGCCTGTCCAATAGTTATGCTATTTATGGCGTCGGCTCCGGCCACTATATTTGGTCATCGCCTTTCTCAATTCCTGTGGCCCCGAGCGTGATCATTACGACCACCAACCAGACGGGCAGCGGCACAGGAACTTTTTATCCGAGTTGGACGGTTGTGACTAACGGCAGTCTGGTTGCCGGACGACTCCCCAGCACCGCCGTCGGCAATTTTAGTGAAGAGGTGCCCGGAAGAAATGTCAACTCCTTGACAACCGGCGGCAACTTGGGGCTTACCCAAATACAGGGAACATCCGGCTATACCACTAGCACAAATTATGTGACGTGTGGCAATGGTAACGGCGCGGGTTCGCAGTTGATTTACTCGCTCAGCGGTTCCGCCCTCGGCTATGACCTGACCAACATCACGGTCTATGGCGGCTGGGCTGATAATGGTCGGGATCAGCAGGCTTATACGGTTTATTACTCCACGGTGGCGGCACCGACTAATTTCGTTTCGTTGGCGGTGGTCAATTTTAACCCCTCGATTGCTGGCAGTATCCAATCCGCCACGCGGGTGATGTTGACTTCTTCAATCGGAGTGCTGGCCACCAACGTGGCCGCCGTGAAATTTGATTTGACCAGTCCGACCTCGGAAAACGGTTATTGCGGCTATGCGGGCATCACCATGTTTGGGACAGCGAGCCTTCCGCCGGCGGTGCCGGCGAATTTGAGCGCGACGCTGCAGGCGGGGTTGACGGGTTTTATCCTGAATATCGGGAGTTTGGTGGCTGGCCGGAATTATGCGCTCCAAAGCACAACCGATCTGACCGCCGCCGGTTGGTTCACCGAGACCAATTTTGTCGCACCGCAGGCGACGGTCGCCTTGACCAACGCCATCGCGAACGCTCCGCAAAAATTCTACCGCGTGGTTGGAAATTAAGGTCATTAAAATCCCTCGGATCAATTCCGCGAGTTATATCGTCCTTGGCGTTTTTGGCGAAAAGGACTAAACTGCGAGGGATTGCAACGATTAGTTAATTTTTTGCACTGGCTTCGATCGTGGTTGAAAGGTTGTCAAATTGGGTCAACCACGTTGCTGGCCTCAGCTTTATGTTTCGCGGCGCTCATTCCGGTGCCGGCGAAAGGCCAAACTGTTGGCACCCAGCCGATGGTTCAACAAAGCCTCGAGCCTTACGTCAGTCCGACCAACGGCCTTGGCTCGTGGATTTGGGCCAGCAACACTTTTGACGGGCAGAAATGTCAACTGTGGAAAACTTTTGAGATTCCGTCGGGCAGCATGGTTACTAATGCCCGGCTCGTGATGACGGTGGATAACGAATTTACGCTTTTCCTCGACGGACGTGAGTTGGGGCATGGCGCCGAGTGGCACGAATTGTTCGTTTTTGATTTGTCCCGGATTTTGTCTCCGGGCAGACATATTCTGGCCGTCGAGGCGTTAAACGGTTTTTCTTTCGCGGGAATGCTCTTTGGATTGCAGGTGGAACTGGCAGATGGACGAGTAATTATAGTCAAATCGGACAATAGCTGGCGGATTGTTCCTGATGGAGTAAGCCGGTGGCAAAAAAAGAGTGAACTCCAGCCGGGCTGGCCCGCAGCTACGATTATTGCGCCGTTGGGAAGCCTTCCTTGGTGGACGCAGCCGCTAAATGTGGACAAGATGCCCTCGCTGGAACCCATCAAAGTATTCTTTTGGCAGACCGGCTGGTTTCAGATCACGCTGCTTTTCATCTGTGGCTTGGTGATCTTGATCAGTCTTCGGCTCATGGCCCAACTGGCGCTGCACCAAAAAGAACGCTGGCTGTTGCAGCGGGAGCGTGCGCGGATCGCCCGGGAGATTCACGACGACATCGGCTCGCGCATGACGCAACTGCTGCTGCACGGCGAAGTGGCGCAAAGCGGGTTGCCGGCCGGCTCGGAAACGCAGCAACAATTGGTTCAAATCTGCGCTGAAGCGCGCGGACTGCTCTCAACCATGGACGAAATTCTTTGGGCGGTAAATCCCCGGCGGGACACGCTGCGCGATTTTGCCGCCTATGTTTGCAACTACGCGGAGGAGTTTCTGGAACCCACGCCCATCCAGTGTTTGTTTGAGGTGGATCCGGAAATGTTGTCCGCGACGTTTACGCTGCCGGTCCGGCGCAGCCTGCTCATGGCCATCAAAGAAGCGCTTAATAATGCGGTCAAACATTCGGCCGCCACCGAATTGCGCCTTCAAATCCAATGGCAAAGCTCGCAATTGGTTGTGGTGGTGCAGGACAACGGCAAGGGCTTTGACCCGGTGACGATGAAATCGGAGCGCAACGGCCTGCGCAACATGAGCCAGCGCATGACTGAACTGGGCGGCGCTTGTCATATCACCAGTCAGCCCGGCAAAGGCTGTCGCGCCGAATTCAGCATTCCATTGAAGCATCCGCAGCGGCGGCTGTGGTCGTGGTTTTGGAATTTGAACGAAGTTTCGCCGCCGAGCAGCGAACCGAACCCGGTGCCGACCAATGAACCTTCACAAAAACATGACCCCACCCAATGTTAAAATGACCAAGCCGGTCAAAGGAAACCGGCCGGTCGAACCGGCATTAAAACGGCAGCTTAAAGTCGCCCTGGTCGAGGACCAGCCGGAAGTCCGGGAAAGCTGGATCAAACTCATCAATTCGTTTGCGGACTTCGCCTGCGTCTGCGCCTGCGGCAGTGGCGAGGAAGCGTTGCGGATGATTCCCCAGGAAACACCCGACGTCGTGCTCATGGACATATTTCTCCCGCGCATGTCTGGCATCGAATGCACCGTGCGGCTCAAGGCGCTGCTGCCGCAAACTCAGATCGTCATCCTCACGGCCATGGCGGATCAGGAACTGGTTTTTCTGGCGCTGGAAGCCGGGGCCGATGGTTACCTGCTGAAACGGACGAAGCCGGCGGACTTACGGACCGCTTTGCTGGACGTGCTGGGCGGCGGGGCACCGATGTCGAGCCAGATCGCGCGCCGCGTGATTGAATCATTTCGACAAAAAGCCAAAATCCGGGATGAATTCGCACATCTTTCCATCCGCGAAGAGCAAATTTTAATGCTGCTTTCGCAGGGCTATGCAAACAAGGTGATCGCCGACAAACTGGAGTTGAGCATTGACACGGTATGCAGTCATTTGAAGCATGTATTTACGAAGTTGCAGGTGAGTTCGCGCACCGAAGCCGTGGTCCGTTACATGGCCTCCAAAACCCCGCCGCACAAGCCGGACGATCTGTCTTGATAACCGCGCAGAAACCGGCGAGGCCGCGCACCGCCGCCGCGACCAGCGAGAAACCGCTTGTAAACTCACCGGTTTCGGTGATGCCGGTCTCACCATGTCGGGGCATAGACGCAAGGCTGGATCCGAGGTTAAATTAGCCCAATCAAAATTAGCAGACGACTCCATCGTTTAGTCGCATCCGTTGGCGCATTTTTTTTTGCGCAGGTGATTGTTTGCGCACGCCGGTTGCTGGGTCGTTTGCCAACCGGTTATTCTGCAGACAAAATAGAAAACATGCCGTTGTTGGCCGATGGGACTGACTCTGCGACTGTTCTTTACTTGAATCTACTAGCCTTGAAGAGCGCGTTAGGCATCTATGCACATGATTACGACGACGAAAGCACCCACGACTCAGCTTCTGCTGTTAGCTTTGGCCAGATGGGTGGAACGGTCGGCATGAAAGTAACCATTTGCCATTACATCAATCTTAGTTACAAAAGAATGCCGCCACTCAAATCATGAAAAAGGGATTACTGATTGTTCTATGTTCGGTGATTTGCATTGGGGGAATGTTTTGGTGGCATGACTTGCTGTCTCGTGCCGAAGTGGTGCGTCGCGCGTCCGTATCGTTAGCTGGCTCGGTAACGGCACGAACCAACCTGCCGCCGGTTGTGGCTCAGGCGGCTCGCATTCGGTCCGGATCCCGTGAAATGGACCTTACGGTAAACCCTTATGCCGGAGGGTTGCGCGACCCCGGCAAATCGAAGCGCAAATGGGAAGCTGATTATATCGAGAGTTTTCTACAGGCAAAAAGCGGCGATGGAGTTCGGTTTGAACTCACAGGCGGTGTGATGGCTCTGGGCAGCATTAAGATGATTCAAATTTCAGGCGGCAAGGTAACTTATGTGTCGGGAGAGTTGTCTGCCCCGGAGTCGGGAAAATTTTTCTTTCTGACACCTCCAATCGGCGGCAAGGCTGGAAGCGCAGTTGGAGTGGCGGAATTTCCAGGAAGCAAAACCGCCTATCGTGTCGAACCAACCGGTCCCGGTGGTGCCCCGGAACTATGGCAGCGGCGGCTAGATGAAGTTATTTGCCTGGACATGCCTAAAGTTAATGCGGCGGCCCAAGCAGCAGCCCAGGCGGCGACTAATCAGACTGAGGACATCCCGCCCTTGCGACCGGACATGGTGTCCGATTATGTGCCAAGTTACAATGCAAACATAGTTTCCTTGCAAAGTTATCCCGGTTCTTCCGCCGTGCTGCTGTTGGATTTCTTTGGTGGCTACACGCCAACTTGGGGCGGCGTGATCTATGCGCGTCCTCCGGTCGATAACCCCACGATCAAAGATATCTGGAAGCGAGTAGCCGAAGATTATATGCCGTTTAACATTAACGTGACCACAGACATCAAAATTTATCAAGCCGCGCCAGCAGCGAGCCGCCAGCGTTGCTGTTTCACCACGACCCCAATTACTGCAGCTGGCGTTGCGTATGAAGGGTCGTGGAACTGGGGCAATGACACGCCCTGTTGGTCCGTTTATTATGTTGGTAAACCCGCCGCAGAAGTCGGTGCCCATGAGCCGGGACACACGCTGGGCTTGAGTCACGAGACGCAGGATATTCCCAATGGAACCAACGCACCAACCCATAATGAATATTTCACCGGCCAAGGCTCGGGTGCAACCGGCTGGGCACCGATCATGGGTGCTGCTTATTATCAGCCCGTGACCACTTGGGCGAAAGGGGAGTATCTTTATGCGGGCAATTTACAAGATCAACTAAACATCATCGCCACTGCAAACAATAATGTGACTTATCGAACGGATGACACGGGCAGCACGCTGGCGACTTCACGTTATTTGGAGGTTTACACGAATAATTCCGCTTTTGCCGAAGGCGTGATTGAACAAACCGCCGACACAGATGCTTTTCAATTCACAACCACCGGTGGGGTGGTTAGCTTGACCGCGAATCCTGTTGGCGACTGGGCTGATTTGGCAATGATGGCCACCTTGGCGGACGCGACCGAAACCATTATCGCGAGCAATAACTCACAGACTGTTCTTTCCGCAACTATCACGACAAACTTGCCAGCGGGCACTTACACCTTCCGGGTGACTGGTGCCGGGCGTAACGATCCAGTGACCAATGGCTTTTCAAATTACGCAAGCTTGGGCTACTATTCCGTCACCGGCACGGTGACCGGCGCGCGGCAACCCACGCGGTTGAGCGTGGCGGAACATGCGACAAACAATACATTAGTTGGCTCCGTGCCGGCAAATAATCCCAACGGCAGTCCGTTGGCATATGGGATTTCGTCAGGTAATACTGGTGCGACGTTTTCCGTTGATAACTCCGGCGTGGTCCGTGTATCCAATAATACGCTGCTGGACTATTACAAGTTGGCGAGCAATACGATGTATGCTATGCAATTTGAGTTGTTTATGAATATCACCAACGTAAACAATCCGGCACTGACGGAATTGAACCGTCGGGTAGTAATTGCAGTTCTACAACTGTATCCGCCGGTGCCAGCGGCATTGACGGCTGCCGCGGACAGTAGCTTACGAATCGACCTTTCATGGATGGGAGGACAAGCGGCTACAAGTTACTACGTAAAACGTTCGACAATTCATGGCGGGCCTTACGCAACGGTGGCCAGTCCCACCGACGTCAACTATACCGACGGAGGACTAACCAATGGCGTCACATATTACTATGTCGTCTCCGCGTTGAATGCCGGCGGCGAGAGTAGCAACTCTTTAGAAGCGAGTGCGATGGCCCAGGCAGTGGCGGATTACGGCTTTGAGATTTCGAGCATCGGTTCCGGCAACTATTCTTACAACCCGAATGGAAGTTTCTGGACTTTCAGCGGCACCGCTGGGAATGGTTCAGGCATTGTCGCGAACGGCAGCGGCTTTTCCAATCCGAACGCCCCGGAAGGAACACAGGCGGCATTTATTCAGGAATATGGCTCCGTCACCCAAACGTTGGCTGGTTTCACGCCGGGAACTAATTATACAATTTCTTACTCGGCTGCCCAACGGTCGGGAGCGGGTCAAAACGGAGGTGAATCGTGGAATGTGGTGATTGATGGCAATGTGATCAAGGCCAACAGTCCGGGATCAACCAGTTACTCGACTTATACCGCTACGTTCACCGCCACGGCCACGACGCACACGCTTGCCTTCGTGGGCACAGACTTGGTCGGCGGCGACAACACCGTCTTCATAGACAATGTGCGTTTCAGCCCCGTTTTGCAGCCAGCGCCCGCCTCGGTGGTGTTGGCCAGTCCCGCAAATAATGCCGCCTTTGACATTTCAGCGCCTATCAACCTGACGGCGACCGTGACCACAAATGAAAACATTATTAATGGCGTGCAGTTTTACATGGATACCATCACGTTACTTGGTCAGATTACCAACGCACCTTATACATTCGCGCTGGCGAATATAAGTGCGGGGAGACATAACGTGTTCGCGCGAGTGCTTTTTAACAACGGCAGCGTTGCAAATTCCAGCCCCATCAGTCTAGCTGTCATCAACCATTATTCTAATTTTGGCTTTGAAGCACCAAGTCTCGGATCTGGCAATTACGCCTACGCACCAATAGGCGGCTCCTGGACTTTCACCAGCAGCGCAGACGGAAATGGTTCAGGTATTGCCGCCAACGGTAGTGCGTTTGGCAATCCGAATGCTCCAGAAGGCACGCAGGCGGCTATGGTTCAAAGCTACGGGAGCATCAGTCAGACGCTGACGGGCTTTGCTCCGGGAACGAACTATACCATCACTTATTTTGTTGCACAACGGGGAACGGTGCAAAATGGCGGCGAGTCATGGAATGTCGTCATTGACAATACTGTCATTAGTTCCAACAGTCCTGGTGCGACCAACTACACAAGTTACTCGGCCAGTTTTACAGCGGCGGCGGTGACACATACCCTTTCCTTTGTTGGCACAGATTTGGCCACCGGCGATAATACCGTTTTCATTGACAACGTGGTTGTCAATCCACCGACCTCGCCCATCCTGATCCCCAATTTGACCACCAATACTTTGCCGGTAACGGCGGCGGATGTGGTGGGCAGCCAGGTGACCTTTATTGCAGCGTTTAGCAGCACCAATCCGATAACTTATCAATGGCAGAAAATTGCCAGCGGAATCGTTAATAATATTGTCGGGGCGACAAACACGATGTTGACGTTGACCAACCTGCAACTAATTGATGCCGCTTCCTACCGGTTGCAGGCTTCGAATAGTTTGGGTATTGCGGTGAGTGCGGCGAGCCAGCTCATGGTCACCAATGTGCCCGTAGCGGTGAATAATGTCATCATCGCCTACGCCGCGCAAACTGGGCTGGGCAGCGCGCTCACGAATTTTGCCCCCACTTGGACCGTTGCGCCGGGAAGCCTGATCGCCGGCCAAACACCGAACAGTGTGGGTAGTGGCAGCTTCAGTCAAAACGTCGCCGTGCTGACCGACGGCGCTTTTGGTTGGCTAAATTACTGGCCGAATGTCGGCAGTAGTCCAACTGAAGTTACCTGCGGCACGAGTGCCGGCCAGTCGGCCACTTATACCCTGGGCAGTTCTGCCAGCGGCTATATTATTACCAACATCGTGGTCTATGGCGGCTGGGGAGATGCTGGTCGTGACCAGCAGGCCTATACTATCTTTTATTCTACGGTGGCGGCACCGACGAATTTCGTCTTGCTGGCAAGTGCTAATTTCAACCCCTCGAATCCTAACGCCGTCCAGTCCGCGACGCGCGCGACGTTTAGCTCTTCGACCACCGGCCCACTGGCGACCAATGTCGCCGCCTTGATGTTTGATTTTACCACGCCGGCGCCGGAAAACGGCTTCTGCGGCTATTCGGAAATTGATGTGTATGGAACGTCAATAAATCCCGCTTTAACCATGAACACGTCGCCGGTGACGGCTGCGGACGTGGTAGGCAGCCAGATAACATTCACAGCGGCCTTCACGGGCGTTGGTCCCTTGGCTTACCAGTGGCGGAAGATCAGTGGTGGGGTGACAAATAATGTGGCTGGGGCGACGAATACAATTCTCACGCTCACTAATTTTACGCTGGCAAATACTGCTGCCTATCAGCTCCAGGCGTCCAATGCCTATGGCGTTGCCGTCAGCACACCAAGTTCGCTAACGGTATCCAGCGTGCCGGCGGCGGTGAACAATGTGGTTACCTCGATGGCCGCGCAGACTGGGAATGGCAGCGGCACCTTCACGCCGACTTGGACGGTGACAACTAATAGCAGTCTCATTGCTGGAAAAATGCCGAGCAACACGAATGGCAGTTTCACATTGGAAATTCCTGGGCGCAACGTTGGCTCACTGACCGCTGGCGGCAATGGAGCGATCACAAAAATCGCCGGAACTTCAGGCAATACCACCAGCGTTAATTATGTGACCTGCGGAAACGGTGGTGGGGCAGGTTCATTAATTGTTTATACCTTGAACGGTTCCGCCAGCGGGTTTGACCTTACCAATATAATGGTTTACGGCGGTTGGGCGGATGCCGGTCGCGACCAGCAGGCTTATACGGTGTATTATTCCACGGTGGCGGCCCCGACGACTTTTATTTTATTAGGCAGCGTTAATTACAACCCTGCGAATCCTGTAAGGGCGCAATCCGCTACACGGGCGACGCTTACGCCAGCGACCGGCGTGCTGGCCAGCCGGGTGGCTGCCGTGAAATTTGATTTTACTACGCCGACTTCGGAAAACGGCTATTGTGGCTACGCGGAAATCAACTTAGCCGGGACACCTTCATCGCAGCCAGCAAAATGGGCCGTCGGTAATGGCAACTGGGATACTAATTCGCTGAACTGGAAGTTGCTGAGCGGCGGGAACGCCGTCAGCTACGTCGAAAATAATCTCGCGTCATTTGATGACAGTGCGACTGGTAGCAGTCCACTCACAGTGACGCTGACGGGTAATCACGCACCTAGCATCCTTACCAATAACTCGACAAAGAACTACATCTTAGCGGGCGGCTTTGGCCTTACCGATGGCCGCTTGGTCAAGGACGGTAGCAGCACCTTGGTGCTGGATAACAGTGGCGTCAATGGATTCAGTGGAATACTGATTAACAACGGCACGTTGCAGGTGGGAAGTAATGATGCGAACGGCACGCTCGGAACCAGCGGCGTGACCAACAATGGACTGTTAATTTTTACACGCACCGACGCGTTCGCCGTGAACAATATAATTTCCGGCAGTGGTGCCGTGGTTCAAAATGGTAGCGGCGCGCTGGTTGTGGGTGCGTCTAACACGTATGCCGGCAATACGTTTGTCAATGCCGGCACACTGACGCTGACAGGACTTGGCTCGATTTCTACAAGTGCAGTGCTAGTGATTGCCAGCGGCGCGACATTGGATGTGAGCGGGCGGAGCGACCAAACGTTGACGCTGAACATTGGGCAGACTTTGAAAGGCGGCGGGAGTATCAATGGAACGGTGAACGCCTTGACCGGTTCGATTCTCAATCCGGGAGATACTATTGGCACGCTGTTGGTGCAAAGCAACATTACTTTAAGCGGCCTGCTAGTGCTAGAAATAAACCGGACAAACGAACCGGCGAACGACGAACTGGTGAGTGCGGCGGGAACAATAGCCGGCGAGGGCACGCTCACGGTGACTAATTTGGGTCCGCCGCTACAGGCAGGTGACAACTTCAAGCTGTTCAACCAGCCGGTCAGCGGTTTTACCGTGGTGAACCTGCCAGAGTTGGGAAGCAACGCATGGGCTAATAATCTGGCGAACAATGGAACATTGACCGTGGTTTCGACTTCATCTCCGAACTTGATGGCGCAGGTGGCTGGAGGCAATCTGATGACGTTGACTTGGCCAGCGGACCACACGGGCTGGCGATTAGAGATGCAGACCAATGACGTGACGCAAGGTTTGACCACGAATTGGGTAGAGATTCTTGGCGCAACCACTACTAATCAGATAACCTTTCCCATCAATGCAACCGCAGGCACTGTCTTTTACCGCCTACTATTTCCATAAACACAAACTATAAAATAAAAATGAACCAATCAAGACACATTCTGATTTTGGGAGCGAGTTTGCTGGCCGGCCTCTGTTCGGCGGCGGTCACCCCGAAAAATCTGCGCTGCGAATATCTGACCGACCCGCGCGGCCTTGAGGCCGTCAGTCCACGCCTAAGTTGGATCCTGTCCTCGGACCAACGAGGTGAGCACCAGACCGCGTTTCAGATTCTGGTAGCTTCCTCGCGTGAATTGCTCTACGCGGACACCGGAGATCTCTGGGACAGCGGCAAGGTGGCGTCCGATGAAAGTTTGCAGATTGGTTATGCGGGCAAAACCTTGGTTTCGCGGGAAAGCTGCTTTTGGAAAGTGCGGGCTTGGGATCGCGACGGTCATGCCGGCGCCTGGAGTCCCGGCGCGCAATGGCAGATGGGCTTGCTGGAGCCAGCGGATTGGAGCGCCAAATGGATTGCGCCAAAAGTCCCCGCTGCAACTTTGGCCACGCCGCTGATCATTCACCGGGCAACTTATGAGGCAATTGCGGAGGGGCGAGCAGCAGATGTGACCGCTGTCTTGACGAATCACGTCGCCCAAGGACGTTTAAAAATTGTGGTCAATAACAAGACCATGGGAGTTGATCCCGCTTATAACTTGGTGAAACGTTTGCGAGTAGAATACGAGTATGGCGGGCAGTCGTTCCAAAAAGAAGTGAATGAGAACCAGACTTTGATGTTGCCGGGAGCATCATCATCCTTGCCGTATCTGCGGAAATCTTTTGAATTGAAAGCCCCGGTGCAACGGGCGGTTCTTTATGTCACGGCGCTGGGTTTGTATGAAGTGCATATTAATGGCCAGCGGGTCGGAGACCATGTGCTCGCGCCCGATTGGACGGACTATCGTCAACGGGTGCGTTATCAGGCTTACGATGTCACGACACTGCTGAAACCCGGCGGCAATGCGGTCGCCGCGCTGCTGGCCAACGGCTGGTTCAGTGGCCACATTGGCAATGGCGGCAATGAATTTTTCGGCAAAGAGCCGGCCTTTCTGGCGCAGTTAGAAGTCACCTACGCGAATGGTCAAACGGATAAAGTTACAACCGATGACACTTGGAAATCGCACGACAGCCCGATTCTATCTTCCGATTTCATGTTGGGGGAAGACTATGATTCGCGGTTGGAAGTTAAGGGCTGGGACCGGGTAGGCTTGGACGAAAGCCAGTGGGTCCCGGTCGGAGTGCGTGATGAATCTTCCCGCAAATTGGAATCGCAAGTGATGGAACCCGTGCGCCAACTCAGCGAATTGAAACCGAAAAAGATTACGGAACCTAAGCCCGGCTGCTGGGTTTATGATTTGGGCCAGAACATGGTGGGCGTCGTTCGGCTGCAAGTATCCGCACCGGCCGGCACGCGGATAACTCTGCGTCATGCGGAGATGCTCAATCCTGATGGCACGATTTACACTCAGAATTTGCGCGGGGCGCCGTCCGTGGATCATTATGTCTGCACCGGCACCGGCGCGGAAAGCTGGCAGCCGCGTTTTACCTTCCACGGCTTTCGCTATGTGGAAATTACCGGACTAACCAAGCCGCCGACATTGAAGACGGTCACGGGAATTGTTATTGGTTCCGACAACTCACAGACTGGCGAGTTTGCCTGTTCCGATGCCCGCCTCAATCAGCTTCAGTCTAACATCCAATGGGGGCAGCGCGGCAACTACATCAGCATTCCCACCGACTGTCCGCAACGCGACGAGCGCTTGGGTTGGATGGGCGATGCCGAAGTGTTTATCCGCACCGCGACTTACAATGCGGATGTCGCGTCGTTCTTTACCAAATGGCTGGTGGATGTGGACGATGGGCAAACCGCCGCCGGATCGTTCAGCGATGTGAGTCCCGATACCGGCGGCAGCGGCGGCGTTCCGGCTTGGGGCGATGCCGGCGTTATCTGTCCTTGGACTATCTATGAAGTGTATGGTGACAAGCGGATTTTGGAACGGCATCTGCCGGCGATGACTCGGTGGGTGGAATATCTGCGCCGGCACAGCAACAACCTGATTCGTGACAAGGATCGCGGGAACGATTATGGAGACTGGCTGTCCATTGGTGCGGATACGCCCAAGGATTTGATAGGGACGGCATTTTTCGCCTATTCCACTCACTTGCTGGCCAAGTCATGCCACGCACTCGGACGAGTGGAGGAAGCGGATAAATACGACCAGCTCTTTGCGGATATCAAGACCTCTTTCAACCAGCGCTATGTGGCGGCTGACGGTCGTATCAAAGGCAATACGCAATGTGTTTATGCTCTGGCGCTGAAATTCGAACTGCTGCCCGCAGAACTCCGGCCCAAGGCCGCGCAGTATCTCGAAGACGACATCAAGGCCAAAGGTAACCACCTTTCAACTGGCTTTGTCGGTGTCAGCTACTTGCTGCCGGTGCTCACGGAGGCCGGCAAGGCGGAAACCGCCTATGAACTGCTGCAGCAGGATACTTTTCCGTCCTGGCTGTTCTCCGTGAAACACGGGGCCACCACGATTTGGGAACGGTGGGATGGCTGGACGCCTGAAAAAGGATTTCAAGATCCGGGCATGAACTCGTTCAACCATTATTCGCTGGGTTCCTGCGGCGAATATTTGTTCGGCGGCATTGGCGGCATCCGGCCAGCCAGTCCTGGCTTCAATACCATTCTCATTGATCCTGCCATTCGCCCTGGCCTGACTTGGGCTAGAACCAGCTATGACTCCATTCACGGTAAGATTGCCACCGCGTGGAAACAGGAAGGCAACCGGCTGACGCTGGATGTCGTCGTGCCGGCGAACACGACCGCTACCGTCTGCATTCCGGGCAGTGACCTGGCTGACGTCAAGGAAAGCGGCACGCCCGTGGAGCACGCCAAAGGGGTGAAATATTTGCGTTCGGATAATGACCGGCTCCTGTTCCAAGTTGGTTCCGGAACTTACCGGTTTGTTTTCGAAAAGAAGTAAAAGCAAATCCAGCCAATCAAATTGGCCGACACAACTTGAGCCTTCGATTTAGATCAATCGCAAGGCTTGGAAACTGGCTGTGTTTTTGATGTGCCATTGGCGCTGAGAACGAAGGACCTGATCTTTCCGTGAATTTATGCGACTAACCTGCGAGCCGCTAAATAACTTTTGGCTGAAGTCTTGCATTTATCAAGGCAAAGCTCTACCAAGGGAAATGCGCTTTTGTTACTTGTTGCTTACCGGCCTGCTTGGAAGTGGATTGAGCGCGGCGGCTGACTCCAATCCGCCGATTGACCGTCATGCGCTGGTCGCCCGGCATGACATTGACTGGCCCAGCCGCAATGGCCAGATGCCTCTGGGCAACGGCAATTTTGCCTTCAATGCTGACGGCACTGGTTTGGAGACCGTCGGCGGCAATACCATGTGCCATTGGTGCTGGCACAGCTTTCCGCTTCCGCCGGGCGTGACGCAAAACGAAATCAAGCCGTGGGCGACTCCGGATCGCGGGCGCTTGACAACGATTACCACGCCGGAGTCCCGACCGATTTATGATTGGGAGCGCCTGAATCCGCAGCCGCTGAACTTGGGTCGGATCGGTTTCGTCAATCAGGAAGGCGAGCGCTTGACGGCGGCGGATGTGCGGATGGATTCACGTCGTCTTGAATTATGGTCTGGCATATTGACAAGCCGTTTTACTTACCTCGGCCAGCCGGTTTCGGTGCAAACATGTGTTGATCCCAAAAGCGACACCGTGGCGGCGAAGGTAGAATCGGTTTTGTTGCGTGCCGGCCGGTTGCAGGTGATGCTGGATTTTCCGGCGCCGGCGCAAAATGTTGGTGCCTGGGTAGGAAATTATTCCCAAGCCGCCGGTCATCAGACGAGCATTGTTCGCCAAACTCCTAACCGGCTCCAATTGCACCGCACGATTGATGATGTCCAATATGAGGTTGTCCTAACTGGTCAAGGGTTTGCCACGAGCCGGCCAATGGCCATTCAACCGGAGATTGAAAGCGCCCGTTATGGTGCCGATGGCGGTGGCTGGACCAATGTCACCGCCCAAGTGGCAGGCTCGCTGCGGGACCACGAAACCGTGACCGCCAACAATGAATTGTGCGGCGATCCAGCGTTGAATCACCCCAAACATCTTGAGATCAAATACCGTGTTGACGGAAATGAGCGGATTAAGAGTCTCTCTGAAAATGAAGCTTGGAACATTGGTTCGTCGCCTCACCGATTTATCCTGACTCCGAATGCCGGAACTGATGGTATTAATTTTACCTGTTACTTCGGAACCAATGCTGCCGAGGCCGGCACGACTGGTTTTGAGCGGATCAAGTCGGCGTGCGTTGTTTCATGGCGGGCGTTCTGGAACAGCGGCGGAGCCATTGATCTGTCCGGGAGCCGAGATCCACGCTGGATGGAGTTGGAACGCCGCATCGTGCTTTCGCAATATGAACTGGCGGCGCAATCGGCGGGCGACAATCCGCCTGCCGAAGTCGGATTGACCGGCACTGACCCTTGGGATGCCAAGTGGCACTTTGAAATGATCTGGTGGCATCTGGCGCACTACGCGCTTTGGGACCGGTGGCCAATGGCCGAAAAAGCGCTCTCGATTTATTCGCGCGTGACTCCCGTGGCCAGAGCCATCGCGACCAATTTTGATTATCAGGGCTTGATGTGGCCCAAATCCACCGGCCCCAATGGTTACAACGATGGATTTCCTCCCGAGATGGCATTGCTGTGGAAAGAGCCGCATCCGATCTTCTTCGCCGAACTGGATTACCGGCTGCATCCAACGCCGGCGACTTTGGCCAAGTGGAAGAACATCGTTTTCGGCACCGCTGACTTCATGGCGGATTACCCGCAGCGGGATGCGATCACCGGACAATATAATCTCGACCCCGCCTGGCCTGCCAGCGAAGGTCACGTCCGGCCGTTGCGGCGAAACACCATTTTCGAACTGGCTTATTGGCGCGTCGGACTCAACCTCGCGCAACAATGGCGGCTGCGCTTGGGACTGCCGCGCGAGCCGCATTGGGATGAGGTCGTCAGCCAGCTCGCGCCGCTGCCGCAGAAAGATGGTCTTTATATTTTCAGCGATGACCGGCCCGACACGTTCACCACCCGCACCTTTGACCATGTTGACAACATCGGCATTGCCGGGATGCTGCCGCCGTTCCAGGGTTTTGATCCCGCGACGGCCCGGCGCACGGTGGAAGAAGTGGGCCGGAAGTGGAACTGGGATGCGACGTGGGGCTGGGATTTTCCGTGGATGGCCATGGCGGCGGCCCGCGTGGGCGATCCCAAACTGGCGGTGGATGCGCTGCTGAATGCCTCGTTCAAGAATCATTACGACGAGCGGGGTATTTGCACCGGTGGCCCCGGACCGTATCTGCCCGGCAACGGCGGTCTGCTTTATGCCGTGGCCATGATGGCCGCCGGCTGGGACGGTGCGCCCAACCGCAATACGCCAGGCTTTCCCGCCGATGGTTCGTGG
The DNA here is from genome assembly GCA_903944085.1 of uncultured Verrucomicrobia subdivision 3 bacterium. Lineage (GTDB taxonomy): Bacteria > Verrucomicrobiota > Verrucomicrobiia > Limisphaerales > UBA11358 > UBA11358. The sequence continues at coordinate 41,776 of CAJAQO010000198.1, forward strand.
ACCGTGCGCTGGGAAGACCTGAAACCCGCACCTTGAAAACCCCAAAAACTGTCCGATAAATCGGGGGATTAAACGCGGGAAAAAACGGTATCATTTTTATTGACATTGTGATCTAGTTTTCCTAATCTAGGCCGAACCCCGAAAAACATTTAAGAAAAACAACAATCATTCCATAACACAAAGAGTTCGCCCATGTCCTTGGTTTTGTGAATGAAGTATGTTGTTTTGCTTGACACGCGACTTCTAATAAATAGCTGTATGAAAGCGCAATCGTGCCATGGCTGCCGGCGATGGTTCGCTCAAGCGTCTCAGCACCTGCTGGGAGAATTTTACAGCATCCCATCTACAATCAACCTAACCTAAACAGCCCACTGAAACTTATGAAAGTAAGCACAGGAACCAAAACAACAATCCTATTCGCTGCTCTCTTGATGGTGTTTGCCACGCCTTCCTGGTTGCGCGCCCAGAGCGGCACTTGGACCCAGACCACCAGTGGCGGCCTGTGGAGTAATTCCGGCAACTGGTTGGGCGGCATTGTGGCTGACGGCAGTGGAGCCACCGCCGACTTCAGCCAGATTGATATCACCGCCGACAACAATGTTCACATGGACGCGTCCCATACGTTGACGGCGATCATTTTCGGCAATAAGGATGCCAGCCCCGCCGCCAATTGGGTTTTGGATGACAATGGCACCGGAGGCGGAAACATCCTGACTCTCGCCGGTTCCTCGCCGAGCATCGCCGTGAACAATCTGGGCGCTGGGGAAACCGCGACCATCAGCGCGGCGATGGCGGGCGGTGCGGCTTGGGCCAAAAGTGGACCGGGCAATTTGATCCTTTCCGGCAACAGCACCCTTAGCAGCAACATCAACATCAGCAGCGGCCAGTTGACCCTGGCCAACGCGGCCAACCTGAATGGCGGCACGATCCGAACCTTTACCATCGGCAGCGGCACCACCTTGAGCATCGCTTACGGCGGCACGGTTTCGGGAACAACTTTTGCCAATTCGTTTGGCTCCGGCATCACGGTGGTGGGCAACGGCACGCTTCAATTTGATCCCGGCAGCGGGTTGGGCCTCGGCTTGGTGAATGTGAGCGGCGGGGCCACCTTTTATTTGGGCATGACCGGCGGCCTGATCAATATCAATTCAGGAATTTTGAACAATGGTGGTTTCACGAGTCAAAACTGGACCACCAACAAGGCGGGGATGAATATTGCTTCCGGTGCGATCTTTGATGTCTGGAATGGCGCGGTGGTTTATATTGATGCATTGACCGGCGCGGGAACTCTCCGCGATACCGAAACTTCCGGGGACACGCTGAATATCGGCGTGAATAATGGCAGTGGTGAATTCGATGGACCCATTGGTGGATTGGCCGCCATCGTGATGGTCAAGACCGGCAAAGGCACTGAAATATTTACGGGAGTAGATACCAATCCCGGACCCGTAAGTGTCAACGGCGGCGCGCTGCTCATTAATGGCAACTTTACCGCGTATGCCAACACCAATGGTTATAGCGTGAATGCGGGCGGCACGTTGGGCGGCACTGGCGTGATTGGCCATCCGACTTATATCAATAACGGTGGCACGTTGGGGGCGGGTTTGGGGACCGCCATTGCCACTTTGACTTTCAGTAACAATCTGACCTTGAATGCCGGCAGCACGAACTTTATGGGCATCACCAAGACCGGCGGCAGCACCACGAATGACGTAATCGTCGGACTCGGTGCCCTGAATTTCGCCGGCACATTGGTGGTCACCAACATCACCTCCGACGCCAGCACGCTGGCTGCGGGTGACACCTTCCAACTCTTCAACACCGCCGGAGGCAGTGGCGGCTTTAACAACTTCGTCCTGCCCGTTTTGCCAGTCGGATTGAGCTGGGATACTTCGCAATTGGCGGCTTCAGGTTTTATACGGGTGTATGATAATACTACCGTTGCTATGCCGGTGCTAAGTCCCGGTGCGGGTCAATATGTCGGCGCACAGGTAGTGACGCTTACTTGCATTACCCCGGGTGCGACCATCTATTACACGACGAATGGCACCACGCCAACTACCAGTTCACTGTCTGGCCCCAGCGGTCTCACCATTACTTTGCCGTCGAACACGCTCGGCGAGACGATCGAGGCTTTTGGACATGAGACGGGCTTTGCGGATAGTGCTTTGGTGATTGCAGCCTACCAGACTGTGCCGACGGCATTCTGGACGAATCCAGCCGGCGGGTCTTGGGCCACTCCGGGCAACTGGTTGAATAATGTGATTGGCACCGGGGCTTACGGGACTGCGGATTTCAGCACGCTGACCCTTTCCTCGCTGACTGATGTTACGCTGGATGGCACATGGACGATTGCCAATCTGAAGTTTGGGGACGTGGGGAACACCTACGGTTGGGAGATTGATCCCGGCAGCGGCGGACCGTTCACGTTGTCTGGAATCAACTCGACCATCACGGTTAGCAACCAGACCGTGAACTTCACCGCCGTGATTGCAGGCACGAACAATTTGACCACGGCTGGCAACGGCACGCTGATTTTCAACGGCGACAACACCTTTGCCGGCAACATTAACGTTACGGCTGGCGAACTGAATCTGGCCAATGCGGCGAATCTGGACAGCGGCGTCAGTCGGATCTTCAGTATTGCCACCAATTCGATGTTGAGCATCAGCTATGGCAGCCCAACTGAGGGCAACGCCACGAGCGCCGGCTTTGGCGCTGGAATAACGGTGGTGGGCAACGGCACGCTACAGTTCGATCCGGGCAGCGGAAATTACATTGGTCTTGTGAGTTTATCAAGCACCCCCTATCTGAATCTGAACATGAGCAATGGCTGGATTAATGTTATTTCCGGCACGTTGGTGGATGGCGGCTGGCAAAGTCAAAATTGGACGAATAGCAAAGCCGGACTGAACATCGCCTCCGGAGCGCAATTGGATGTTTGGAATGGGAATTGGCTATATATTGATGCCCTGACAGGGTCGGGGTCAATTATTAATGGTTATCCTAGTGGTGTGGGCAATACCCTGAATATCGGAGTCAACAACGGCAGCGGTGAATTCGACGGGTCTATTAGTAGCGTCCCCCCCATTAACTTCGTCAAGAGCGGGGCTGGCACCCAGATTTTCACGGGCTCTGATTCCGCGCCTGGTTCAATCACCGTCAACGGAGGTGCGATGCTTATCAATGGCGACTTTTCCCTCGTCACCGGTAGTTTCACGGCGAATGCGGGCGGCACGTTGGGTGGCTCGGGCCTGATTGGCGGCGCGGTGACGATCAATAGCGGTGGGACATTGGGTGTGAAGCTGGGCACGGGGGTCGGCACGCTGACCCTCGCCAATTTACTGACTTTCAGCCCCGGCAGCACCAACTTTATGAGCATCACCAAGACCGGCGGCCCCGCCGCCTGCGACTTGATCACCGGATACACCGCCGGGACGACATTCCATGGCACATTGGTCGTCACCAACATCACCAGCGACAGTAGCACGTTGGCCGTGGGTGATACTTTCCAGCTTTTCAACGGTTCCGGCGCCCTTGGCGCCTTTGATCATCTCGTCCTGCCCAATTTGCCGGTTGGATTGAGTTGGGATGCCTCTCAATTGGCGACCACAGGTTACCTCACGGTGGCCAACACCGCCGCCGTGCCGATTTTCAATCCGCCTGCGGGTGGCTATGTTGGGGCACAAACGGTAACCATCACTTGCCTGACGCCGGGTGCAACCATTTATTACACGACGAATGGCAGTGTGCCGACCACCAGTTCCCCGTCTGGCCTCAGCGGGCTTACGGTTGCAGTGCCGGCCAACACAACTGGTCTGACCATCCAAGCCTTCGCCTCGAAGACTGGCTTTGCTGCCAGCGCGGTGGTGAGTGCGGTGTTCCAAACTATTGCGATACCGACTTGGACAAATCCCAATGGTGGGTCTTGGGCGACGGCGGGTAATTGGTCCAACAATGTCGTGGGCAACGGAGCCAATGTGGCGGCAGATTTCAGCACGCTGACTCTTCCAAGTCAGCCATATGTCACGATGGATGCCCCATGGATAATTGGCAGTCTGAAATTTGGGGACGTGGGCAACACTTACGGCTGGGAGATTGACTCCGGCAGCGGCGGTCCGCTCACTTTGGCGGGCACCAATACGACCATCACAGTCAGCAACCAAGCCGCGACCATCACCGCCGTGATTGTGGGCACCAACAACCTGACCACGGCCGGGCCGGGCACCTTGATTCTTTCCGGCAACAACACGTTTACCGGCAACATCAATGTCACTAGCGGCCAGTTGACTTTGGCTAACTCGGCGAACCTGAACAGCCAAATCAGCCGGACCTTTAACATCCCCAGCGGCGCGACCTTGAGCATCGGCTACGGCGGCACGGTTTCGGGAACAACTTTTAGCAAGTCTTTTGGCTCTGGAATAACGGTGACTGGCAACGGCACGCTTCAATTTGATCCCGGAAGCGGCCTCGGCCTTGGCCTGGTGAACATCAGTGGGGGTGCCAAGTTAAATTTTGGCATGACCGGCGGGGTTATCAATATTAATTCGGGGATCGTTATTAATGGCGGTAACACGAGTCAAAACTGGACGACCAACCTGGCCGCGTTGAACATCGCCGCCGGCGCGACCTTCGATAATTGGAATGGTTCTGCGGTTTATGTGGACGCCTTGACTGGTTCGGGAACGCTCAGCGATGGCTACACTTCCGGCACGAGTTTTAATTTCGGGGTCAACAACGGCAGCGGCACCTTCAGCGGTAACATCAGTTCTAACAACACAGGAACTGTTACCTTGAACAAACTTGGCACCGGCACTGAGATATTCACGGGCACGGATTCCAACCCCGGCACGATCAGTGTGAACAACGGCGCATTGTTCATTAATGGTTCGACCACCACGACCGGTCTCGTGTCGGTGGCCAGCGGAGCAATCCTTGGCGGCGTGGGCACGATTGGCGGCCGGGTCAATGCGACAGCGGGTGGCTTTCTGGCACCCGGCGCCTCACCGTTCAGCTTAGGCACACTCACGTTAAGCTTCAACGCCACCAACACCTTGACCCTTAATGGCAATACGCTTTTCTTTGGCCTTTCAACGGTGGCGAATTCCGACAAAATCGCCATCGCAGGTAATCTGGTTTTGAATGGAGCGAACATCGTGCAACTAAGTGCTCCCAGTGGATCCATTCCCGCCGGAACCTATACTTTGATGACCTATCCATCCAAAACGGGGAGCGGCACCTTGGCCCTCCAGGCAGCTTATCCTAACGCCACCCTGACGGTCGGGGCCACGAGCGTGACCTTGAATGTGACTGCCACCACTTATGTGCCCGGGGCGGTGTGGCAAGGTGCCGTCTCAGGAGTTTGGGACGGAGGTGCCTTGAACTGGACACGCAATGGAACCGGCTCTTCAGCCTATGTGGCGGGTGATAGCGTGACCTTTGACGACACCGCCACCGGGAATTTCACGGTAAGCAGTGGCAGCCTGGTTTTGCCCGGCTCCGTCACCTTCAATAACTCCTTCAATAATTACACCGTGTCCGCCGGCATCGGGGGGGCCGGCCCGTTGGTTAAGAATGGCAGCGGCACGCTGACTCTTTCCGGCGCGAACACTTATACCAACACCACCACCCTCAATTCGGGCATGTTGCGATTCGCTGGCGGCAGTGCGCTACCGGGCGCGTCGGCCATCAATCTTGGTCCGGGGACGCTCCAGATTCTCAACGACGGCGCTGGCAACGGCGGCACCATTGCCCTCGGCAACAGCATTACCCTTAGCGGGGCACTCACCACGGATACCATCAATGTCGGCAACAACGGCAGTGGCCACACCGGCAACATTGTGGCCTTTGGTTCGTTGAACAATGGCACTCCGGCCAATGCCAATGTGAGCACCATCAACTTCACTGCTGCGAACGGCTATCTGATGAGCTTCGGCGTCTTGGGGCTGCCGGGCAGCGGCGGTAACACCACCACGCTGAATCCCACCACCACCTCGCTGATTATTACGAATGTCGTGAACCAGGAGACTTCCTTCTCCGGCCATTACGATACGGTTACGTTGGGTGGAACGAGCATAGGCAATGTGATTAACGGGGTGATTTCCGACTCCTCTGGCTATACCAGTGTCGGCAATGGTGACACGCGGGTCACGATGTCAGGCAATGGCTGGACGCTCTCCGGCACGAACACCTACCACGGCCCCACGAGTGTTACCACTGGCAACTTGACGATTGGCGGCGCGGGTGAGTTGGGTGCCGGCAATTACACCGGGACCATTTCAATTTCGAGCGGCGCGGCGCTTAATTATGCCAGTTCGGCCAGCCAGATTTTCTCCGGCGTCATCTCCGGTGCCGGTAATCTGACCAATGCCGGCTTCGGCACTCTGATACTTTCCGCTACAAACACTTTAACCGGCCTTCTACAGGTTCCGACCGGGGAATTGGTGGGAGTGGCGGGAGGCGCCTGTTCGAACGCTGCCGTCCTCGTGGCGTCCGGAGCGACCAACGGCGTGCAAGTGCCCGTGTTTGGCGGGCAATGGGCTTGCAGTAACTTGACCTATGGTGCCGGCACGACCTATCTGGACATCAATTTTGGCAGTGCTTATCCAAACACCACTAACGCGCCGTTGTTTGTGAACGGCAACCTGACTAATAATGGCACCGTGAATCTCATCGTCCGTTCCAGCGTGGGAATTGGTGTTGGCGTCTATCCGCTCGTGAAATACACCGGTGTGACCAACGGCCCGCTGCCGGCCACGGCCTTTGCGCTCCCGGCGGGAATGGTTGGCAGCCTGAGCAACGATGTGGTCAGAAAATCCCTGGACTTGGTGGTGACGACGGCGGGCACTGGCCCGATCCCGCTGGAATGGGCCGTTGGCAACGGGACTTGGGATCTTAATACGACCGCCAATTGGAAGGATTTTAATAACGTCACTGGACAATATTATACTGGTGGGAATGCCGTGACGTTCGACGACTCCGCAAGCGGCGCGTCGCCGATCACTGTGACATTGAACAGCACGGTCAATCCGGCGAATGTCACCGTGAACGCCACCAAGAATTATACGATCAGCGGCACCGGAGGCATTGCTGGGTCAGCCGCACTGACCAAGAACGGCACCGGCACGAACATCTTATCTGGCGTGAACACCTACACCGGCACCACCACCGTCAATACCGGCACGTTGCAATTCGCGGGCGGCAATGCGCTGCCGGGCGCGTCGCCCATCAGCCTTGGCGCGGCCACACTCCAGATTCTCAACGACGGCGCCGGCAGCGGCGGCACCATCTCCCTCGGCAACAGCATCACTCTCAATGTGGCCGCCACCACGGATACCATCAATGTTGGCAACAACGGGAGTGGCCACACCGGCAACACCGTTGCTTTTGGGGCTTTGAATAATGGAGCTCCGGGAAATGCCTTCGTCAGCACGATCAACTTCACTGCGGCCAACGGCTATCTGATGAGCTTTGGCGTCTTGGGGTTGCCGGGCTTATCCGGTAACACGACCACGCTGAATCCCACCACCACCTCGCTGATCATTACGAATGTCGTCAACCAGGAAACTTTGTTTATCGGCCACTATGATACCGTCACGCTGGGTGGAACGAGCACGGGCAACGTGATCAACGGAGTTATCTCCGACTCTTCGGGCTATACCAGTGTCGGCAACGGCGACACGCGGGTTACGATGACGGGCATCGGCTGGACCCTCTCTGGAACTAATACCTACCACGGCCCCACGGCCATCAGCACCAACACACTGACGATTGGCGGCGCGGGCCAATTGGGTGCCGGCAATTATACGGGGACCATCTCGATCGGGACTAACTCGGCGTTGAACTATGCGAGTTCAGCCAGCCAGATATTGGCCGGCGTCATCTCCGGTGCCGGTAATCTGACCAATGCCGGCGGCGCGCTTACGCTCACGGCCACGAACACCTACACTGGCACCACGGCGATTGGAGCAGGCTCGACGCTGGCAATCGGCGGTGCCGGCATGTTGAACAACGGCATCTATGCGGGGCTGATCATCAACAACGGCGCGTTCAATTATGCCAGTTCAGCCAACCAGACCAACAGCGGCGTCATTTCCGGCACGGGTTCCCTGACGAATGCCGGCCCCGGCATCCTGACTCTGACGGGCGCGAACACTTACACTGGCAACACCACGGTCAATGGCGGAACGCTGGTCCTCACCTCACCCACGCTGGCCACGAACTCCACCGTGACCGTGGCCAACAATGCCGTGTTGAAATTGAATTTTGCGGTGACGAACCAGGTGGCCACCCTCGTGCTGAACGGAGCACCGCAGCCCCCGGGCGTTTACAACAGTGGCAACACCCCCTTGATCGCCGGCACCGGCAGTTTGATGATTGCCTCTTCCGGTCCCATGGGATTCACCAATCCAACTGCCATCACCGGCTTCAGCCTGAACGGAGCGAACGTGGTCATCAGCGGGACCAACGGACAGGCGGGTGTGGCCTATTATTTGCTGGCCAGCACCAATCTGACTTTGCGGTTGAACCAATGGACGGTAGTGGCTACCAACGTGCCGGCCAGTTCCGGGAATTACTCGTTCACCGCCACGAATGCGGTGTTCTCCGGTGCTTTGCAGCAGTTCTACATCTTGAGCAATACCAACTTTTAAGGATGCCGAAAATCATTCCGCCCAAATTCTGGGGCTGGTGAAATTTTGAGGCCGTGGCACTCAGTCCGCCGAATGACAATCGGATTGATGGTCGCTCCCGACCCAATGAAAAATCATTCGGCGAGTGGTTGCCACTGGGTTGCCATCACCGGCGACGCATCAGAACCGTGTGGATCTGTGACTTCTTTGCGATGAACATGGCGCACCGGAATATCTGCGGAGTGACAACGGTTCGGAGCTCAATGTTGCGTGCGGATCGTATTAACTTCACGTTCGCACCAGCGCTTTCATGGTCGCGCATTCTCGGCCAGCGGAAGGACCGTGCGGACGGATGGTGTAGCGTTCGACTGCGGCTGGGATGATGAAAGTTTCCGCGTAATGAACCACGAACGGCGCGAACGCTCCCGTCGGACTTTCCACCAGCGCCTCCTCGCCTTCGACGAGGTTGAGCACATTGACACCACCGCCGGTGTCGTGCGGCACTTTTTTCGTAAACCAATGCCGCCGCGTCTCGATGAACTCGCGCTCATGGAGGCCGGTGCGCTCCTCGCGCCAGCCGTCGCCGCGGCCGAGCGGCATGATGCGGTTAACGAGATTTTGCCGCGTCCATTCCGTCGTGTAATTCCACTGAATATTTTTCAAGCCGTGTTCCAGATGAATCGGCCGCGGCTGGCCGTCGAGGCCGAGCCGGTTCCAGTCCCACAGCTTAAAGGTGAAAATATAAGGCGTGGCGCTGATTTCAAGCACCATGGATTCCGCGCCGCTGCAATGCACGGTGCCGGCCGGAATCAGAAAGTGATCGTGCTTTTTGGCCGGGAATTGATTGGCGTATTTCTCCGCCGGAAATGGAGCGATACCGGTTTGCGCAAGCTGCAAATCGCGCGCCAGGTCCGCCGGGTTCACGTCATCCTTGATTCCCAAATAAACGCTCGCGCCGGGGCGGGCATCGAGCAGGTAATAACTTTCGTCCTGCGTGTAGTGCATTCCGAAATTATGTTGAATGTATTCCGTGAGCGGATGAACTTGGAACGACAGATTGCCGCCGCCCATTGTGTCGAGAAAATCGAAACGAATCGGAAATTCATCGCCGAACCGGGCGTGAACCGCCTCGCCGAGCAGGGCGCGCGGTTGATCGAACACCAGGTCAATTGAGGGAATTTCAAAACGCACGTCGCCAAAGCCGAGCAACAAGCTGTTTTCTTCTGGCACGCAATCAAAGCACCAGCCGAAGTTTTTCACGTTGCGATCCAAATCACAAACTTCTTTCATCCATTGTCCACCCCACGGCGCGGGATCGAAAAACGGCACAACGCGAAATGGCCTTGTCACCGCCTGACGCAATCCGCGACGCACGGCTTCGCCACCGGCCAGCTTGGGTTCGCGCGGATTGTTCGTATCGAGCACGAAATCCCAATTTGCGATGAGCAGGCGTTTCCAGCGGTCGCACACGCGCCAGTCCACGAAGAAGGCGCGTTTGTATTGCAGGCTTGCGGCCAGCGTGTGGTTTTCGACACCCAAGTTGCTCGCCTCATTTCGACGGAAACGAAGCTGCGCTTCCCAGCGGGCCAGATCGGCATAAACGAAAATGTCCGGCTTGGCGATCAGACTCGCGCCGCAGCCAACGACCAGCACCAAGCCCGCTGCAATTGCCTCGACTTGCGCACGCAAACGCCCAATTTCCTGGTCATCGAAAAACTGCGGCAGTGTCAGGCTGCAGAGAAATCCAAATACCGGATCATCCCCGCCCAGAAACGGTTTTACCAGCTCGTCAATGGCTTCCGGCGCGAGCATGGCGTCGGCCGCGTGCAGTGCCAAAGCTGGCGCGAGCCGCAATTGAAGCTCGTGCAGCACCGAGGGTTCATCCACGCCCGGGTAACATTCCACGACGAGCACCGTTTTTTTTGCGGATCGTCGGGCTGCGGATTGGAGGAGTCGCGCGGCAATGTCGGCCCAACCTTGGACACAGCTTGTCTCACCGTCGGGAACGGGCACGAACGGGAATTTGTCGTAGCTCGGATTTCTCATGCGAAGGTTGAAGCCTGGTTTTGGCTAAACAGCGCTTCACCGCCGATCAATGCCGCGTCATCACCCAGTGCGGCAGCGACCACGGGAGTTTGCAATGGCAGACTGGGCATGTGCTGCCGCAGATGTTCTTCCATCGCGGGCAAAACAATGTCAGGACTACGCAAAACTCCGCCGCCGAGCACCACCAGTTCCGGGTCAAACGCGATCACGGCATTTTGAACCACGACCGCCCAAACCTCGAGGCTTTGCTGAAGCAGAGCTTGAGCACATTCATCGCCCTGGGCCGCCAGCGCGAAGATTGTTTCGTAATCAGTTTTCCCCGCGCCGGCCAGTTGGCTGCCGGCGAAGTCGGAGCGTTCCCGCGCCAGCTTCGCAAGCGTGGCGGTGGAAGCGAGATCTTCGGCACAGCCGATGTTTCCGCAGCGCCCGGCTGAATGTTTGTGGGCGATGGTGCTGTGCCCCAACAACGTCGCCGCGCGGTTGTTCGCGCCCCGCAAAAGCCGGCCGCTGGAAATCACCGCGCAGCCGATGCCTGTGCCCAGCGCCAGCATCACCACGTCGCTTTTTCCGCGCGCGGCGCCGGCCGTCCATTCGCCCAGCAACGCCATGCGCAAATCATTTTCCAAGGCCACGGGCAATCCCAGCCGCGCGCGGCTCCACGCGGCGAAGTCAATGTCCCCCGCGCCTGGAAATTTTCCGAACTCGCCCCGCACGTGCGGCAATTTTGGGTCCGCCAAAAACGGCAGCGACAAGGCAACGCCCGCACAGTTTTGAAGAGTGCAGTCGTTCGTTTTCAGCAGCGATTCCCATGCACAAGCAACCGCTTCAAGCCGCTCCGCCATCGGGCGATTGGCGCCGGCGTCGAGCCGGTTTCGCGCGCGGATGCGGCCAGCGCGCACCAGCCCAAGCTTGATCGTGGTGCCACCGAAATCTGCGGCGAGAATCATCATGGCGCTTCCCGTTTCAAATCCAACGTCAGCGTGAAACGCGCGCTGACATAGTGGACTTCAGCAAATTCCATCGGTCTTTTGCCCGTGTCAAAAACCGTGTGGCAACGAAGCAACAGCGGTTCACCGGTCGGCACTTTCAAGTGCCGCGCCAGCGCGGCGGCGGCAGGCACCGCGGAAAGTTCTTCGCGGGCGCTGTCCGCCACCGAACCGGTTTCCGCCTGAATTAATTCATAAAGCGGCTTTGAAAAATCGGCCGCTTCCGCGAGCCGCAGGCGCGGATGAAACCAGGAGCGGGAATGCAGCACCGGACGTTTTGCCCAGCCACGCACGCGATCCAGCCGCAGCACTTCGGTTCCCGCCGTGATTTGCAACGCCTGCGCCACGCGGTCGGGCGCGGCGAAACGGCGCGCGTCCAGAAAATAACTTTCCACGGAGATGTTGCGCCGCGCCATTTCGCGCGAAAAACTGCGCCATTCGCCAATGCTCGACTCGGCCGGAATGGGCAGCACGCGTGTGCCGACGCCCGGCTTGCGTTCCAACAGGCGCTGGTTAACCAGTCGCGTGAGGGCCACGCGCACGGTTCCCCGGCTGACGCCAAAGCGGTTGGCCAGCGTCAGTTCATCGGGAAACAATGCGCCTTTTTGAAACTCCGGCAGCGCCATCATCCGCCGCAATTCACGCTCGATCTGCGCATGGAGTGGAACCGGATCAGCCGCCACCAAGCCGGGCAGAGATTTTGAGCCGGAGCGCGAAAACCGGCGAAATGGACGGCTAGAATTCATTTGTCTATACAAATAAACAAATAGCTTGCGCCGGTTGGTTCGGTCAACTAAAAAGTGCCGCATCATGCACGCGCCACCAGCCTCGGAATCTGCCATGACCAGCTCCCATTTGCCTCCCAGCGGCGGCATCCTGCTGCTGAGTGCGATCGTGGCGGCGCTCGGCTCGCTGTTGTTCGGCTTCGACACCGCCGTGATTTCCGGCACCACGGAAGCGTTGCGCCACGCGTTTGCGCTCAATGACAACCTGCTCGGTTTTACGGTTTCGAGCGCGCTCATTGGCACAATGTTCGGTGCGTTTGGAGCCGGACGCCCCGCCGACAGGTGGGGACGGCGGCCAATGTTGACGTTGCTCGCGGTGCTGTTTCTTATTTCCGCCACCGGCTGTGCCTTGGGGTGGAACTGGTATGCCCTGTTGTTTTTTCGTTTTCTCGGCGGCGTGGCCGTCGGCGCGGCGTCCGTCATCTGCCCGCTGTATATCACCGAAATCGCCCCGGCCAAAAGCCGTGGTTTGCTGGTGTGCGTGAGCCAGTTGAACATCGTGGTCGGCATCCTGCTGGCCTATCTCTCAAATTATCTGGTCGCGCATTTTCTTGGGGCGGAAAAGCCGGACGCGTGGCGCTGGATGTTTGGCGTGATGGCGTTGCCCTCGCTGACGTTTCTGGTCGCCGCACTGGTGATTCCCGAGAGTCCGCGCTGGCTGGTCAAAAAGCACCGGCTAGCCGAAGCGGAAGCCGTGCTGACCCGTTTTGGTCACGAAGCACCGGCGCGCGAAACCCGGGAAATTCAGGAATCTCTTTCCGCCGAAACCACCGGCGCGAGCGACCGGCTTTTTCAGCGCAAATATCTGAAACCGCTTTTGCTCGTTTGCATGATCGCCGCATTCAACCAGCTCGACGGCATCAATGCCGTCATTTATTACACGACCGACATCTTTCGCATGGCTGGCGCGGACAAAGCCAGTGCGCTTATGCAATCGGTGATCGTGGGGCTGACTAATCTGGTGATGACGTTTGTCGGCATGGCGCTCATTGACCGCGTCGGGCGCAAGGCGCTGCTGCTCGTCGGCTCAGTGACGTTCGTGCTTTCGCATGCGTTGGCGGCGTGGGTTTTTGCCACGCACACGCAGGGCTGGATGGTGATTGCCGCGATGATGGGCGTGGTCGGCTCACACGCGTATTCGCAAGGCGCGGTCGTCTGGGTGATCATCAACGAACTGCTGCCCAACGCCGTCCGTGCCTCCGGCTCGGCGCTGGCGTGTTTTTTCATGTGGATGCTGTGCGCGGGAATTGGCTGGGGCTTTCCCGTCATCGCCAAGGCTTCGGGCGCGGTGGCTTTTGGATTTTTCGCGCTGATGATGGTGGCTCAATTCATCCTCGTCGCCAAATTCCTGCCCGAAACCAAAGGCGTGAGCCTGGAGGAATTGCAAAAACGACTTGGTTGACTCGTAAACAATTTGGTTTAATGAGCATAGACTCATTTTGCACGCCCCGCCCATGCTGGATTGGGTTTGGCAGAGGGCACAAAGTTCAGCCGCGCGTATTGGCTAATCTGTTCCTGGGTGATGACGAGCTTAGTGAACGGCTGGCCGTTTAGTGCGACCGATTACTGCGTCATCATAAAACAAAGGGTTCTTACATTATCATGGATTATCACGGCGGCCTGGCCGCAAACATTGTCCAAGTCATCAACCAGGCTTCCGGAACCAGTCCGCAGATTCAGCCTTTGGTGTTGCTGAAGGGAGGTGACTCAACGGCATTGATTCGTTTCCACGGTGCGCCGGGACAAACTTGGCGCATTCAAGCCTGCGATGCCATCGGCGGAACTTGGACGACCATTGGAACCGCCATGGCCGGATCGGACGGTTTGATTGATGCGACTGATGCCGTCGGAATGTATTCGTTACGATTTTACCGCGCGGTTTCCCCATAGTAGGCAGCCGTGGCGAAGGCACTCATTGCTTTCGTTGGCCCGGCCCAACAATTATCGCGAACGACAAAGACTCCGCAGCCTACTCAAAAACGCCAAGCGCATTTTTGCCAGCATCTTAGCTGGTGGCGGATATCAAATTATAGGAATTGAAGTGGAGTTGGCTGGTAATGCGTTTAAGGCGCTGATAGCTGGAACTCGTCTGGTTTCGGTCCCACCTCGCGGCTCAAGTCATCTTCGACGGGAAAAGTGTTGGGGACGTGTTTCACGCCTTCGAGTTGCTCATGGTTAATAACGAGGACTTGCGGTCGTATCAATATCTGGAACGGCTGACGACGCTGATGAATCTGCTCGCCAGCGGCAGCATCGGTTTTTCCGGTAGGTTAAGAAGTTTGGTCGAGAAATAATCGAACGCCAGTCGGTCTCCGGCAAAGACGTGGCCAGAATGGGTGGTGGCGCAGTCACAAATCAACCATTCAATTTCCGGCAACTCTTGTTTTTTGCATATTAGCAGCCATGTTGAATGTCGTATGCATGTTGCCAAGCATGAGTGATATGCGCGGTGATAGCGTCTACGCCGACTCCATGTTTGACCTGTGCAAACACGAATGGCCCGGCCCCGCGCATTTTTTTTGTGTCGCGTTCCATCACCGCCAAATCGGCACCCACGCCGGCGGCGAGATCGGTCTTGTTGATGACGAGCAGGTCGGACTGCGTGATGCCCGGACCTCCTTTGCGCGGAATTTTGTCACCGCCGCAGACATCAATCACTTGAATGGTAAAATCAGCCAGTTCACGGCTGAAGCACGCCGCCAGATTGTCGCCGCCGGATTCGATGAACAGCATTTGTGGTTTGAACTTTTGGTGCAGTTCCTCCAGCGCGAGCAAATTCGCCGAAATATCCTCGCGGATCGCCGTGTGCGGACACCCGCCGGTTTCCACCGCGCGGATGCGTTCGGCGGGCAGCGCTTCGTGCTTGGTAAGAAACTCAGCATCTTCCTTGGTGAAAATATCGTTCGTCACGGCGGCAATATTCATGGTGGCGCGCAAGCGTTGACAGAGTTGAAGCAACAACGCCGTTTTGCCACTGCCTACCGGACCACCCACCCCGACAGTAAAAGCGCGTTTACTGAAATCGCGGTCAAGCGGTTGCTCGCGCTCAGTAAAATGCCCCGCTGAGTCTGCGTGGCCATTGCCACCGTGGGTTTGAAAATGGAACAGCAAGCTTGAGTTCATGGCGGTTGTTTTTTAGCTCTGAAAAAGTCGGGAGTAAAGCCGGTCTTGCGCGCCTTGCCAGAGGTCGAGCAGCGGCGAAGTTTGGGCGATTTGATCCAGCGTCAACAAGGCGCAGGCATTTAGAATTATTTCTGCTTTTGGCGACAGCTTATGCTGTAGTATCTGCGCCTCCATCGGCCCGATGATGTTCAAACGCACCGCCGCCGCCAGCACGCTGCGGAGGTGATTGAATAAAAACAGGCGGGCCGTCGTGGCGCGCGAAACTTCCAACCGGCGCAGGCCCGCGCCAAGAACTGGCGCGTAATGGGCGAATTCAATTTCCAATTTCAAATTTTCAATTTCCAATTTGAAAATGCGTTCCGCCGCCGTCAGAAAAGCCCGGCCCTGCGCCCGGCTGGCGCGGTTGGCGACATGGTTCGTCGTGAAAACATCGCAAAGCTGGTCAAACTCAGCGAGTTTTTCCGGCTCATCAAAAGCGGCCATAGCAAATGGCAGCGCCGCATGACCGAGTTGTTGGAGGCTGGCCTCGAGGAAAGAAAACAGTTCGCTGCGATTGCGGACTTCGCCGTGCTGCCAGGCGGCTTCGAGTCCGAGTGAATGAGCGAAACCGCCGGTGGGAAACGCCGAATCGCAAAGTTGCCAGAGCAGCCAATCATCCATTTTTTTATTTGCCGTTGCAGGAGCTACCGCACTCAAGTTGAAAACTTTTGAACGGCGAGCGGCCAATTGGATCACAGATTTTCCAGGTTGTTGGCCATGACCGTTGATTTGGGGCGCGCGTGACACGATTAAAAAAGTTGATACCGCTGCGCCAGCGGCAGCACTTTTGCCGGTTCGCACGTCAGCAGTTCGCCATCCGCACGGACTTTGTAGGTTTCAGGATCCACCGTGATCTTCGGCATGGCGTTGTTCCATTTTAAATCTTTCTTGCCCACTTTGCGACAACCACGCACGGCTTCGATGCGTTTGGTCAGACCATAAGTTTTGCCCACACCTTTTTGTTTCGCGAGTTGGCTGACAAACGCAATGGAACTCATCCCCGCCGTGCGGCCCAACGCGCCGAACATCGGCCGCATGAACACCGGCTGCGGCGTGGGAATGCTCGCGTTCGGGTCGCCCATTTGCGCCCACGCGATAATGCCGCCTTTGATCACCATTTCCGGTTTCGCGCCGAACATCGATGGTTTCCATAAAACAAGATCGGCGAGCTTGCCGACTTCAATCGAACCGATGATGTGCGCCATGCCATGCGCGAGCGCGGGGTTGATCGTGTATTTCGCGAGGTAACGTTTGATTCGAAGATTGTCGTTGTCGCCTTTTTCACCGGGCAGACGACCACGCTGTTGCTTCATCTTGTCCGCCGTCTGCCAACTGCGCGTGATGACTTCGCCGATGCGGCCCATTGCCTGCGAATCGGAACTCATCATGCTGATTGCGCCAAGGTCGTGTAAAATATCCTCGGCAGCGATGGTCTCGCCGCGAATCCGGCTTTCGGCAAACGCCACGTCTTCTGGCAAATTCGGATCGAGATGATGGCATACCATGAGCATGTCGAGATGCTCGTCAATGGTGTTGACCGTGTAAGGCTTCGTCGGGTTGGTGGAACTTGGCAGCACGTTTGGTTCGCCACAAATGCGGATGATGTCCGGTGCATGGCCACCGCCCGCGCCTTCGCTGTGATAAGTATGGATCGTCCGGCCTTTGAACGCAGCGATCGTGCCTTCAACAAATGTGGATTCATTCAACGTGTCTGTGTGAATCGTGACTTGAATATCGTGCTTGTCCGCCATGCTCAAACAACAATCAATCGCCGCCGGCGTCGTGCCCCAATCTTCGTGCAACTTCAAACCAATCGCACCGGCCTCGATTTGATCGCTCAAACCTTCTGGCATCGCGGTGTTGCCTTTGCCAGTAAAACCAAAATTGAGCGGCAAGGAATCCACGGCTTGCAACATCGCTTTGAAGTAAAATGGCGCGGGCGTGCAGGTGGTCGCGCAGGTGCCGACCGCCGGCCCGGTGCCACCGCCAACCATCGTCGTGAGTCCGGCCGCAATGGCTTCGTGCGCCTGCTGCGGACAGATGAAATGGATATGCGTGTCGAGTCCGCCCGCCGTGATGATCAAACCTTCGCCTGCGATCACTTCGGTCGTGACGCCGATGATCATTTTTTTGGTAACGCCCGCCATGACATCGGGATTGCCCGCCTTGCCAATGCCGGAGATCAAACCGTTTTTAATGCCGATGTCTGCTTTGTAAATTCCCGTGTAATCAATGATGAGTGCGTTGGTGATGACGCAATCCAGTGCGTCCTTTGCCCCGACGCCAGCGGCCTGGCCCATGCCTTCGCGGATGACCTTGCCGCCGCCAAATTTGCATTCGTCGCCATAAATCGTGGAATCTTTTTCGACTTCGAGAATCAACGATGTATCGCCGAGCCGGACTTTGTCGCCGGTCGTCGGGCCAAACATTTCGGCGTAATGCGCGCGTTTCATGGTGTGCGACATAAATTCAGGCTGCGGCCGGCGCGAGGTAACGAATGCGTTTGTTGACGTCGGTGTTGATGGAATGATACGGCTGCGTCAAATTTCCGGCGGCGAACAAAGTCTGGCGCGTGTGTTCCAGGTCATCATCGCCGATGGCGTCGGTGAAAATGGGTAGCAGATATTCAATGCCCAGTTTGGAGGGTCGCATGAGTTTCGCATCGTAAAGCGATGGGTGCATGGAACGCGCATGAATCAATCCCCAGCGATCACGCAACCGATTTGCATCGTAGCCTTCAACATGAAAGCCTTTCGTTTCGTTATATTGCAAGATTGAAATCGCGTTGTTGCGGCCTTCGATCAGCATCTCGACCGACTTAGCGCCAAGCTGGGCGGCGTAAAAGCGATCGAACAAAATCGGCCGGCCGCCGCGTTGCGTATGACCGACTTTGCGCGTGAAAATCGCTTCGCGCGCCGTTTCGCTCCGGCGATAGAGCTTGAAATAATTGTCGCCGATCATCTGGATCAGCTTTGAACGCAAGGCCTCCGCCGCGCCACTCAGTTGGATGTTCCCGGCAGGATCGGAGGATTTTAATTCCGCGCCCAGCTCGCGACCTTGCGAATCCACGATGCCTTCGCCGCAAACGATCACGACATTTTTCTGCAAGTCGTAAGTATGTTTCACGCGTTCGACGAGATGTTCCAGATCGAGCGGCTGTTCGGGCACGAGCAAAATGTCCGGGCGGCCGTAAGCCGTGCCGAGCGCGATGTAACCGGAGTGGCGGCCCATGACCTCGATGATGGCAATGCGACGATGACTCTCGGCCGTGGTGCGAATGCGCCCAACGCCTTGCGCAGAAACAAAAACTGACGTGGCATAGCCGGGCGTGGCGTAATTGACAATTTGATCAAGTTGAAAAACCGCCCGGGATTCGGCCCGTTTGTAATGGTAGCCGCCCTTTGCGGAAGTATCGTTGACGCGCACGAATTCATCCGGCTCGCTGGGATAATTCAGGCCGAGGTCGTTATCAATTGTCTTCGGCGCGAGCACAGTAGGCAGGCGTTCGGCCAATGGTTGCAGCCCATTCAGCGTGCCGTCGCCGCCCACGCAAATCAGTCCTTCAATGCCGAGTTTGGCCAACCGCGACGCAATCATATCCAAATCATCCTTCTTTTCTGGATCAACATAATCGCGCGAAGAGCCAATCAGCGTGCCGCCTTTGGCCGGATCGAGCTCCGGGATTTCCTGATACAGCGGATTGAGCAGAACGTGCGGGACGCGCGGATTGAACAGGCTGTTGAAGCCTTTGATAAGACCCACGATTTCCACCTTGAGTTGGTTGGCGCGCGTAACGGCACCCGCGATGGTTGCGTTCAAGGCCGGTGTGTCGCCGCCCGCTGTCAAAATGCCGATGCGTTTCATACAGGTTGATTTGCAAATGACGCTGATTTGATTTTTTTCAAAGCCGCCTTTTTCCCGGCCGGAGAAACTTTGCCGCTCGCGAGATTGTTGCCACCGCGAATAATTTTTTTTCCGGCAATTTCAACCAACTTCACCGTCTTGGTTTCGCCGGGTTCAAAACGCACGGCGGTGCCGGCGGGAATATCAAGTCGCTTGCCATACGCCGCGCCGCGATCAAATTGCAACAACGCATTCGTCTCGATGAAATGATAATGACTGCCAACTTGAATCGGTCGGTCACCGAGATTTGTGACGGGAATTTCCAACGTAGCACGGCCGGTATTGAGTTCGATTTCACCTTCCTTGATTTCGGTTGAACCCGGAACCGGTTCGTCGGCGATTGCTTTGAACATGGAAATATCCGGCACCGGCAGAAAACTGCCATGCAGCGCGAGCGCGAGATTTCCGTTCTCACTGGCGATGGGATGATGCACGGTCACAAGTTTGGAGCCGTCAGGAAACGTGCCTTCGACTTGCACGTCATAAATCATTTCCGGCACGCCGGACATCACTTGGTTCCGGCCGAGCAAATGCCGACCGAGATTCATCAGTTCGGCGACGCTCTTGCCATCGCGAATGAATTCCAAAATCACCGCTGCGATGAGCGCGACTGCTTCGGGATGGTTCAGTCGCAGGCCGCGCGCGAGGCGTTTCTGCGCGAGAAAACCGGCGTTGTGCAGCAGCAGTTTGTCAATTTCGCGAGGAGACAGGTGCATAAAATTACCATTTGCGCGCCCACGGATCGTCGCCGAGGAATTCCGACACAAATGCCAGACGTCGGTGGAGTTCACGTCCAACGGCTTCGACTTGTTCGCCCGCCACCCGCAGCACCGCGCCGTCGCGCACAGGGCTGGCGCTGACGACCAACGCCGCGTGGCGTTCCACCGGCGCGGCGGAAATGTTCTGCAGCAATTCACCGGCAACAGCACGCAGCGGCTCCCCGGCAAGCAACACGGTGGCAAAACAGTTGAATCGTCCGGTTCGCGCCGGCGAGGTCAATGAACCATCGGCCGAATCCAGCAAGATTGATTCGAGAAAAATTCTTTCACCCGCAACGAAAACTTCGTTGCGCGTTGTAAACTGTGAAAATTGCCAGCGTTCACCGCGTGCGGCGCGGCCGGACGTGAACCAATCAACCAGCACCAATCCGGCTCCGGCGGCGAGGTGAAATTCCTGTCGTTGCGAATAGCTGGAGCCGGCAAACGCCTGCACCGGATCGGGCGCGAACACGAGCAGCGAATTTTCGTCCAGCATGGCCCGGGTTACGTGGCCGCACGGAAGTTGATTGGGATTGCGATAAATTTTTGTGGAAGCCTGCGTGCCGAGAAAACAGCGCGCGTTTTTGCCGAGGCGGAGGTCGAGCCGGGTCTGGTCGCCAGCGACAAGGCCGCCGCCGAAGCTGCTCGTGCAGGCCCAGACGCTGCGGCCCCGCGCCCGAGGCGTGAGCAGCTTCAACGGACTGCGGGCCAGCGCGGACGTGACGGCACTCGCGCCGCAAACGGATTCGACTTCGAGCGCCGCGCCGCCGGGTTCCTTGGAATAATTTTTTGCAAAAGCAACCACGCTTAAACAGTCAGGTGTTTTTTGACAATGTCATTATTCAGTTGCGAAATCGGGCCGTTGGCCACGATCGCGCCACGATCCATGATGTAAAAACTGTCGCCAACACTTAAACAGAAGTCGAGATATTGTTCCACGAGCAGGATGCTGATCTTGCCTTCCTTTTTGATTTTCAAAAGCGTGTCGCCAATCAAATCAATGATGTTCGGCTGGATGCCTTCGGTCGGCTCGTCGAGAATCAAAATTTGCGGATCGGTCAGCAGCGCGCGGGCGATGGCGAGTTGCTGCTGCTGGCCGCCGCTCAACACGCCGCCTTTGCGCTGGAGAAATTCCTTCAGGATGGGAAACAATTCCAATACGCGATCCACCTGGCCGTTGGCCTTGGTGCCGTGGACGACGAGGCTGATCTTCAAATTTTCCCAAACCGTGAGATGCGGGAAAATGTCGCGGCCCTGCGGCACAAAGCCGATGCCTTTCCGCGCGCGGGCATCGGGCGGAAGTCCCAGGAGTTCCGTTCCAGCGAGTTTCACCGAGCCGGCTTCGGGCTTCACGAGGCCGACGATGGCTTTGAGCGTGGTGGTTTTGCCGACGCCATTGCGCCCCATCAGGCAGACGAGGCTGTGCTCCGGCACGGTGAGGTTCACCCCGCGCAAAATCCGCGAGCCATCGTAGCTGACGTTGATGTTGAGAAGCGAAAGCATGGTCAACAACAAAGCAACAAAGCCACTAAGACAAAATTGATTATTCCATCCGCCGCACTTTGTTTCTTTGTTCCTTGGTTGTTCATTTTTCCTTTTTTTTGCGACCGAGATAAACTTCTTTGACGCGTTCATCGTTTTGCACGTCGTCCACGGTGCCTTCGCACAGAACATGTCCTTGATGCAGCACGGTGACTTTGCGGGCGATCTGGCGGACGAATGCCATGTCGTGTTCGATGACGATGATGCTGTGCTTGCCTTCGAGGCTCAACAGCAGTTCACCGGTCTTGTGCGTTTCCTCGTCTGTCATGCCGGCGGCGGGTTCATCCACCAGCAACAATTTCGGGTCTTGCGCGAGCAACATGCCGATTTCGAGCCATTGTTTCTGACCGTGCGACAACGAGCCGGCCAATGTTTCAGCCTTATCGCTCAAGCCGATAGTTTTCAAAACGGCTTCGATACGGTCGCGCTGCTCGGCGGTGGTGCGTGAAAACAACGCGGTGAATACTCCGCGCGGGCCTTTCAGCGAGAGCAGCAGGTTTTCAAAAACGGTGTGGTGAATGTAAACCGACGGCGTCTGAAATTTCCGGCCAATGCCGAGCCGGTTGATCTCCGGCACGTTCATCGTCGTCAAATCCGTGTTGAAGCCGAACTCCACCTTGCCGGTGTCGGGTTTGGTGCGGCCGGTGATGATGTCCATCATCGTGCTTTTGCCCGCGCCGTTCGGGCCGATGATCGTGCGCAACTCGCCCTCGTCCATGTAAAAATTCAAATCCGAAATCGCCTTGAAGCCGTCAAAATTTTTGTTGACGCCTTCCAGCAGCAGCACAAATTGTTTGGGCGCGTTGGTCATTCGGATTTGGCGGGCAAAGGTTCCTCGCCGTTGGCGGCAACCGGAGCCGGTTCAACTTTCATTTTTCTAGCAGTTAATTTTTTATACACATCGCGCAATTGTGCCGGCAGGCCGACAATGCCTTTGGGCATGAATACCGTGACCAGAATGAACATCGTGCCGAGAAAAATCAGCCACATGTCCGGATAGGCACGCGTCGCCCAGCTTTTCATGGCATTCACGGCGAACGCGCCGAGGATCGGCCCGATCAGCGTGCCACGCCCGCCGACGGCGACCCACACGACGGCTTCGAGCGATTTGTCCGGCGCCATTTCGCTGGGATTGATGATGCCAACTTGCGGCACGTAGAGCACGCCGGCGAGCGACGCGATGACCGATGCGAGCACGAAGATGAAAAGTTTGAAGTTGGCCGTGGAATAACCCGAAAACATCACGCGGTTTTCGCTGTCGCGAATGGCGCGCTGGACTTTGCCAAATTTCGTTGTCGTGAGCCATTTGCAAACGAGATAAACGAGCAGCAGCGCGATGCCGGTGACGATGAACAAACCGCGCTGCGTGGCCGGTTCGCGCGTGTCGTGGCCGAGGATAAATTTGAAATCGGTGAAGCCGTTATTGCCGCCGAGCAGCAAGCTGTTGCGAAAAAAAAGCAGGCATGCGGCGTAGGTCAGTGCCTGCGTTAAGATCGAAAAATAAACGCCGCGGATGCGCGAGCGAAAGGCGAGGTAGCCGAAAATTCCCGCCAGCGTGCCGGGCAGCAAAACCGCCATGAACATCGCAAACGGAAAACTGCCAAACGGCTTCCAAAACGCCGGCAGCGTGCTCCAGCCGAGAAACACAAGAAAATCGGGAATCGGTTGATGATACTGGCCGAGGTCGCCGATCATGCGCATGAGATACATGCCCAGCATGTAACCGCCGAGCGCGAAGAACAGCGCCTGTCCGAGACTCAACAAGCCGGTGTAGCCCCAGAGCAAATCCACACTGATGGCCAGCATCGCGTAGCAGAGATATTTGCCATAGACCGTGATGGTGAAATTGCTGACGTGCAACCAACTGCTTTCAAGCGTGAACGCATTCAAACACGGCAACACTACCAGCATCAACAGCACGGCCGCTCCGACCGCGATCAATTCCCATTTGGAAAATAAACGCATGTTTTTATTTGCGATTTACGATATGCGATTGACGAGTTGTTTGATCATCCGTGAAATTCCAACGTGGCGACGCGCATAAGAATTTTTGCAACACGTAAATCATAAATCGTAAATCAGTCGAGGCTCCGGCTGCGGATTGAGAACAGCCCGCCGGGTTTCCATTGCAAAAACAAAATGATGCACACGAGCACCACGATCTTGCCCGTGACCGGCGAACCAGTGACCTGTTGCAACACTTGGTCGCTGGTGCCGATGCCTACTGCGGCATAGACCGTGCCCACGATGCTGCCGACGCCACCGACCACCACGGTCATGAAACTATCCACGATGTAGCTCTGACCGAGACTCGGACCAACATTGCCAATCTGCGAGAGAAACGCGCCGGCAAGTCCCGCCAAACCGGAACCGAAGGCGAAGGTCATCATGTTGACGCGCGCGGTGCGCACGCCCATGCACGAAGCCATGTCGCGGTTTTGCATCACGGCGCGGATCAGCAGGCCAAGCGGCGTTTTCGTCAGCAGCATCCAGGTGCCGATCACAATCAGCACGGCAAAGCCGATAACGAACACGCGATTGTAGCCGAGCAGCACGTCGTTCAAGGTGAAATGCCCTTGCAGCCAGCGCGGCGAACTGACCTGCACATTGTTCGCGCCGAAAACCATGCGGAAAAGTTGTTGCATCACCAGCGAAACGCCCCACGTGGCGAGCAAGGATTCAAGCGGACGCCGATACAGAAAACGTATGACGGAACGTTCCAGCGCCAAGCCGGCGAGGGCCGCCATCAAAAAACTCAACGGCAGCGCAAAAATAAAATATGTTTCATAAAACCAGCCGGTGGAATTCATGCCCGGAAGATGCAATCCGAAACCCAGCGGATGGCCAAAGAAGCTGAATGGCAGATTGATGGAAAACGCAAAACCGCTGCCGAACAAATTTTGCACGACATAAGTGGTGTAGGCGCCGACGGCGATCATTTCGCCATGAGCCATGTTAATGATGCCCATGAGGCCGAAGGTGATGGCGAGACCGAGCGTGACGACGAGCAAAATTGAGCCAAGACTTAAGCCGCGAAATATCGTGCCAAAGAAATTCACGGCGGCAATGTGTTCGCCGATGGTTTCGGCGGACAGCTTCGCGGCCTTGACGATTTCCGGCGCGGCGGTTTTGCTTTCGGCGAGCGACTTCACCATGTCCAGGCTGCCGATGGATTTGAGCGCGGCGAGTTGTTGCAAAGCGGCGACCTGGACTTTCGGATCGGGGTCGCCGAGTTGCAGCATGGCGATGGCTTCGTTGATGTTTCTTCTGACGGTTAAATCGTTTTCCTTGGCGAGACGCGCCTGCAAAACAGGAATGTTCTTAAGTTTTTTCGAGTTGCCAAGTTTGAGCACGGCGTTTTCGCGGGCGTCGGGATCGGGATCGGCCAAGGCGAGTGAATCCAGTGTCTGCTGAATGACCGTGCGCAACGCCGCATCTGTGTCGGCGGAAGTCAGCTCGGTCGGGGCAAAACGGAGTTCCTGCTTTTTGTCGTCCAGCAGAAATTTGCCATTATCAATGCGGATCGCGCGGGCCTTGCCGTCGGCGTCGGTCTGGTCTTCGAGCAACACGGGAATTTTTACGGTGTCAGCGTCATAAAGAAAAACATTGTCGCGCGTCCACGCGACCAGCACTTCGCGGACAATTTTGGAGCCGGTGTCAGACAATTCTCCAACAAGTTTCGGCTGCTCGGCCCCTTCGGCCAGGATTGCGTGCGACAATTTTTCGCGAATGGCGGCATCCTGGGCCTGCACGGCCAGGACTGAAAATATCCCGCAGAGCAGGGAAAAAAGAAATTTCAAGGTTCGATGCATTTTTAAAAAAGGGCGGGGGTTTTTGCCCCCGCCCATGACTTGCGTCAGTGCTGGTTCCCTGCGGCTGAATGGACGCAGCCGAGAAACCGGCACAAATTATTTATCATTTTGCGGCGAGTTTCGCGTCGAGGTCTTTCAACATGAAGGGTTCGCCGTAGACTTGCGGGAAGGTTTCCAAAATTTTGAACTGGCCGTTGGCCTTGGTCTCGCCGATGAACACGTCCTTGGTCACATGATGATTTTTCTGCATGGTAACCTTGCCACCAGGGCCGTCGAACACGACGCCACCTTCGAGCACCGCGCTCACCTTGTCCACGTCGAAGGAGCCAGCCTTTTCGACCGCGGCCTTCCAAAGGTAAACGCCGTCGTAGGAGAGCACCATCGGACTGTCCACGGCGCGTTTTTCCTTCACCACGCCGGGATGCGTCTGCGTCTTGAGCCAAGCGTTCCAGCTCTTGAGAAACGCTTTGTTCGCGGGTGAATTGATGGACATGAAGTAAGTCCAGCAACCGAGTTCGCCGACAAGATCCTTCGTCGGCAGCGCACGGAGTTCATCTTCCGCCAAGCTGAAGGAAACTACTGGGCAGTCGGCAGCAGTCAGACCGGCGGCGGCGATTTCTTTGAAGAACGGCACGTTGGAATCGCCATTGATCGTGTTGAGCACGCAAGCATCGCCGCTGGCGGCGAACTGCTTGATGTCCGCAACAATCTGTTGAAAGTCCGTATGGCCGAACGGGACGTATTTACCAGCGGAAATGACTTTGCCAGAATCATCCTTGCGAAATCCGCCGCCGATGTTTTCAGCCGGGATGCCGTGAAGCAAAAGATATTTGTAGAGAATTAAATCGGTTGTCTGCGGATATACATAGTCCGTGCCGATCAGATAGAACTTTTTCTTGCCAGCCTTGAGCAGGTAATCCACCGCCGGCGTGGCCTGCTGGTTCACAGCCTCGGCGGTGTAGAAAATGTTTTTCGACAATTCCTCGCCTTCGTATTGGACCGGATAAAACAACATGCCGTTGTCCTTTTCAAACACCGGCAGCACCGATTTGCGGCTCACGGAAGTCCAGCAGCCGAAAGTAACGGCCACCTTGTCTTCTTCGAGCAACTGCTTCGCCTTTTCGGCGAACAGCGGCCAATTGGATGCGCCGTCCACGATGACCGGTTCGATTTTGTAGGATTTGTCCCCGACCTTGATGCCGCCAGCGCCGTTGATTTCATCGAAGGCATACAGCAGCACGTCACGCAATGACGTTTCGCTGATAGCCATGGTGCCGGAGAGCGAGTGCAGAATGCCGATTTTGACGGTGTCTTGCGCCGAGGCATGTGAGGAAACCATGACGGCTGCCGACATTGCCGCCAGACATTTCATTAAATGTTTTTTCATATTGTCTGAAGCTTTTTTGGTTGGTTTTTTTATTGGTTTTAAATCAGCAAGTTTAGAACAGATAACTGACGCCGCAGCCGATAATGATGCGGTCCTTTTTGCCGTCCGCTTCCAATCCTTTGGAATAGGAAGTGTAATCGTAACGAATTTCCGGCTGGATTTTGATGTTGGGGACCGGCTTGTAATTGAGCGTGAGGGTCACACTGCCTAAGCTGCCGTCCGAATCCGGCGAGAATGGGAGGCCGGCCCCGGGGCGAACCGCCGGTCCAAGCATGCCATCACGATTGTCCACATAGTCGGCGCGCAACGCCAAATCTATCTTGGGCGTGAAATCATACCAAATCCAGCCACCGACCGACCAAAGATCGCTCGCATTGACGACGGAACTGAAGTTGAAATAATCAGCCTCCCAGCCCGTGCCGAGTTTTTCGCAGACCTGATACCCGCCAATCGTTGAGAAGCCGGATATGTCGTTGTCACCACCCGCAGCACTCTCATACCAGCCAATCAGGTTAATCCAAAGCGCTTTGGTTGGCTTGAAGTTGAGGCTGCCGCTGAAAGCTTTGCCGGAGTTGACGTCCACCGGTCCTTGAAACAGTCCGTTGTCCACGCGCAGCGTCAAACCAATCTTGTCGGTGAAGTTATAGGTGCCTTGGATGCCGGCCGAAGGGCCGTTGCCGGTGAACCACCACTGATTGCCTTGAGAGAAGTTGGGATTCGCCGCGCCGCCGTCGCCGGACTCCCAGTTCAGCAGCGAAATCAATTCGCCGGCTTTGATGTCCAAGCCGGTGCCGATGGGCACATTCAGTTCCACATAAGCTTCGCGCAAATCATTGAAGCTGGTGTTGCCGCCAAGGCCGTTGGCCCCGCCGGAATTGAGATCGGGCGCATCCTCGCCGAACAACAGCGAGGTTTGGAAGCCCGCGTCCCACTTGTCCGACGCCACCGGTGCGCTGGCGATCGTCAGCTTGAATTTGTTCAGCGAAAAGGAATTATCCTTGGTGTTCCAAAGATAGCCGTCGTTGAAGCCATTCGCGGGACGCTGCGTGTTGTAGAAATACGAGGCCTGCACGAAGCCGCTGATTTTCAATTGACTCAACCCGGAAATGACGCTGTTGGTGGGACCGCTGGGCATGAGGCCCTCTTTTTTGACGAGGTCTTCCAACGTGTCTAGCCGGGATTGCATCGCGGCATTTTTTTGTTCCAAGGCGGTGATTTTATCGTCGCCCGGAGCGGTTTGTCCTTGGGCGGTCAGGCCAGCCGTGGCCAGCATGCCCAGACACGCGCTCGTCCTTGCCAGACCGGTGGGGGTTTGAAGTTGTTTTTTTCGCATGAGCATTTGAGGTGGTTGTTTTTTTATTTGATTCCCGTTTCGGGAAGCGGCACCGCTTGGCGTTCCAATTGCTTCCACGGAAATGCGCCGTGTGGTTTTTTGTTCTGCCTCTTCCTGAAATGGAATTCAGCAGTGCGAATGCCATGGCCATGCGGTCCTCGCAGGTAGGCGTTGAAAAGTTTTGGCACGGATTGTGAAATAAATTCACGCATGCACGAAACGCTCGATAGCAGGCAGTTGAAAGCGTTTGTCTCGCTGGCCCAAACCGGGAGCCACACGCTCAGCGCAAAAGAACTTTGTCTCACCCATTCGGCCGTCAGCCACTCGATCCGCAACTTGGAGGAGCAAGTGGCCTGTCGTCTTTTTCACAAGCTGGGCAAAAAGGTGACGCTCACCGAGGCTGGCGAAGCGCTGTTGTTTCACGCGGAACGGGCGCTTTCAGAAATGCGCCAGGCGCGAATGACCCTCGCCGGTTTGAATAAATGGGGATCGCGTCGTCTGCGGCTGGCGGTGGAAGCGATTTTCCCCCCGGATTTCCTCACGTCGGTGCTCTTAAAATTCCGCCGCGAATTCCCACGTTCCGTAATTCAGGTTGAAACCTGCACGCCGGGCCAAGCCGCCAGCCTGCTGGAAAATCGCGCGGTGGATTTGGTCCTCGCGGCCAAACCACCAGCCCAAGAAAACTTGGAATTTCTGCCGCTGCTTTCTGACCGCTTTCATTTGGTGGTCAATGCCGGCCATCCCCTCGCCGCAAAATCCAAGGTCTCGCGCGCCGAACTTGCCGAACAATCTTGTATTTTGCTGCGGGGCTGCGGCCACGAGCGAAAGGCCCTGGAGTTATTCTTGCTCCAGCGTGACATTGATCTGAACATCGCCGCCGAAGTCGAAAATTTGGAAACCGTGAAGAGCTTTGTGCTCCAAACCCAGGTCCTGAGCCTGCTCCCCGGTTGGGTGATCGCGCCGGAATTAAAACACCACAGCTTCATTTCCTTGCGCTTTGGTAAAAAGCCGATTGAACAAAGCTGGGGACTCGTTCACCACCGGGACCGATCGCTCAATCACGCTGAATCCATGCTGTGGAAATTCTGCGGTCAACAGGTTGGAACCCTTGCGTGAACCCGCTTCAGTCTCCCGCTAAATGGATCAGGCGCTCAAACTTACCGGCAAAACGCTTGCAGTCCGCGCCGCCAGCGCGTCGTCGCATCCGGCAAATAGGCCAGGCCACGCGTGATTTGACGGAGCATCTGGACGCCTTGGCGGCGGAAGGATTCACCTTTGAACCGGTGAAAACGGAGCACGTCCCGCCATGCCGGTTCTAAAATACCTCGCGGATACCAACATCGTCAGCGATTACTTCCGCTCTGGCAACCCGGTCAAAGAGTGGTTCGCTTCGCATCGTGGTGAGATCGGCATTTCCACTTTGACACTGACTGAAATGCGCCAGGGCATCGAGTTGCAAGGTAAAACAAAGGCGCGGATCGCGCTGGAACGCATTTTTGATTTTGTGTTGGAAGACTACCGCGAAGCGATTTAGGTGGTTGACGAGGCGGCGGCGGCGGAGTGGGGGCGGATGATGGCGGAAGCCAAAAACAAGCCGATCCTCTACGACGATTCATTGATTGGAGCGATAGCGCGGAGCAATGGGCTGGCCGTCGTCACGCGGAATGAAAAACATTTTCCCGGCTGCAAAACCGTGAATCCGTGGCGGGAATAATCGGTTTTTTTCTTAATGGTCCAGCTTCTTTGTATCGGGAGAATGCGTCACCGGGACAGCCAGCTTACAGACGAGATATACCCGGACGAAAATCTTTTTGGGGTTGAGAGGGCAATTGACGTGTTGCCAAGCTATACGGCATCAGCCTTCCCAATAGCCTCCTCTTTTTAGTCACAGTGGATCAAGACGGGTCATCATCTGTCACAACGGGTGGCGGGGTGGAAACGCAAAAACTGCTTGTGAACATTGGCGGAAGTCAGGTTCTGACGCTGTGTGTCACAAGCAGTCACGATAACGAAAATGGCGGGAGTGGCGGGGCTCGAACCCGTAACCTCTGCCGTGACAGGGCAGCGCTCTAACCAATTGAGCTACACCCCCGCGAAGGGGGACGAGACAATAAAAAATATTTCGCCCAGCGTCAAGTTTTGGTTGGGAAAGTTTTGAATTTAAAAATCCGGGCAGCAGACGCCAAGGAGGTGGGGGTGGGGAACCCCGCTGAAGAAACGTGCTGCTACCCGAATACTGCAATGTTACAGCCGGGCAACAGTTTGTCAATCTCCTTGCGACCGCTTTGCCAATCAACCGGGTGGTGAAAAGGTGTTTTCCTGCGATAATTGTCACTATATATTTAGTTAGTGTGGCTGCTAGGAAAAATTCTGCGGTTCTTGGATCGGAGCGACGTATGCTGAATAACCAGCGATATTTCCGGTGCCCGCCTTGCCGAACCCTTGAGGTTAACGCCAGAAATGCCTTTTCCCGTCTTTACGCCGACGGGTTATGCCGTAAAGTGGCGCGGTGATCACGCTGGAAACCATTCCGCTGTTCCGTCATTTGAACCGCACCGAACTACAGGTGCTCCGGCGCATCGCCCAGGAGCACCAGTTTGCTGCCGGCCAGGAAATCTTCCACGAAGGCGCGCCGGGCGATGGCGTTTATTTCGTCAAGGCCGGTTTGGTGGAAATTTCCGCCAGCCAGGGCGGGCATCGGGTTTTTTCGCGGCTGGGTCCGGGCGAAATTTTCGGTGAAATGGCGGTCATTGAGCTGCGCCCGCGTTCGGCCACGGCGGCGGCGGCGCAGGCCACGGCGGTTTTTTTTCTGCCGCGCGGCGAAATGCTTTCGTTTCTCGAACACTCGCCCGGCCTAGCGTTCGCACTGCTGCAACAGATCAGCCACCGGCTCCGTGAGTTTAACCAACTGCACTTGCGCGAATTGGTCCAGGCCGAAAGCCTCGCGGTCATCGGCCGGTTCGCGCAAGGCGTCGTGCATGACTTGAAAAATCCGTTGAGCATCATCAGCCTTTCGGCAGAGATGTTTGACATGCCGGGCATCCGTCCGGAAATCCGCGCGCAGGCGCAGCTCCGCATCTGCCGACAGGTCGAGCGCATCAACGACCTCGTCGGCGACATCCTGATTTTCACCCAAGGCGCGCGGCCGGAGGCGGCGCTCATGGCCGGCGACTACCGGGCGTTCGTGCTGGAGCTCGTCGGCGATCTGCGCGCGGAAGCGGAACTTAAAACGGCGCAAGTTGAAATGGAAAATGTCCCGCCGCCCGTGCGCGTGCGGTTTGATCCGCGCCGGTTGAGCCGTGTTTTTTTCAACCTCGTCGGCAATGCCACGGACGTGATGCTCAACGGCGGAAAAATATTTCTGCGGTTCCGGTTCGACGAAAATGAAATCCTCACCGAGCTTGAGGACACCGGGCCGGGCATTTCGCCGGAAATCGCCGGCCAGTTGTTCCAGCCGTTTGCCACGCACGGCAAGGCGCACGGCACCGGCCTCGGCCTGTCCATCTGCAAAAAAATTGTCGAGGATCACGGCGGGAAAATTTTCGTCCGCAGCGAAACCGGGCGTGGCGCGATCTTTGGCTTCACGCTGCCGCTGGTGAAATGAAATTGACGCGTGATGCGTGATGGGTGAAAGAAATTTTTTTGTTGCCGGCGCGCTCGCACTTTACAAATCACGCATCACGCATCACGCTTCACTGCGCATGAACCGCATCCGGCTGCTTACCGAACAAGTCGCCAACCAGATCGCCGCCGGCGAAGTGGTTGAACGGCCCGCCAGCGTCGTCAAGGAACTGGTGGAAAATTCGCTCGATGCCGAGGCGCAAAAAATCACCGTGGAAATCGGCGCCGGCGGGCGCAGCCTCATCCGCGTGACCGACGACGGCTGGGGCATGAGCCGCGACGACGCGCTGCTCTCGCTCGAACGCCATGCGACGAGCAAGATTCAGCGCGCGGAAGATCTGGCGTCCATCGCCACAATGGGTTTTCGCGGCGAAGCCGTGCCGAGCATCGCCAGCGTCAGCCGCTTCACGCTGACCACGCGCGAACGCGAAAGCACTTCGCCCGAAGGCAGCCAGATCATCGTCAACGGCGGCACCATCGCCGAGGTGAAAGCCGCCGGGAGCGCGCCCGGCACGAGCGTCGAAGTGCGGCAATTGTTTTTCAACCTGCCGGCGCGCCGGAAATTTTTGCGCACCGAAGAAACCGAGGCGGCGCACATCCAGCATTATCTCACGCTCGCCGCGCTGGCGTTTCCCGAGGTCGCGTTCGCGTTCGTCAAAGACGGCCGCAACGTCTGGCAACTGCCTGCGGTGAAAAGTGAACACGCGATTTCCAGCCGCATCAAGGCGTTGCGCGAACGGCTCCGCGCACTGCTCGGCGATGAAAAATTGCTGCCGGTGAATTTTACCGCCGCGCTCGACGACGATGGCAATTCGCCCGCGCCGGATGAAACGGACATTTTTGAGACCGCGCTGCCGGAAAAGCCGGAAATCCGCAATCCGCAATCCACAATCCGCATTTGGGGTTTGATCGGCTCGCCCGGCGTCTCGCGCGCGACGCGCGACGGCCAGTTTGTTTTCGTCAACCGCCGGCCGGTGGAAAATCGCGGCGTCAATTACGCGCTCATCGAGGGCTATCATAACTCGCTGATGAAGGGCCGCTATCCGGTCTGCTGCCTGTTTCTCGAAATTGATCCCGCCGCCGTGGACGTGAACATTCATCCGGCCAAGCGCGAGGTGAAATTCCACCGCGAATTTGAAATCCGAAAATTTGTGGCGCAGGCCGTGCATGACGCGCTGCTGGCGTTTCATGGGTCGGAGGCCAAAGTCCAAAGCCCAAAGCCCAAAGTCATTGAGCAAATCGAATTGCCGGCGGCACCGGAAGTTTCCGCGCCCGCGCTGCCGAACTTTCCCGAAAAACTGAAACCGTTGCCGGCAACGCCGGCGCAGATTGCGTCGGCCGCCGCGCAAACGCCTTTGAAAATGGGCTTCAGACCGTCATCGCCGGCGAAAACAGAAGCAGCAACCAACCCGGCGGAAGTTCAATCGGCAATCGGCAATCGGCAATCGGCAATTGAAAGCCATCCGTCATCCGCCATCCGCCATCCACAGTTGCCCGCGCCGCTGCTCAACATTCCGCTCCGGCTGATCGGCGTGGTCGGCAAATTATATGTGCTGCTGGAATCCGACCGCGGCCTCGTGCTGCTCGACCAGCACGCGGCGCACGAGCGGATTTTGTTTGAGCAGATGCTGGCGCGGCTGGAACAAAACGGTTCCACGCCGTCGCAAAAATTATTGCTGCCGGAGACGATTGAGCTGCCGCCGCGCGACGCGCAGTTTTTGCGCGAGCAACTGGCCGCGCTCACGCGGCTCGGCGTGGGCTTGAGCGAATTTGGCGAGCGCACTTTTCTGCTCGACGCGCTGCCGCCGTTCGTCAAAGCCGCCGACCCGCGCCGGTTTGTGTTTGACCTCGTGGACGAATTGCGCGCCGCCGGCCGCGAGGTGAATCTCGCGCGGCTCGGCGAACACACCGTGGCCAAGACCGTCTGCCGCCACGCGGTGAAGGCCAACGATCCACTCGGCGGCGCGGAGCTGGAAAATCTGGTCGAGGATTTGCGCCGCTGCGCGATGCCTTACACCTGTCCGCACGGCCGCCCGACTTTGATTGAAATGAACTACCGCGAGCTGGAGAAAAAATTCGGCCGGACGCAATGAAATCGTTTGAAAAAATCTGGTCGTGACTTATTCCGCCGCCATTCAATTTCTCTACGGCCTGCGCTTGTTCGGCGCAAAATTCGGGCTGGAAAACACGTTCAAACTGGCCGCGCTCGCGGGCAGCCCGCAGGCAAACCTCCGCTTCATCCATGTCGCCGGCACGAATGGCAAAGGTTCGACGTGCGCGATGCTGGAAAGCATTTATCGCGCGGCGGGCTTGCGCGTCGGCCTGTTCACCTCGCCGCACCTGGTTTCGTTTCGCGAACGGATTCAGGTCAACCGGCAATTGATTTCGGAGGCTGAAGTCGTCCGGCTCGTTGACGAAATCCAGCCGCTGCTCAATTCGTTTCCGCCCGAACATCATCCGACTTTTTTTGAAGTCGTCACCGTCATGGCGCTCAAGTTTTTTGCGGAGCAGAAATGCGATCTGGTGATTTGGGAAACCGGTCTTGGCGGACGGTTGGATGCGACCAACATCGTCACGCCGCTGGCCAGCGTGATCACGAACATCGCCTTTGATCATCAGCAATGGCTGGGCGACACGCTGGAAAAAATCGCCGCCGAAAAAGCCGGCATCATCAAGCCCGGTGTGCCGGTAGTCACGGCGGCGGACGCGCCGGAGGCATTGCGCGTGATTGAGCAGGTGGCCGAACAAAAAGGTGCGGCGCTGACGTATGTTCAAGCGCCTCACGCCTCGCGCCTCACGCCTTGCACCTCGCTTCTGGGCGAACATCAGCGGCTGAATGCCGCCCTCGCGCTGACGGCAGTGGACATTTTGCAGGCGCAAATTCCCGTCGCCGAGAAACAAATCCGCGCCGGGCTGGCCGCAGTGCGCTGGCCGGGCCGGCTGCAATTGATCGAACTAACTGGCGGGCAAAAAATCCTGCTGGACGGCGCGCACAATATTGCCGGCGCGGAAACCTTCCGCGCCGCCTTGGAGAGACATTTTGCAGGCTCCCGGCCGGCGCTCATTTTTGGCGCGCTGGCGGATAAAAGCTGGCCGGAGATCTGCCGGACTTTGGCCCCGCTGGCGGCCAAAGTATTCACCGTGCCGGTCGCCAGCGAACGCACGGCGGACGCCGAAGCCCTGGCGAATTGTTTTCGTGCCGCGAATCCGGCGGCGGAAGTCGGGCGGTTTGAAAATCTGACCGCCGCGTTAAATGCCTGCAAAGACGAGCCTTTTGTCGTCATCACCGGCTCGCTCTACCTGGTGGGTGAAGCGCTGGAATGCTTGGGATTTTCGCCGGCGGCCGGCGGCGAGCGCGGCTTGAACGAGTGGGACGCGGCGAGAATCCAACAATATAAGACGGCTGCAAGTTAATTCGAAGTGGGGCTTATACTTTTCGAGATCCGCTCCTGCGCGTTGACGCTGGACGGTCTAGTAATTAGAGTTAACTGCATTATGGCTTACGCTGATACCCTGCCGAAGCAACGCGGCTTTGGCGAAACGACCCGCCCCGACGTGTGGTGGTTGCAACCCCTCGTCGTCTTCCTCGGTTTTTCCGCCTTCATCATTTACTCGACGTGGGCGGCGTTTCAGGGCGTCGGCGACATGCACAATCATGTTTGCAGCTATTGGTATGGCGGCTTGCATGGGGAAAATGGGGGGGCCAATTATCTCTCGCCGTTTTATTCGCCGGAATTCTGGGGCACTTCGCCGCACGCGATCGGCACGCTGCCGGCGTGGTGGCCAGGTTGGGCACCGTTCTCGCCGGCGTTTTTGATCTTGTGGATTCCGGCCGGTTTTCGTTTCACCTGCTATTATTATCGCGGCGCTTATTACAAAGCTTTTTGGGCCGATCCCGTCAACTGCGCTGTTGGCGAGCCGCGTAAATCTTTTTTGGGCGAACGTTATTTCCCGCTCATCATCCAGAATGTTCACCGCTATTTCTTTTACCTCGCATTCCTATTCATCCTCCTGCTCTCGTATGACGCGTGGCTGGGAATGTGGTTCACCGACCCGACCGGCAAAGAACATTTCGGCATTGGCGTGGGCACAATTGTGCTGACGCTGAACGCCGTTTTTCTGGCGATGTATACTTTCGGCTGCCACTCGCTGCGGCATTTGATCGGTGGATTCTTGGATTCCAAATCCAAAGCGCCGACCTGCGCGAAAGCTTACAATTGCGTCACCTGCCTGAATATCCGCCACATGATGTGGGCGTGGATCAGCCTGTTCTGGGTGGGTTTCACGGATGTTTATGTGCGGCTCTGCGCGACGGGACATCTGCACGACGTTGTGTTCTTCAAATTTTAACCCTGAACTGAAAGATCTTTGTGGCTACCAATTACGAAACTCACGAATTTGACGTGCTGGTGATCGGCGCAGGCGGCGCGGGCTTGCGCGCGGCGATTGAAGCGTCGGCGGCTGGCGTCAAGGTCGGCCTGATCTGCAAATCGCTCCTCGGCAAGGCGCACACCGTCATGGCCGAAGGCGGCATGGCGGCGGCCATGGGCAACGTCGACGACCGCGACAGTTGGAAGGTGCACTTCGCCGACACGATGCGCGGCGGCCAATACGTCAACAACTGGCGCATG
>CAJAQO010000199.1 GCA_903944085.1 uncultured Verrucomicrobia subdivision 3 bacterium
CTGGTGCGACATCACTTTGGTTGAACTGTGGCACGGCGTGCGCGGCACAAAAGAAAAGCGCGAACTGGCCGAAATGGAAAATGAAGTCGAACTCATTCCGGTGAACGCCGCCGTCTGGCGATTGTCTTCAAAACTTGCGTTACGCTGCCGGGAAAAGGGAATCACCGTGCCGTTGAGCGACATCATCACAGCGGCGTGTGCGGCCACACACGAGCTTGAATTGGAACATTGCGACAAGCACTTCAACGACTTGTTGCCGCTGGCGAAATCGTTATGAATGAAAAAAGTTTTGACCTTCATTCCAAAGAACATGCCTCTGGAGAAAAATTTGATTATTATATTTGCAGTGCGGCTGGAGCGTTGTTTGCCTATATTGGCCAAACCTACACACCGCATACTTTTGATTCTTGGTATTATTTTCTAACGCCCATCGCATTATTTGCTTTAACGGTTTGTTTCGGAATCGGTTTGTGGGCAATCAGCATTTCAAAAACCGTAATAATGCTAAACAAAGAAGTTTTGTTGCTATTAGAAGAATCGACACAGATTTTGGAACTTCTTGGAAATAGCAACGCAGAGGTTTTTGATAGCCCAAAACAAAAAAGAGCCACACGCATAGAATTGGTAGCAAAGATTGAAATAAATAGAGTTTCAGTAAATGAATTGCGCGAAGACGCCATGAAAGAAATTAGAAAAGCAGACATATTTAATTCCATTCGCAATTTATCTTTAGGTATTGGTTTTCTTTTAATTTTGGTATCCAAAATTTTACAACCATACTTTGCTGCTAAATAAATTTGCACAAAATGAAAGTCACCCTTAACTGGCTCAAACAATACGTTGATTTCAACTGGTCGCCCGAGGAATTGACCGAGCGGCTAACCATGCTCGGCCTCGAAGTCGAGGGCGTGCAGAAAATCTCCGGCGCGTTCGACGGCATCGTCGTGGCGCAGGTCGTCTCGCGCGACAAGCATCCCAACGCCGACAAGCTCTCCGTCTGCCGCGTGAATGACGGCAACGGTGAACGCCAGATCGTTTGCGGCGCGCAGAATTTCAAGGCGGGCGACAAAGTGCCGCTCATCCTGCCCGGCGCGTCGTTGCCGCCCAAGCCCGGCGAGAAAGAGCCGTTCACCATCAAGGTCGGGAAAATTCGCGGCGTGGAATCGCACGGGATGCTGTGCTCGCACGAGGAACTCGGCCTCGATCCCGAAGCCATCGGCCACAAGAAGGAAGACGGCCTGCTCATCCTGCGCGAGGACGCGAAGGTCGGCCAGCCGTTTGGCGAATATCTGGGCCGCAGCGGCAGCGACGTGGTTTACGATCTCGAAGTCACGCCGAACCGGCCAGACCTGAACAGCGTCATCGGCATCGCGCGCGAAATCGCGGCGGTGACGGGGAATGCGCTGAAAGTTCCAAGTGTCAAGATTCAAGATTCAAGCTGCGGCACGCCCGCACTTGAAACTTCAAACTTGAAACTTGAAACTTCATCGTTGGTTTCCATTCGCATCGAAGACGCGGAACTTTGTCCGCGCTACACGGCGCGCGTCATCAAGGGCGTGAAAGTCGGGCCAAGCCCGGAATGGTTGCGCGACACGCTGGAGAAAGTCGGCATCCGCAGCATCAGCAACATCGTGGACGTGACGAATTACGTCATGCTCGAAACCGGCCAGCCGCTGCATGCGTTTGATTATCATCTGATCGCCAAAGGCGCGGACGGCAAGCCGACCATCGTCGTCCGCCGCGCGGCTGCTGGTGAAAAATTCAAGACGCTCGACAATCAGGAACGCACGCTGACGAACGAGATGCTGTTGATTGCGGATGAAACCAAAGGCATCGCGCTCGCGGGCGTCATGGGCGGCGCGAATACTGAAATCAACAACTCGACTGTGGACGTGTTGATTGAAAGCGCATATTTCGCACCGGTGAACATTCGTCGCACGAGCAAGCTGCTTGGTCTGCGCAGCGATGCCAGTTACCGCTTCGAGCGCGGCGCGGATGTGGGCATCTGCGACTGGGCAAGCCAGCGCGCGGCGCAATTGATTTTGGAAACCGCCGGCGGCCAGTTGGCCGAAGGCGTCGTGGACGTTCAGCCCAAGGCCAAAGAGGAAAAGCAAATCACGCTGCACTTCGCCAAGTCGAAGGATTTGCTCGGCATCGGCATCTCGCACGCTGACCAGGTCGGTTACTTGAACAAGCTCGGCTTGAAAACCGTGGCGCAGCAGCCCGGCGAATGCACATTCAGCCTCCCGTCGTGGCGGGTGGATTTGAAACGCGAAGTGGATTTGATCGAAGAAGTCGGCCGGCTGTTCGGCATAGATAAAATTCCCAGCACGCCACCGCGCGGCGCGCTCGGCGCGAATGCGTTCGACGCGGTTTATGACCAGATTGGCGAAGTGCGCCGCATTCTTGCCGGCCTCGGCCTGAACGAGGCGCAAGGGCAAACCTTAATTGCGAATGCAGAATGTAGAATGAAGAATGAAGAATTGGTTGCGCTCGCAAATCCGTTAAGCAGCGACATGGACGTGCTGCGTCCGAGTTTGCTGCCGGGCTTGATTCATTCGCTCCGGCACAATGTTTCTCGGAAAAATTACGACGTGGCGCTGTTCGAGGTCGGCCGCGTGTTCACGAATGTGAACGGCCAGACAAAGGAAAATCGCAGCGTCGCCATCGCCATCACCGGCCACCGTGCAGTGCGTTTCTGGAGCGGCGACGAACGCGATGCGAAGTTTGACGCTTACGATTTGAAAGGGCTCGTCGAGGAAATGCTGGAACAGTTTGGTTTGCGCGGCATCGCCTTTGGCAAGCGCGCGGAAAGCACGGCGCTGTTTTTGGAATCGGCGGCCGTCACGCTCGGTGGAAAACTGCCGCTCGGCGAGCTCGGGCAATTGCTGCCGACGCTCGCGAAAAAATACGATTTGCGCGACGCGGTTTTTCTCGCGGAGTTTAACTTAGATTTGCTGCTCTCCAAACGCAATCCGGCGAAGTCATTCAAGGTGCTGCCGCAATTCCCGTCGAGCCGCCGCGACGTGGCGATGCTCGTGCCGGAAGCGACCACGCACGAAGCCGTGTTGCAAACCGTCAAACAGGCCAAGGCGGCGAATCTCGAAACGGTCGAACTCTTCGACGTGTTCCGGGGCAAGGGCATTCCCGACGGCCAAAAAAGTCTGGCCTATGCGTTCACTTATCGCGCCAACGACAAAACGTTGACCGACGCCGACGTCAACACGGCGCACGCGAAAGTTTTGGAAATGTTGAAGACGCAGCTGTCAGCCGAACTGCGCGCATGATGCGTGGCTTGGCAATGAAGGCCGCCGGAAAGCATTGAGTCAGCCCGGATGCACGGACTTTATTTCCGTCGCTGTCAGCACGCGCCATTTTCCCGGCGGCAGGTCGCCGAGCCAAAAATTGCCAATCCGCACGCGCACCAACCGCAGCGTGGGATGGCCGATGGCTGCGGTCATGCGCCGCACCTGCCGGTTCTTGCCTTCGACCAGTTCCAAACCAATCCAGCAATCCGGCACGCTTTTGCGGAATCGGATCGGCGGGACGCGCGGCGGGA
This sequence comes from uncultured Verrucomicrobia subdivision 3 bacterium, assembly GCA_903944085.1. Classification (GTDB taxonomy): domain Bacteria; phylum Verrucomicrobiota; class Verrucomicrobiia; order Limisphaerales; family UBA11358; genus UBA11358. The sequence continues at coordinate 3,560 of CAJAQO010000199.1, forward strand.
TTTCCGGCTGCGGTTCCAGCCGCCACGCGTGGCACGGCAGCGTGGAATGGCCCTGAACCACGAGGCCGCGCTGCAATTTGTCCAAGGACTCGCGCGATGGAATTTTTTCGACCTGCGCCCAATACTCGCGTTCGTGCGCGTGGCGCGGGTGCAGCAGTTTGTCGTTCCAATGCGCCTCGTCGCTCAAGAGCAGCAGTCCTTCGGAGTCGGCATCCAGCCGGCCGATGGCATAGACATTTTTTGGAAAACCAAATTCCGCGAGCGGCCGGTTGGGCGAGCCGTCGCGGGTGAATTGCGACAGCACACCATAAGGTTTGTGGAACGCGATGAGCACAATGAAGTTTCGAGTTTCAAGTTTCAAGTTTCAAGTTTTGAAAGCAAATTATCCTCGTCATTTCAGTCAAAAAGTTTTCGTGTGTTTCGTGTGTTTCGTGGTTAAATCTTCGGCGTGATCCGCAACATCATCTTCGATTGGTCCGGCACGCTCGTGGACGATCTGCCTGCCGTGTTGAAGGCTTCCAATTTTGTCCTCACGCAATCCGGCCAGCCGGCCATGTCGCTCGACACGTTTCGCGCGGAGTTCGCGCTGCCCTTCACGAAATTTTACGACCGCCACACGCCGCACGTCCCGATGGCGCAACTGGAGGAATGGTTTCACACGGAGTTTCGCCAGGCGCAGAGTTCCGTCATCGAACTGCCGCACGCGCGTGAATTCCTGAAATTCTGTCGCACCAAAAAAATTCGCACCTTTCTCCTGAGCACCGTCCACGGTGATCATTTCAAAGTGCAGTGCCAAGGCAACGGTTTCGATGCTTTCATTGACCGGCCTTACACCGATGTCTGGGACAAGCGCGAAAAAATTCACGAGATTCTCCGCGAAAACAATCTGCAGCCGGACGAGACGCTGTTCATCGGCGACATGGAGCACGACATCGCCACCGCCAAGCACGGCGGCATCCATTCTTGCGCCGTCCTGACGGGCTACAACACGCTCGACCAGTTGCGCGCCGCAAATCCGGACGTGATCGTCGAGCACCTTTCGGAATTGCGGCAACTGCTGGAGAAGAATAATTTCAACCTGCGGCCGCCGGCGCAGCAAATGGCGGACGCGCACATTCCGCTGGCCACGGTCGGCGCGCTGATTTTCAATTCGCGCGGCGAGGCGCTGATGATCCGCACGCACAAGTGGTCGAACAAATGGGGCATTCCCGGCGGCAAAATCAAATGGGGCGAAACGGCTTTGGCCGGTTTGCGCCGCGAAATTAAGGAAGAAACGGATCTCAAAGTGAAGAACATCCGGTTTGTGCTCGTCCAGGATTGCATCCGCTCAAGGGAGTTTTACAAGGACGCGCATTTCGTGCTGCTGAATTACATCTGCGATTGTGCCGCCAATAATCCGCGCGTGACGCTGAACGAGGAAGGCCGCGAGTTCCGCTGGCTCGCGCTGACCGAGGCGAAAAAGCTGAAGCTGAACCGGCCGACTAAAATTTTGATTGAAGCGGTGCTGAAAATTCAAAAAGCGGAAAGCGGAAAGTGGAAAGCGAAAACCAAAAAAACGTGTGGCTAAAATTTCCATCGTTGATCTCGAAGTGTTTTACCGCGTCGGCGTGCCGGACGCGGAACGCGTGCAGCCGCAACGGCTGCTGCTCACGGTCGAAATGGAAACGGATTTTTCTGCCGCCGCCCAAAGCGATGCGATTGCCGATACGATTGATTATTTCGCCGTCACGCAACGGCTGCTGAAATTGGGCGAGGGCCGCGATTGGAAGCTGCTGGAAAAACTGGCCGCCGACATCGCGGACATCGTCTGGTCGGAGTTCAAGCCGATGAGCGTGACCGTGGAAGTAAAAAAATTCATCATCCCGCAAGCGCGCCATGTTTCAGTTCAAATTAAAAAGCCGTAGAAAAATTGAAGCACCTTGCGCGCCGATAAAACGGTTTGCAAAAACAATTGAACAATAATCCGCTCTTTTTGCGCAATCGCTTGCTATTTAGAAGCTCATTTGACGAAACTGATGACGCGCCGCATAACAACAGATTGAATCGGCCCGTGCTAGTGCGAGGCCCATTGCCAAACCAGCGACGTCAAAAGACGCGTCAGACAAGGACGAAACCAGCATGCAAATTCCGAAAGCCATCGAGAAAATCGCGCTGAAAATCCCGCTGCTAGGAGCCTGTTTTCGCGCCCGCCAGTTCAAGCGTTATTGGTCGCGCTATTATCCGCCCGGACATTTTTATTCGCCCATTCCGTCGGATGCGGACATTGAACGCTGGAGCCAGTCGCGGCCGGTCATCGGCGAAAATTCGGGCTTGGAATTCAACCTCACGGCGCAGCAAGCATTGGTCGCCGAGCTGGCCCGCTTGTATCGTGAAATTCCGTTTCAAGCGAAGCCGGCTGGCAATCTGCGCTACTATTTTGAAAACCCGTATTTCTCTTATCCGGATGCCATTTTTTTGCATCTGCTTATCCGGCATCTGCAGCCACGCCGAATCGTGGAAGTCGGCTCGGGATTTTCCTCCGCCGTGATGCTGGACACCGTCGAACGATTTCAGCCCGGCTCCGTGCGGCTGACCTTTATCGAGCCTTACACTGAACGCCTGCGCAGCCTGCTGCGCGCCGAGGACGCCCAGCGCTGCACCATCGTGGAACAAGCTGTGCAGGGCGTGGATCTTAAACTGTTCACGGCCCTGGAATCCGGCGACATTCTGTTCATTGATTCAAGCCATGTGAGCAAGGCGGGCAGCGACGTGAACTTTCTGGTGTTTGAAGTTTTTCCGCGCCTCCAGCCCGGCGTCTGGATTCATATCCACGATGTCTTTTCCAATTTTGACTATCCTGAAAACTGGTTGCGCGAAGGCCGGGCTTGGAACGAAGATTATCTCATCCGCGCTTTCCTGATGTTCAACGACACATTTGAAATGATGCTGCACGGGCCGTATTGCGTTGACCAGCACCGCCGCTGGTTTCAGGAAAACATGCCGGATTGCCTCAAAAACAATGGCGGCAGCCTGTGGATTCGGCGCAAAAAATAATTCCTCGCCGCACCTGCGGAACTCAAGCGCCGCCATCACATTCCGTTCGCAGAATTATCATCTTGTCAAAGCAGACGGGCTGAATTTGTATCCGTCCGTCGTCTGCACGACTCCAGCCGGACGGGACAATTTCACCGGGCTGACCGACCACGGCTTCGTCCGTCAACAGAAAGCGTCAGGGATAAAGCATCCGGAAAAACACCGAGCCATTGGTTTTGCCGATGGGCAGATAGAGCATATTGGTTAGTGCCGAACCCGGGATGGTGGACCAGTTGGTGTTAAGCCCGATGGTCAGCGGGTTCGTCTGGCTTTGAAGATTCCAGCCCGTGTGGTCGCCATACCATTCAAAGAACAGATTGGTGGCGGTTGGCTGTGAGTAAAACAGGTTGCTCGGCGCGGGGTTGGTCGAGCGGGCTATCACGGCCATGGTAAAACTGGTGAGGCTGTAATTGGTTTGCCAAGTGATGAACGCCGGCAAAACGGTGTTCGTGAACAGGACGCCGGATTCGGAAGGGTAATTGAGCAATGTAAAGGAACTCCCCACGGTCGGCCAGAAGAAGGGATTATTAAAATTAGCACTGAGGGTGCCCCGGAACGACGCCGCACCGGAAAGTAAAATCTGGCCGTTGCTGGCCGTGCCATTCAGACCGAAGCTCAACTTGGTGCCATTGGCCAGCGTGTAAGCGCCGGTGAGAGATAGGGTGCCGATCTGCGCGTCAATTGTGCCGGTGTTGGCGAACACGCCGCTGATGGTGCTGGTGCCCGCTCCGCCGGATTTGCGCACGGTGCCCGCGTTGACGATGCCGGAACCGCAGCCATCATCGCCAAAGGCAACATCCGCCAACAGGTCCACCAACGCGCCCGGCAAATTGTTGAGTGCGCCGTAATTGCCGCCGCCGCAATCCAGA
>CAJAQO010000200.1 GCA_903944085.1 uncultured Verrucomicrobia subdivision 3 bacterium
AGACACCGAGATCCGCTACCGCCAGCGTTACCTCGATTTGATCGCAAATCCCGACGTGAAGGACGTGATGCTCAAGCGCAGCGCGATCATCCACGAGATCCGGAATTTTTTCCACGAACGCAAATACGTCGAGGTCGAGACGCCGGCGATGCAGGCGATTCCCGGTGGCGCGGCGGCGCAGCCGTTCAAGACCTTTCACAACGCGCTCGGCTGCGAATTTTATCTGCGCATCGCGCTGGAGCTTTACCACAAGCGGCTGCTCGTCGGCGGCATAGACAAGCTGTTTGAGATCGGGAAAAACTTCCGCAACGAAGGTCTCTCGCGCCGGCATAATCCGGAGTTTACAATGCTAGAGGCGTATCAGGCGTTCGGTGATTACGCGACGATGATGGAAACGGTGGAGTCGCTCATCACGACCGTGGCGCAGAAAGTTTTGGGAACGCTGAAAATTCCAAGAAATCGAAATGCGGAACTCGGCGGGATTTTTTTCCAAGTCGAACGCGCATTTGACCAAGTTTGGAAAAACCTGTTGGAGGCCAGCAAATCCTCCGGGAAGAATCCTGAAGCACATTCCCAAAAAATTGATGAATGTTTTAAGTCCGTCTTTGGCGACTTCTTTGATGATTATCTAATAGACAAGCTCCATGCTGAAATCGGTCATGCACCCTATTCAGATATTGCAAAGCGAGCTGCTATCTACACCGCAGAGATGAAAACCCGTTTAGGTCAATTGCTTTTACAGCTTCCAGAAATGTTTTCTTTGGACGAAAAAACTGTTTCAATCGCATATCAGCCGTTGGATGCAATTCAGTTCCAATTGGAAGACATGCAAAATGACACTTTAATTGACCTCACGCCAAGTTGGCGGCGCGCGAAATACAAAGACCTCGTCCGTGAAAAAGCCGGAGCCGACTGGTTTGATATTTCGCCTGCCGAACGCCGTCAACGCGCGCATGACCTCGGCGCGGAAATCGGCAAGGAATACGAGGATTTTGAAGTCACTGGCGCGGTGTTTGAGAAATTGATAGAGCCAACTCTAATCAACCCGGTTTTTGTCACGCATCTGCCAAAAGAACTTGTGCCGCTCGCCAAACTTTCGCCGGACGACCCAACAACGGTAGAAGTTTTTGAATGTTGCATTAACGGCCAGGAAATCTCACCGGGCTACACCGAGCAGAACGACCCGATTGCCCAGCGCACAACGCTGGAACACCAAGCCGGTGGCGAACAGCAAAAATTGGATGAAGATTTTTTGGTTGCCCTTGAGCACGGAATGCCTCCGGCTGGCGGAATCGGAATCGGAATTGACCGGCTTTGCATGATGTTGCTTGGACAAGAAAGCATTCGTGATGTGATTTTGTTTCCACAGTTAAAGCCCAAATAAAAACCGTATGAAAATAGCCAAGTTGAACAAAGTTGAGTTGCGTGAAGTGTGGGCGCACGAAGCCCACGATTTTACAAAGTGGCTGGCTGAACCAGAAAATTTGGAATTGTTAAGCGATGAAATTGGAATTGGCATTGAGCTTGTTCAAGTTGAGGCCAATGTCGGGCGATACAATGTGGACATTCTTGCGCGGGAAGAAAACACCGACAAGAAAATCATTATCGAAAACCAGTTAGAAACAACCAATCACAGCCACCTCGGTCAACTCATCACCTACGCAGCGGGACTTGAAGCCGAATACATCATTTGGCTCGTGCGCGAAGCTCGCGAAGAACACCAGCAAGCTGTTGATTGGCTGAACGAACACACTGACGACAAGTTGAATTTTTTCTTGGTCGTAGTGGAGCTTTGGCAAATAGCCGCTTCTGATGCCGCTGTAAAATTTTTGGTTGTGTCACGGCCAAACGACTGGAAGAAAGCAGTCATGGAGACTGCCGCTGACGGAGAGCAAACTGAAACGAAAACTTCGCAGATTGAGTTCTGGCAAAAGCTCCGGGAGTTTGCGTCCAGCAAATTTCCCGAATTGAAGCTCCGAACACCTCGCGGACAGCATTGGTATGATATTTCAATTGGCCGGTCAGATTGCCATATTACCCTGACCGTCTATTTCAGCGACGACAAGGTTGGTTGTGAGTTATACATCGACAACTCGAAAGAACTGTTTGGCCAATTTCAGCAAAAGAAAGATGAGATTGAGAAGAATCTCGGCCTTGAAGGTAAGCTTGAATGGCAAGAATTGCCCGGCAGGAAAGCAAGCCGGATTCGGGCGTATGCACCGCTCGATTTAGCTGAGGAGAAGAATTGGGAAAAAGCATTTCAATGGCTTGGGCAGACGGCGATTTCATTTAAGAGAGCTTTTTCAAAGTTGGAATTTGCTGAATGAGAAAATTAATCGAGCCGACGCTCATCCAGCCCACGTTCGTCACGCATCTGCCCAAGGAACTCGTGCCGCTCGCCAAGCTTTCGCCCGACGACCCGACGACGGTCGAGGTTTTCGAGTGCTGCATCAACGGCCAGGAAATTTCGCCCGGCTACACTGAGCAGAACGATCCCATCGCGCAGCGCGCCACGCTGGAACATCAGGCCGGCGGCGAACAGCAGAAGCTGGACGAGGATTTTCTCGTGGCACTCGAACACGGCATGCCGCCCGCCGGCGGCATCGGCATCGGCATTGACCGCCTGTGCATGATGCTCCTCGGCCAGGAAAGCATCCGCGACGTGATTTTATTTCCGCAGTTGAAGCCGAAATGAATCTCTCGCGAAGGCGCAAAGGCGCAAAGTTCTTTTTTCCTTGGCGGCTGTGCGTCTGGGAGTTTGATGAATGAACTGACAAAAAATTACGCAGCGACGATCGCTCGTCGTTTGGTTCTGCTAAACATTTTGTTCGCGCTGGTCCGGCCGGCGATGGGTGCCGGCGCATCGCGCGCGCTGAATGCCAAGCTGGCGGCGGTCCCGGTTTGCCCGGCGCTGGCGGCGGCGGCACAAACCAACCAGATTCCCATCGGCCAGTTTGATTCGTTCTCCGGCACCAACCTTTTGCATCCCGGCGATTCGGCGACCGTGCTGATCACGTTCGTCCAAAAGGAAAAACGGCTGCAGTGGCTGCTGTTTTTTGAGGCGGAGGCACCGGACCCGCTGAAGCCGCCGCAAAAAAAAGGGATGTTCGTGGTGAATTCCGGTTTTGGCCCGCCGATGAAATTTGAATCCACCCGCGTGGCGGCCAAATTGCGTTTGCTCGGGCCGTTCGCCGTCACCAACATGGCCCGGCCACCCAAGGCGACTGAGACGGACGCGCACTTTTTTTTGAACCAGGGTTTTTTGGGTCTGGGCCTCGACCAATCGGCGGCGCTGATGGCGCGCTGGAGCCAGACCACGAATTTCGCGCAGGCGGTCACTTCCAAAGCGATCAAGGCCATGAACCCGACGCCGGCCGAGCAGCGGGCGATTTGCGCCACTTTCCCCGCGCTGTTTTCGTATGCGGACATCGTGCAGCACACGGAAGGCCTGGAGGCACTTTTCTTCAAGCTGGTGGAGTTGCCTTCGGTGTGGTCGCTGGTGCGGAATCTGGGTGTGAAGACGGACTTTTCTTTTGGCAACGGCCAGCCCGCGTGCGCGGCCAATCCAGCGGACTGGAATCTGCCGGCCTCTGCGCCGGTTTATTATTTCCCCTGGCTGATGCGCTTGAACGATCAGCCGGCGATGAAGGTGACGCTGGTCGTGACCACGCCGCGTCCGCCGCTGCTGATTTGCGGCGGGGTGGTGGGGCTGCTGGCGGAAAATGCCGGCAGCGAGGACATTTACATGAGCATGAAACTGGTCAGCGCGAAGTGCCAACCGGACCCGGCGGCAAAGAATTGAAAAACGATTCCGAATCGGTTTTGAACGGGTCGTGATCCAGCCGACAAGCCGCACCCAGTTAATTGACTTGCCACGCGCTATTCCGAGCACAGCCCAGCACTTCGCTGCCGGGCATTGTTGCTACCCAGATCCAAGTCCCGGCGGGACGGCGGAAATTAGCCGGGGGCAAGACCGCCCCGGCGGTCGCCGCCCCCGGTGACCGTGCCCGCGAGCGCCGCGTCATGAAAGGACGCTGGCAGGAAACATTCCCAGCGTTCCGCCGCCCCGCTGGGGCGGATGCTGATTGCAACACTGTTCCGGGGGCAACGCCTACGGCTTGCCCCCGGCTAATTTCCGCGGCGCTTTCAGCGCCAGCTAACGAAAAACCAGACAACTTTCCATAAAGCGCTTGGGGACAGAGATTTCTAAAATGGGATCGGCCAGAGAGAAATTGGGGGCAGCTCTTAAAAAATTGGGGAAAATGATCGGGAAATTGGGGAGAGGAGCAAAAACATTGGGGAAAGTCTCTGGGAAAATGGGGGCGGTGACGGAGAAAATGGGGAAGGTCGTCCGGAAATTGGGGGCGACGCCAAAAAAAATGGGGGCAGCCTTCGGGAAAATGGGGAGAGCCACTGGCAAATTGGGGAACCACCTGGAAAAAATGGGGCAGACAGGCTTTTCATGATCATCGGTGTTTCAGCCAGCAGGTTTGACCAAGCCATGATTCGCCCGGCGACGGGAAGTTTGGGCGGGCAACGGCGTGTTTGTTTCCGCAGTTGCAGTCGCCGCGAATTTGACTAAAATGGCCGACTGATGTTAACCGTAGCCGGACTTAGCAAATCATTTGGCGGACGCGAGCTGTTTGACGATGTTTCGTTGAACGTCATGTCCGGTGACCGCATTGCCATCACCGGGCCGAACGGCGCGGGCAAATCCACCCTCATCAAAATCATCCTCGGCCAGGAAGAACCGGACGCGGGCAGCGTGTCGTTCATCCGCGGCACGCGCGTCGGCTATCTGCCGCAGGAAAGCGAGCCGGCCGGTAATGAAACCGTCATGGAAGTCGCCGTGCCGCACCAGCACGAGCACGACGGCCAGTTCATCGCCAAGGTGAAACAGATTCTCGCCAGCCTCGGTTTCAAGCAGACGGATCACGACCGGCCGGCGAAGGAAATGTCCGGCGGCTGGATCATGCGTGCGCACCTCGCGCGCCTGCTCGCGGAGGAGCCGGATCTGCTGATGCTCGACGAGCCGACCAACCATCTCGATCTCGAAACGCTCATCTGGTTTCAGGATTATTTGAAATATTATCCGGGCGCGATTTTGATGATTTCGCACGACCGTGAATTTTTGAACAACCTGTGCACGCACATCGCGGAACTGCGTTCGTCGCGCATCATGCGTTACACCGGCAATTACGACAGTTATCTCGAACAGCGCGCGGCGATGGAGGTAACACTCATCGCCACGGCGCAAGCGCAACAGCGGAAAATAGACCAGCTCCAGACATTCGCCGACCGTTTTGGCGCGAAAGCCAGCAAAGCCTCGCAGGCGCAAAGCAAACGCAAACAAATCGAGCGCATTAAAGAGGAAATGGTCGCGGTGCCAGATGGCCCGGACGCGACGATGGGTTTTCGTTTTCCGCAGCCGCAGCGCAGCGGCCAGCGCGTCATCACGCTGGAGAAAATCAAGTTCGGCTACGGCGAAAAGTTGATTTATGACGGCATTGATCTGGAAGTGGAACGCGACCAGCGCATCGTGCTCGTCGGCCCAAACGGCGCGGGCAAATCCACTTTGTTGAAACTTTTGGCGCAAGTGCTCACGCCGCAGTCGGGCGAACACAAACTCGGCCACAACGCGAAGTTCGGCTATTTCGCGCAGCATCGCGCGGCAATGCTGAATCCCAAGCACACGGTTTTCCAAGAGGCGCTGGATACGCCGCAGCGCATCACCGAGCAGGCCATCCGCACGGTGCTCGGCAGTTTTCTGTTTCGCGGCGATGACATTTACAAACCCGTGAGCGTCTTGAGCGGCGGCGAAAAAAGCCGGCTCGCGCTCGTGAAGCTGCTGCTCGATCCGCCGAACCTGTTGCTGATGGACGAGCCGACAACGCATTTGGATCTGGCCAGCGTTGACGCGCTGATTGTGGCGTTGAAGCAATACCAAGGAACGCTGGTGTTCATCAGCCACGATGTGCATTTCATTCGCGCGTTGTCCACGCACGTCGTGCGCGTCGAGGCCGGCACGCTCCGGCATTTCGGCGGCGGCTACCAATATTATTTGGACAAGACGGCGCAATCGGCGCGCTCGGCGCTGACCAGTTCCAGCTTCAGTAAAAATTTAACCGCGCCAAAAGCCGTCGTGCCGCAGGCTGACCGCAAGGAGCAAAAGCGCTTGGAAGCGGCGCAGCGACAGGCGCGCTCGAATAAAAAATCGGAAATCCAGAAACGTATCACGGCGCTGGAAAAAGAAATCGCCGACCTCGAAGCCAAGGAACGCGATTACGCGGCGGAACTGGAAAAACCGGAGACGTATCATTCCGGTGGCCGCGCCACGCAAATCAACCGCGAGCTGGTGCATGTCTCTGACCGATTGGAAGCCGCGAATGCCGAGTGGGAAAGCGCGGGCGCGGAGCTGGCGCAGTTTGAGGCGGAGTAAGTTTCACGCAAAGACGCAAAGGCGCAAAGAATTTATCTGAGCTTTGCGTCTTTGCGTCTTTGCGTGAGATCAAATCACAGCCAGCTTTTCAGTCGCTCGCGCAAAATTCCTCGGGCGCGATAAAGCCGCGATTCCACGGCTTTCGGCGTCGCTTCCAAAATTGTCGCTGCTTCGACGACGCTGCGCTCTTCCCATTCGCACAGCACAATTGCCTCGCGCAAATCTTCCGGCAGATTTTTCACGGCGGCCCGCACCGCCGCCGCGCGTTCGCCGGCGAGCGCGGCTTCTTTGGGTGAAGCCGTATTTGACGGCAACGTGCTGCCGAGCGTTTGTTCGGTCTCGGCATTTTCCGCGTCGAGAGAAATGTTTGGATGCCGCGAACGCCAGCGAAAATGATTGCGCGCCAGATTCGCCGCGATGGTGAACAGCCAGGTGGAAAATTTTTGTTCCGCGCGGAAGCTTTTGGCCGATTTGAAAACCCGGACGAAAGTTTCCTGCGCCAGATCATGCGCATCGTCCTCGTTGCCGACCATCCGGCAGAGAAAATGGAAGATTGGCGTGGCGTGGCGTTCCATCAAATCGTTCAGCGCGGCATCATGGCCGGCTTGCAACTGTTCCATGTCCGCCCGGTCGCGGGCTTCGATGTCAGTTGGTTCCATGCTCATGGCCGGCGTGGTCAGACATGGATTGTTCCATCTGTTCGTTGGTGCCGAGCGTGAGCTGTTTCATCTCGGCGAGATAGCGTTGTCCCTGTTCCAGCGGCATCGCCTGGCTGACGGCGAGAAAATGCTGGAGCATCTGCGCCTGGCATTGCGCTCGCAGTTCGGCGACTTCATTTAGTTTGGTCTGCACCTCGGCGGTGAGATTTGTGCCGCGGCCAAGCACGGATTCCAGCTCGTTTTTTTTCGCGGCGATCTTCGCGCACATCTCGGCGCACTTGGGCAAATAGCCTTCATGCAGCTCGTGGATGTGCGCCATTTCGGCGTCGCTCAAATGAAATTCCGTGCGCAGCCAGTCCAAATCGTCCGCCGGTTTGGTGCAGCACATCACGGTCGCGCGCTGGCTGGCGTAAAACGAGCCGGCAAAAATCGCCGCGCCCAGCGCCAGCGCGCCGACGAGAATGATGAGCGAGCGTTTCATGTTTCAGCGCAGGGCGTGCGGCGCGACGGCGGCGAGGTAATTCATTTGCGCGTCGTGCCGCGCCAACTGCCGGCCTTCCAGCGTGCCGGCGGAAATTCCAGCCAGCAGCAAAACGGCGGCGGCAGCGACCGCGAAGCGTGGCCGCAAAATAAAATTCGCCAGCGTATCTAGCCACGACGCTGAATTCACGGGCGCTTCCGCGTCCTCGATGCGCCGCCAGACATTTTGCTGGAAGCGCGGCGGCAGCGCCGGCGACACGCGAGCTTCCCGCAGCAGCGAGCTGACTTGCGGGTCGTTGGATTGGTTGTTGTTTTCTTTCATAGTTGAAAGGCGGCGGATTTTCCCGCGCCCGTGGTTTAGCATTTATTTCCGGCCGGGACAACTTGTTGATGACGCAGCCGGCGGCGGCGTTATTTCAGCGACGCCAATTTCGTGCAGCCGGGCATCGTCGTATGGGCAGCGCATTCCGCCACGGCCTTCGGACTGGTGACCATGTTTTTGCGGCATTCCCGCGTTGAATCCTGATTGTTAGCCGTGCCTTGGATGACCTTGCTTTGACTGGCTTGGGCGCGCGGCGAAATCGGCGTGGAGGCGGGAGCGACATAAGCAATCGTAACCGCTGGTGCGGCAACATTGACCACTTGCGGCTGATTGCCGGCGGCGCGCGGCGTCAGCAGCGCATCCGTGGCGAAGGTGGTGAAGGTGAACGCAGTGACAACCGCGCCGAGGAGGAGGACTTTGGTATTCATTTTATTTTCTTTTTGTTTAGGCAACGCGGAATTGCGTTGCGGATGCAGGTAATACCCCGGCCAACGAAAAATCCCGCAGAAAAAACAAAACCCCGGCTGGGAGGTAGGACCCTCCGGCCGGGGTTTGGAAGAATGAAGCTGCTGTAGGCTGCGGGCAGACTGCATTGGTTCAAAACCGCTGAAAGTCTTATCGCAACTGACATGCCAACGTCCGCGTTCGCGCACGGCGCAGCTTTTTCAGGCATTTCGAGCGATTCTCAATTCCGCGCCCGTTCTGCGTTGGTGTTTTTTGCCCGCTGCGGCCAAAAGCACTCATGGAAAATGGCGAGCCGCCAAGTTGAGCGAGTTCATTCAACCGAATGTTACTTTGCTTCTCTCGGTGGACAAAACGCCGCGCGAATTCACCGGCCAAGCGATTCCACGATGATCGCTCTTCACCTGCGCGTCGGTCGGCGGACTAATTCTCACTGGCCGGTGGATGCGAGCGCGCTGGTGAACACCGCGCGATGAATCGGCGTCGGATATTCAGCCTCCGGTCCCTTGGCTGCCGCCCAAAGGATTCGGTTCAAGGCATCTTCGGGCGCGCGGTCGTATTCGCGGAAATTCATTTTCGCCGAGGCTTTCGCGCCGGGCGATTTCCCGGTATTCCGCGCGGTCAAATCCACGCTTGGATTGATCGGATTGAACACCACGGACTGCGCGGCGGTGCCGAAGCAGTTGAACATCGGAGTCGCCCCGGCATCGTATTGCGTCAGCGGCGGCAGACCTAAAATCAACTCCATCGTGCGCACCATGCTGGCGGTTGAGTAAAGCGTGCTATCCACCGCGCCGCGTTTGCAGTAGGGGCTGATCACCAGGCCCGCCGTCCGATGCGCGTCCACGTGGTCCGGACCGTTTTGCGCGTCGTCTTCGATGACAAAGATGGCCATTTCGTTCCAGAACTTGCTCTTGGACGCCGCCTCGACAATGCGTCCGAGTCCAAGATCATTGCTGGCCACACAGGCATCGGGCGTGAAGGCTCCAGGCGTGGTGCCTTTGGTGTGGTTTTCGCCGAGCGACATGATCATAAATTGCGGCAGGTTCCCGCTGCGTTCCGCTGCCTGCAAATCCTCGATCCACCAATTCACCTTGTTCATGTCGCGTGCGCCCGACCAGCGTCCGCGATTCACCGAAGGCACGCGCCGGGAGCCTTCGCCGTAAGTTTTGAAACTGACTCCGTTGCGCTGGCACAAGTCCCAGAGATAGCCGGCGGAGGGCGTTTCCATTTCCGTATTGCCCGGCAGGATGCCGTGCTTGGAATAGGAAATAATCCACGAACGCTGGTTGAAATCTGTCGCCATCGCCGCATCGCACCAACTGTGACCGTCCACGCTGACCTCGCTGTTGCAATATAAATTGTCGAGCAACACATAGTCGCGGGCAAGTTGGTGCTGGTTGGGCGTGACGCTGTCACCATAAATCGCCAGCGCCGGATCGCCATTGCCGACGGGTTTGCCAGCGGCATCTTTCATGTCGCCAAAGACCTGATCGTAAGTCCGGTTTTCCTTGATTATGTAGAGCACATGCTTGATCGGACATGGCTGACCAACCTGATCGGGAATGATGCTGGTGCTCCGGATGGGCGCGTGATGCAATTCCTCCGGCGTGTAAGGCGAATTGCGCCGCACCTGTTCGGTGTAAGCCGCCATCTGCGCCGGATTCGGCCGCGCAATAAACGAGATCGAGCCTTCCAGCGTGTGCGCGATGTAATCGAAAACTGGCGACTTGCTCTTTTTTTTCAGCAACGCCTCATCCGTCGCGGGAAAGTTCGGGCGCGAGGCGAGACCCTTGCCGTTGCCGACAAACAACGTCTGGTTGTCCGGACTGACGCACACCGCTGTCGGATACCAACCCACCGGAATGAAACCGTTCACGACCGAAACGGACTCATTGTTGCGCTGGGCATCCTCGGATAACGCATTGGAAATATCCACCACCAAGACGCTGTTGTTGTCCGCGTTGGCGACGAAGAGCGTTTTGCCGTCCGGCGAAACGGCCACGCCGTCGGGCGTGCTGCCTTCGGGCGACTGCGGATAAAGCGACGTGGAAATAATTTCCCGCGTGTTCTCCGGCAGCCGCCGCTCCGGGCTGGCGGCTTCTCCCGTTGCTTCCAACGCCTGCGTTTGGATGACATGCACCGTGTTGTCGCCGCTGCACGCGACGAACAAGCGTCCGTCCTTGGACAGCGCCAGCTCATTGGGCCGGATGCCGACCGCAATGTCGCGCACGCGGCGATTCGTTTTCGTATCCACCACGCTCACGCTGCGTCCGCCCCAGTTGCTCACATAAAGATGCCGATTGTCGGCACCGAAAATGCACGAGTGCGGATGTTCGCCGACGCCGACCGCCGCTTCGCGCGCGAGCGTTTGCGCGTTCAACACCCAGATTTCGTGATTGGCCTCGTTGCAGACATAAACCTTGCCGGTCTTGGGCTGCACCGCCATGCCGGCAAGAAAGACCAGCGTTTCGTCCGGAGCCGGCTTGACCACGCCGGCGGACTCCACTTTGCCAGCGGCATAAGTAAATTCGTAAACCTTGCCCGAATCACCGCCGCCGACAAAAACGCGCCCGCCATCCGAGCTGAACGCCAGACCATTCCACACTTCCGGCAACGGAAGAAATTGCGTCCGCTGGCGGGAGGCGATGTCGAGCACGCTCAAGCCGGTGTCGTTGTAACCGCCGCTGACCGCGAGCAGCGCCCGTTTGTCCGGCGATACGATCATCTTAAGTGGTAGGTCGCTGATGCGGACGTGTTCGCCCGCCGGCGTCACGCCCCAACCGTTGAAGAGCAAATTGGTGTTCGGCGCGAGTCCCGGCGTTGCGCGCAGCCGGGCGTCATTGACATCCTCGCCGACCGAGCGCACGGGAGTCTGCGCCTGAACCAGTCTTGGTTGCAGACAAAATAATGCTAGGGCGGCAACCGTCGCCGTTCGCTGCGCAAACCTTGGAAATGAAATCATTGAAAATCGGGATTGGTTGAAATTGATTTTAAAAACTTTCGGACCCGCATTTGGGCCGAGACCGATGAGCTCAACAATACGACCTCGTTTCTCGTTTGGCAACTTCAGTTGCCATCATTGGAAGCCCTCGCATTTGCGCTGTCGATGCCCCCGACCCGGCAGGCGAAAGTAAATGCATTGGCCACCAAAACACCAGATCGCAATTCTTCCATCCTGCAAAAAGACCGCATTTAGCTGGTTCTTTTTAGGTTTTTATTTTAATTGATTCACAACAATTATGAAATCGCGTCCGAAAATCGGCACGGTGGGCGAACTGGCCATTGCCACGGATATGCAACACGCCGTGGAATTTCACGGCGACGGCATGCCGGCGGTCGTGTCCACGCCGCACCTCGTCGGTTTTCTCGAACGCACCGCACGAGAAACTATTGCTGCGCATCTCGACGCCGATGAGCGTTCCGTCGGCATCGAGCTGGACATCCGCCACCTCGCGCCGACGCCCGTCGGCCAGACGATTCATTGCCGCGCGCAGGTGATCGCCGTTGAAGATCGCAAGGTCACGTTCCAGATCGAAGCCCGCGATGCGCACGAAGTCATCGTGCGCGGACTCCACAAACGCGCCGTCATCCGCACGGAAAGTTTCACCAAGCGCGTCAAAGCCAAGGGCGGCTGATTTTGGCCACAGATTTTCACAGATGAAACACCAATGAAAAGCATCTGTGTCCATCTGTGTTCATCTGTGGCTTTCAATTTTCTTTTTTGTTAGTCTCGCCCGCGTATGGCCTTTGATTCCTTCCGCGATTTCGTCAACGCCCTCGACAAGGCGGGCGAACTCAAGCGCATTTCCCAGCCCGTCGCCACCGAACTCGAAATCACCGAGATCGCCGACCGCGAAATGAAATTGCCCGGCGGCGGCAAGGCGCTGCTGTTCGAAAAGCCCACCGTCAATGGCGTCGTCTCGCCGTTTCCCGTGGCCATCAACACGCTCGGCTCGCACAAGCGCATGGCCATGAGCATGGGCGCGGAGTCCGTGGACGAAGTGGCGAACGAACTCGGCGCGCTGATGAAGGCCAAACCGCCGACGAGTTTCAAGGAAGCCATCAAGCTGCTCTCACTCGCGCTGGATTTGCGCCACGCCAAGCCGAAGACGGTGAAGAGCGGCTCGTGCAAAGATGTGATTCACTTGGTTGAAAGTTCCAAGTTGAAAGTTGAAAGTTGGCCGAAGGCTCCGGACGTCAATCAACCTGCAACTTTCAACCTGCAACCTCCCACCTTGGCAAACTTGCCAATTTTGCGTTGTTGGCCGCTCGATGGCGGACGTTTCATCACGCTGCCCTGCGTCGTCACGCGCGACCCGGACACCGGCGAACGCAATCTCGGCATGTATCGCATCCAGATTTACGACGACAAAACCACCGGGATGCACTGGCAGTTGCAGAAAGTCGCCGCGCGTCATGGCCGTCGTTACTACGAACGCGGCGAGCGCATGCCTGTCGCCATTTTCATCGGCGGCGACCCGATGTTTCCGTTCGCCGCAACCGCGCCGTTGCCGGATGGACTCGATGAATTTCTCCTCGCCGGTTATCTCCGCAAAAAATCCGTCGAACTCGTGAAGTGCGAGACGAACGATCTTGAAGTTCCCGCCAACGCCGATTTCGTCATCGAAGGTTACATTGACCCGACAGAGCCGTTGCGCGACGAAGGGCCGTTCGGCGATCACACTGGTTACTACACGTTGCCCGAGCCGTATCCGGTGTTTCACGTCACGGCCATCACGCATCGCAAGGACGCGGTGTATCCGGCGACGATTGTCGGCATCCCGCCGATGGAAGATTTTTACATCGGCGGCGCGAGCGTGAAATTGTTCCTGCCGATTTTCAAAATGAATTTCCCCGAGATCGTGGACATCGCGCTGCCGGCGGAAGGCGTGTTCCACAACCTCGTGTTCGTCAGCATCAAGAAGACCTACCCGATGCAGGCCTACAAAATCATGCACGGCCTCTGGGGCATGGGGCAGATGATGTTCACCAAATACATCGTGGTGGTGGACGCCGGCGTGAACGTCCACAACACCAGCGAAGTGCTGTTCCATCTCACGGCCAACACCGATCCGCAACGCGACAGCATTTTCACCAAAGGCCCGTCCGACGTGCTCGACCACGCGACGAGCGAAATCGCCAGCGGCAGCAAAATGGGTTTTGATGCAACGAAGAAAATTCCCGGCGAAGGTTTCAAACGCGCCTGGCCGCCGCTGATCAAGATGGATGAAGCGGTGAAGGCGAAGGTGGACAAAATTTTCGGCCGGTAACCGTCTTGCTGACTACCTGGCGTTCATGTAGCGCCGATTTTTGCAGTTGTTTGACTCGCTGAACTTCGGCACCACTATCTCATCGCCCCAGATTTTTCCGCCAGCCCTTTTGGGGTGTTTTCTGAACTCTTGGTTTCGCTCAGCGAAATACCGGTCAATCGCGGCAACAGCCTCGGCGACTGACTGATAATCGCTGTTGTGAATGACTGCCTTGGCCATTCCGCTGAAGACTGATTCGATAACATTTAGAAACTGAGCGCGGGAAGGTAGAGGCGCTAGCTTCACGCGCGGACATTTGTGGCTCGCCCGGTATTTTGAGGAATTGACCTCTTTGACACGCGCGTAAAACCTCTTGGAGGCGTGCCACGAAGCAGCGTCCCAAGAAAGGTAGAATCGCGATTGTTCTGCATACTTGTCCAGCAAGAGATCCAAGAGCTTTATCATTTCGTCAGTGTTCTTGTGTGCCGAGTAGAAATGGGTGACCTGGTTTTCTGACAATTCCAAGGCGGCAGTCAGAATCAGCACACCCTTGCTTTTCTGGAATTGCGGGACGACTCTCACCTGACCTGTTTTCATGTAACTTCTTCCGCCTTGCATCTTCACAGCAAAGGGACCGAACTCGTCAATGGAGAAGAATTTCTCGTCGGCTTTCAATTTGGCCAGAATGGAGGTGATCTTTTTCACCTTCTTTTCGTAGTTAGGGTCGTTGCTCGTCAGGCACACTTTTGCCTTCCAGAATCCGTATCCCTCAGCTTTGACGATTCTCGAAATGTTGTTCTTGCCGATCAAATATCCCTTTGATTGTAAAGCGTCCTTCAAAAGTTTTATGGTCCACGAGGTTCTGTTGAAACCAAATCTCGACGGGGGAGAGTGGATTATGGAAAGCACGATTTCTCGCAG
>CAJAQO010000201.1 GCA_903944085.1 uncultured Verrucomicrobia subdivision 3 bacterium
GCGCACCCCCAAACCGATGGCCACACCGGTTCTCAAATCTCCGCAGTTCAAACATCAACTAAAAAATAAAAACAAAACATGAAAACCGACTACATCGAACAAAACGACGACGCGTTTAACGCGCAAATGCAAACTTTCAAGAACGTAATCCCCAATTACGCCACCCTGCTCGGCGTCACCGCCGAGCAGGTGGCCGGTCAGTCCGCCGATGCCAGCTCCTTCGACTACACCCTCAAGTGCATGGACCTCATGTCGAATGGTTCGCTGCAATGGACGGGCTGGAAAAACCTCGTGCGCGGCGGCGGCACCCCGCCCGCCAGCGGTGCGCCCGTGGCACCGGTGTTTCCCACCGTGGTGCCGGCGTTGGCACCGGGCATCGAAGCCCGTTTCCGCGCGCTCGTGCAGCTCATCAAGGCCAATCCCAATTACAACGAAACCATCGGCCTGGCCCTCGGCATTGAAGGCGCGCAACAGACCGGCCCCGACCTGACCACGCTCCAGCCGGTGATTGACGCCCTCATCTTCGGCAATCATGTGAATGTGAAATGGGGCTGGGGCGGCTACAGCGCCTATCTGGACATCTGCGAACTCCAGGTGGGCCGTAACGACGGCAAAGGCTATGTGCTGCTGGCCTTCGACACCACGCCCGGCTACACCGATACCCAGACATTCCCCACCGTCCCGACCACATGGACCTACCGCGCCATCTACCGCGTGGGTGACAATCAAGTAGGCCTCTGGAGCAACCCCGTGAGCGTCACCGTGCCGGCGTGAAAGCGAAGGATGAAGTAAGCATGATGAATGATGAAACGAACAATCGAAGCCCTGCCGATGGAAAGCCCGTAGGGCTGACATATATTTGTAGAATGCACCCATGCAATGAATCCAGCTCCGTAGGAGCGGAATATGCCGCCCCGCCGGGGCTGGGTTTTCTTCTGGTTCGTGACGCTACAAATAAGCCGCGCCGACGGCGCTGGGCGGCGGCGCAACGAAATAGAATTTGACCGGGACGGGAAAACTTGAACCAATGAAACAAATCGGAAGATGAAAACGAAACAAAACTTGATCCAACTCGGCCTGCTCGGCGCGGTGCTGCTGTCCGCGCTCACCAGTGAAGCGCAACCGGTAATTAAGATTGCCGGTGGAGGAAATCACAGCCTATTCCTTAAGAGCGACGGCAGCCTTTGGGCCATGGGTTTGGATAATTACGGCCAGTTGGGTGACGGAACAAACAATACCACCTACCCATATATCTGGTTCAATTTTCCAAAACAGATATTAACCAGCAATGTAACGGCACTGGCCGCAGGATTTGAACACAGTCTGTTCCTTAAAAATGACGGAAGCCTGTGGGGCATGGGTAGAAACCTAGATGGCCAGTTGGGCATCGGCAGTTACCTCTATTGCACTAACCGGCCTGCACAAATTGTATCCAGCAATGTCACGACCATAGCCGCTGGGTGGGATCATAGTCTCTTTCTAAAAATTGACGGTAGTCTTTGGGTCATGGGCAACAACTCGTATGGCCAACTAGGGGACGGCACTGACTATAATTCTCGCAACATTCCCGAACAGATTGAGGGCAGCAATGTTACAGCAATTGCCGCCGGAGAAAGCCACAGTCTGTTTCTCATGAACGATGGCAGTTTGTGGGGCATGGGCTATGATCGATTTGGCCAGTTGGGTAACGGGGCATATACATATGCAGTCATTCAGCCTCAGCAGATTGTTGCCAGCAATGTCACAGCGATTGCCGCCGGCAGGAATCACAGCCTGTTTCTTAAGAGCGACGGTAGTCTTTGGGCCATGGGCACCAACTACTATGGCCAATTGGGTGACGGCACTTTCAACATGACCAACCGGCCCGAACAAATCATGGCCGCTAACGTGACAGCGATTGCCGCAGGGCAGGATTATAGTCTATTTCTCAAAAGCGACGGCAGTCTTTGGGGCATGGGTGACAACACCTACGGCCAACTGGGTGGAGGAGCGCAAAATTCTACCAACCGTCCCAAACTGATTGTGAGTGGTGGCGTCACAACAATTTCTGCGGGTGGCGGCCACTGCCTTTTTATTACGAACAACGGCAGCCTGTGGGTCACTGGATTAAATAACAATGGGCAATTGGGCGACGGCACTTCTAATTTCAGCACCAACCACCCGGAACTGATTGTCTCGAACACAAACTTCAATAATATCTTCGTCCGGCTATTGAACAGCGGCGATTTGAGTCTATCTCTCTTCGGTTTCGCGGGAACAAATTATGCGTTGGACCGTTCGTTCAGCTTGTCGCCGCCCGCCTGGATTCCGCAGGCCACCAATCCCGCCAATTCCTTCGGCGCGCTGATCTTCACCAACACGCCCAACCCGGCCATGAACAATTTCTGGCGCATCCGCTCCGTGCCGTAGCCAAAGGGCTGAAAGCCCCACATGTGAAAGCCCAGACTGAAGCGAGCCGGCGAGCGGAGGTCTGGGTCATGCATCCCCCAAAATTCACCCGGCCTGCAAGGCCGGCACCAAACCAACCATCATGCCGCGCGTCGCCGGTTCCGGCCTATTTCGTCTGCGCGGCGAGAGTCTGGGGCGTTCGCTCTGCGCGCGACCATGTTGGCGGCGACAAAGACCGGCGCGCGGTGTGCCTGCCAATCACGCAAAATCGTAAACCACGACTTTCTTCACGAACGGCTTCACGCAGTGCGCGATAAATTCCAAGTGCTGCGGATGCACCTGGTATTCGTCCTGCGCCTGTTTGCTGGTGAACACGGTGTTCAGCGCGACCTGATAGCTCTGGTCCACGACCGGCCGGTGGCTCGCGACCATTTTGCCGATGTGAAAATGCGTGATGCCGGGAATGTGCTTCAGGAATTTATTTCCGCCGGCGATGACTTCATCGGCGGCGTTCGGCTGGGCCGGATCGGTCCAGAAAATGACAACGTGACTAAACCGGGTGGCAGCTTGTGGGATCGTTTCCATAGATAAATATTGAATGCTTGGCTGGCGGTATTCAACCGTAGAACCGGCAGGCGGTCAATCGGAACATCATCTCATGCCGAAAACTCCCACGGCTTTGCACGATTTCAAAACTGTTTCCCGGTGGCAGTCCGGCGCCGGTTTGCTTAAAGTGGTTTCATGCTGCACAAATTACTCGTCGCGCTGACTTTTTTCACCATCAGCCTGCAAGCGCAGACCAATCTCTTCGTCGCCGCCGACGGCAGCGCGCCGTTCACCTCGGTGCATTCGGCCATCATGTCCGTGCCGTCCGGCAGCCGCGAGAATCCCGTCGTCATCCACGTCGCGCCCGGCATCTACAAGGAATTGATTTACATTCAGCGCGAAAAAAGATTCTTCAAACTTGTCGGCGATAATCCGACCAACACCATTCTCTCGTTCAATCTTTACGCCAGCATCACAAACGCCGAGGGCAAGCCCATCGGCACGTTCAAGACGCCTTCGACGATTGACGCGGATGATTTCACGGCGGAGAACATGACCTTCGCCAACGACGCCGGACCGGTCGGCCAGGCGCTGGCCATCCGCGTGGACGGCGACCGCGCGAGTTTCCGCAACTGCCGCTTTCGCGGCTGGCAGGATACGATTTTGCTGAACCGCGGGCGACAGTATTTTGAAAACTGCTACGTTTGCGGCCATGTGGATTTTATTTTTGGCGCGGCGACGGCGTGGTTTGAACAATGCGAAATCCATTCGCTGCGCGACGGCTATCTGACCGCCGCTTCGACGCCCGTGGACGTGCCGTTCGGTTTTGTGTTTGCCAATTGCAAGATCACCGGCGAGCCGGGCGTGAAGACTTTTCTTGGCCGGCCGTGGCGCGCTTATGCCAGCACGGTCTATTTGAACTGCGAAATGTCCGGAGTCGTCCGCACTGAAGGCTGGAACGACTGGAAAAAACCGGAGGCGCACACCACGGCGCGCTATGCCGAGTTTAACTCCACCGGCGACGGCGCGAGTCCGACGAGCCGGCCGGACTGGACGAAGCAGTTGAAAAATTCCGAGGCGCAAAAAATCACCGTGGCAACAGTTTTGGGCGGAAGCGACCACTGGAATCCGGCGCAAAATTTCACCTTCAGCGCGAACCGGCTGAACATCCAATATGGCGAGGCCGGCGGTGAAAAACTTTTGCTCGACGCGCACGTGCCGGCGGGCGACGGAAAATTTCCCGTGGTGCTCATCGTCCACGGCGGCGGCTGGATGGGCGGCGACCGCGAGACGGACATCGTGCCGGTCTTCGCGCCATTCGCGACCAACTTCACCTGGTTCACCATCACCTATCGCCTCGCGCCGACGAACCGCTGGCCGGCCTGCTACGAAGATCTGCAAACCGCCATCCGCTGGGTGAAAAAACATGCGCCGGAATACAAGGGCGACCCGAATCGCGTTGCGCTGCTGGGCTATTCCGCAGGCGGACATTTGGTGACGCTGGCCGGAACCCGCGGTGGCGCGCCCAAATCGTTTTGGCAATTTCTGCACCTCGCAAAAAAACCAGGTGCGCGAGTTCAGGCCGTGGCCGCGTTCGCGCCGCCGACCGATTTGGTTGCGGACAACGAACGGCGCGGCGGGCTGAGCGTTTCGATGAGAAACTTGTTCAACTACGATTCCACGAATCTCACCGACCGCGTGCGCGCCGTGCTGAAACAGAATTCACCGCTGACTTACGTCAAGCCGGGGCTGCCGCCGTTTCTGATCATCCAAGGCAGCGCGGATAAAACAGTTCCCGCGAATCAATCGTTGGCATTTCAGGAAAAGCTCCAGGCGGCGGGCGTGGATTGCGAGCTGATTTCGATTCCCGAAGGCCAGCACCGGATTGCCGACTGGGAAAAATTTGATCCGGCGTGGCAAGGCAAGCTGATTGCGTGGCTCAACGAAAAACTCGCGGTAAAATAATCACTTCGCCGGTTCGAGCACGCAGTCCACCAGTTTCACGTCGGCATTTTCCACCACGTCCGGCTTTCGGATTTGCTTGAAAGTTGAATTAAGAATCCGCACGCCGCTGATCTCGGCGGCCGGAAAACCGCGCACGTTCAGCACACGCGGCGTCTGCGCCACGGTGATGT
The DNA here is from genome assembly GCA_903944085.1 of uncultured Verrucomicrobia subdivision 3 bacterium. Taxonomy (GTDB): domain Bacteria; phylum Verrucomicrobiota; class Verrucomicrobiia; order Limisphaerales; family UBA11358; genus UBA11358. Next base: position 5,070 of record CAJAQO010000201.1, read on the forward strand.
TTTCCATCACGACATTTTTGGCAACAGGTTTGAAATCACCCTTCGCGCCTTCCTCGTAAAGAAAATCAATCTGCAGCACCGAATCTTTCACGAGGCCGACGTTCACGTGGCGCATGAAAATATTCTGCACCACGCCACCGCGCACCGCGTTCGATTTCAGGCGCAGCGCGCAGACCAGATTGGAACTGCTCATTTCGCAATTTTCCACAAACACATTGCTGCAACTGCCGGAAATCTCGCTGCCGATGGCCGTGCCCGCGTGCCCGTCGCGCATCGTGCAATCGCGGATAATCAGATTCACCGACGGCACGCCGACGCGGCGGCCGTCATTGTTGCGGCCGGATTTGATGGCGATGCAGTCGTCGCCGGTGTCGAAAATACATTTTTCAATCAGCACGTCGCGGCAGCTTTCGGGATCACAGCCGTCGTTGTTCGCGCCGTGCGAAAAAATGTCCACGCCGCGCACCGTCACGTTCGTGCAGAGCAGCGGATGAATTTCCCACATCGGCGAGCGGCGGATTTTCACGTCCGCGATCAAAACATTTTCGCAGCGCTGGAACTGGATGAAATTGGGCCGCAAATAATCACCCGCGCCAAAACGCCGCTGCGCCGCCGGCACCTGGTCATTATTCATTTGGTCGAGCCGTTTGCGCGCGGCATTCTGGTTGTTGGTGCCGCCTTTGCGGCCTTTCCACGCGAGCCAGGTCGAATCATCCGCCTGCCCGTCCAAAGTTCCCGCGCCGGTCACCGCGACATTTTTCTGGCCGACGGCAAAAATCAGCGGCGAATAATTCCAGCACTCAATGCCTTCAAATCGCGTGAACACGGCCGGCAGATAGGCCTGCGGGTCGGTGCTGAATTTCAGCACGGCGTTGGTTGCGAGGTGCAGATTCACGCCGCTTTGCAAATGAATCGCACCGGTCAGGAATTCACCGGCGGGCACCAGCACGCGCCCGCCGCCCGCGTTGGCGCAGGCGTTGATCGCCCGCGCAATCGCCGCCGTGCAGTCCGTTTTGCCGTCGCCGACCGCGCCGGTCTTGGTGATGTCAAAATCACGATCAGGAAATTGTGGCGCGACGATGCGCTGAAGGATTTCCGGCACCAGCTTCCATTCCGGCTCGTCGGCCTGAAGTGAAAAAGCTGCCAGCACGGCGGCGACCGCAAGGGGGATGATTTTTTTCATGAGTGGAACCGCCCCACTTTAGCATCCGTCCCCGGTTTGTCAGCGTGATTAGCTGCAATAGTGATTGAAAATTGTGAACCACCTTCAGAGCAGCCCTCTGCCTCGACCGACCCAAACGACAGACAGCACGGATTGAGTCCGCAATTGGCCAACTTCAACGCCCCGCCCGACAGATACCCGTTTTCACTTCACGCCTGGAAAGGCCAGGTAGTTTTTGGCGTTCGCGTAGCAGATGTTTTTGATCATCGGACCGACGAGGCTTTCATCATCGGGAATCGTCCCGTTCTTGATGTCGCGGCCAATGAGGTTGCAGAGCGTGCGGCGGAAATATTCGTGGCGCGGATAACTCATAAACGAGCGCGAGTCGGTGATCATGCCGATGAAGCGCGAGAGTAGGCCGAGCTGCGACAGCGCATTGATCTGCCATTCCATGCCTTCCTTCTGATCCAAAAACCACCAGCCGGAGCCGTATTGGATTTTGCCGGGAATCGTGCCGTCCTGAAAATTGCCGATCATCGAGGCAAACGCATAATTGTCCGCCGGGTTCAAATTGTAGATCACCGTTTTCGGCAGCAGGTTGTCGGAATCCAGCTTGTTCAAATACGCCGAGAGCGCGGCCGCCTGCGGAAAATCGCCGATGGAATCAAAGCCCGTGTCCGGCCCAAGCTGTTTGAGCAAACGGTCGTTGTTGTTGCGCAGCGCGCCGAGGTGAAGCTGCTTGGTCCAGCCGCGCTTCGCGTCGAGGTGTCCGAAGAATAGCATCATGAACGACGAAAACTGTGAATGCTCCAGTGGTGAAACCGCCTCGTTTTTGCGCGCCTTGTCAAAAATCCCGGCGGCCACTTTCTCCGAACAAAAATCCGCGAAGCAATGGTTCATGCCGTGGTCGGACAGCCGGCAGTTCTGCGAATGGAAATACTCGTGCCGCTTTTCCAACGCGCTGATGAAGGCGCTGAAACTATTGACGTCCGTGTTCGCGGCGGACGCCAGCTGTTCAACCCACTTGTTGAAGCTCGCCGGCGAATTCACCGTCAGCGCCTTGTCCGGGCGGAACGCCGGCAGCATCTTCGTCACCTGACCAGATTTTGCGAAAGCACGATGATGTCCCAGATCATCCACCGGGTCGTCCGTGGTGCAGACGACTTTCACCTGCATTTTTTTCAGGATGCCCTGCGTGGTGAACGCCGGCGTGGCGAGTTTGGCATTCGCCTGCTGCCAGATTTTCGCGGCGGTTTTTTCGCTCAATAAATCGGAGATGCCAAAGTAGCGCTTCAGCTCCAGATGCGTCCAGTGGTAAAGCGGATTGCGCAGCGTCTGCGGCACGGTCTTGGCCCACGCCTTGAATTTTTCCTCCGGCGAGGCGCTGCCGGTGACAAATTTCTCCGCGACGCCGTTGCTGCGCATCGCGCGCCATTTATAATGATCGCCTTCCAGCCAGATTTCAAACAGGTTTTTGAACTGCCGGTTTTCCGCGATGTCTTTCGGCGGAATGTGGCAGTGATAATCAAAAATCGGCTCCGCTTCCGCGTATTTTTGGTAGAGCTTGACCGCCCTTTTTGTGGTCAGTAAAAAATCATCCTGAATGAAATTTTTCATGGCTTATTTGCCCAAGAGTAATGGTTTCATGTGCCGCTCGAAAAGATTTTCCGTCACATTTTTGGCGACAATGGCCTCGTGCTTTTTGAGCGCGTTGAGATAGCGTTCGCCCTTTTTCGCCGCGACTTTGAAGCTGACGTGCAGCAACTGCCGGAAGCTTGGATTGTAAGCGGGATTTTTCTGGTCGTGGCGCAGCGCATCGGTGAACTGTTTGGATTTCCAGCCATTCACGACGACCGCCGAAGGCAGCTGCTTTTTATCAATGTCAATCACGCTGGCATATGGCGCGCAAAATTCGTCCACATGATCCATCGCGTAGGCGTAAATTTCCTTCGCGATTTCCAGCCCGTCGCCGCCCGCTTCCGCGAGGCCGATGAGTTCTTCGAGCCACGTCGTGCCGGCGGTCTTGATGTGAACGCCAGCGTCAAACTTCTTGAGTGCGCGGCGCATCGGCTCATAAATGGAAAACTTGTCGCTGCCGGAATGCACGCTCAATTTGAGCGATGGCGGCAGGCCGTATTTTTTGATGGCAAACGCGATGACCGCGAGGTCGTCGTTGAATTCTTTTTCAAACTGCTTGAGGTCGCCGACGTAATCCACGCCCTTGTTAAACCGCCCGGTGAACTTCGGTGCGATGGTTTGAATTGGAATTTTTTGATCCGCAATCGCGGCAAGAATAATCAAAAGTTCCGGCGGCGTCTGCGGGCTGTCGGTTTCGTCCATCGAAACTTCGGTGATGAAATTCGCCGCGCCCTTGGCCTTGACGATGTGCTGATAAATTTTTCCGGCGTCCTGCGTGGCGAGCAAAAATTTATTGGCCACGCGCTCGACTTCCGCGCGCGTGATGGCGAACGGCTGCTCAATGTGCGGAATGGAAACCGTGCCGGCGAGTTCGGGATGACGCTCCACAAACGATTTCACATCCGCCGCACTGGCCGGCTTGCCGATGCTGTCGGCCACGTCAATCGTGAAAAAATCCGACGGCGCGATAAAGCGGTCCACCGTTTCCAACCGAATGTGGTCGGCGTCCACGTGATAAGCTTGTTTCCAGCCGAGGGCTTTCACCGCGGCATCGGCTTCGGCGCGCAGGCTCGCCGGCTCGGTGCCGATGAACGTGTGTTCGCGGTTGGATTTATTCCAGACGGGCACGAAGTGCGCGCCGAGTTCCGTGGCGAGCTGGCACGCGCGCAACTGCGCCCTGCCCTGCTGACCAAAACGGTCGCCCAGGCCGAAAGACAGCTTTCCCAGCGGTAGGTATTTGTTCATAAAATTATTTTTGAGGCGGATAATCTAGCAGTCTTCGCCGGCTTTGAGACGTGCGACTTCTGCAAATTTATTTGATAAAATTGCACACAAATAACCGGCCGCCAGCGGTGTTGCCGGCAGCAAGCCAAACCGCTGCGGCGATGATAAACGATGATGCCGCCGGGGCCAGAGTTATTAGCTGCCCATGCTCGATGCATCGGCATCGGCGGCTCCGGCTCGGTCGCGGCGATGGGTTGTCCTGAAAGGCTGAACAAAATTCTGATTGATTCGCTTGGACCAATTTCCCCACCGTTGATTCCAAATCGGGGCTCAGGTTTTTTGCCTGGAAAAAATCCAGGAACAAAAACCGGCTTGGCGCGTCACACTTGAAATGAAAACGCAAACCTCTTTTTCGGCAACAGTTTTACAAGGAATCCTGACGGTCTTGCTACTAACCACCGCGCCCTGGACCGACGCTGCCACGATTTGGAATGGGCCAGTCATTTCCTTCAGCCATACGGATGAAAATGCGTTGCAGGATCAATTGACACCAAGCGTGGCGCTTACGCGCGACAGCGGCGGGGGCGGATTGTTTAATGCCGTTACAGAGGGTGGTGCCACCGCCGGCATCAGCCCGGCTGACACAGAGTGGGCCATCGGAGCGCTCGCCGACTATGCTGCGCTGACTTATGCCGCGTGTCCATTGGAGGCGGGAAATCATCCGCCAGGATATGTGGACACAACTTTTGTCGTGCATTTGATTAACGAGGACATTTACTTTTCCCTTACATTAACTGATTGGGGTGGGCAAGGCGGTGCCGGGGATAAAACTTTTGGTTACATCCGCACCACGCCAGCGGTGGCTCCGCCCACGCCGGCGGTGGCCTTCAGCAGTCCGGCAAGCGGCGCGGTCTTTGCGGCTCCCGCTAACGTGCGCCTCGCGGCCGATGCCTCGGTGAGCAGCGGCGCGGTAACGAACGTGCAATTTTTTACCAACGGCGTGGCGCTGAGGTCAGTCCTGACAGCTCCGTTCAATCTTACAGCCAGTAATCTGACGGTGGGCGCTTATGCGTTCACAGCGGTGGCGACGGCGGCGGGAATTTCCGCGACATCCGCCGTGGTGAACGTAGCAGTGGTCAGCCCGGTGGCGGTCAACCTTGCCGGAGCGCGGCGCACTGGCAGCCAGTTCTATTTCAATTACAGCGCGAACCCCGGACTAACCTATGTCATCCAAAGCTCATCGAATTTGCAGAACTGGGTGCCGCTGGCGACAAATAGGGCGCTCGTCAACCCGGTGCTGTTTTCCAATGTCATGAACTCAGCGGGTGCCAAATTTTATCGCGTGGGCCGGTTGCCCAATCCTTGACCGGCAAAATCGTTTGCGATGGCCGTCGCTACCTGACGGGTGACGGCGATTGGATTTACAAAATATGCGCCGGTCAAAGATAGCGCGATTTGGCTCGCTGGCCGGACTGGCACCGGTTGTCGCCGCCGGGGCGCTGCTGCTAAATTCCTGTTCGACGATGGATCGCACAGCGGTTGTGCCGTTGCAAATCGAAGGTGCAAGCTATGTCGGCGACAAAGTTTGTGCGGACTGCCACGTCAACTTGACGCGCGCATTTCCCGCCAGTCCGCACGCACGGCTGCATTTGGCAAACGGACAGATGGCCGGCCAGTCGGGCTGCGAAGCCTGCCATGGTCCGGGCAGCAAACACATTGCCGAGAGCGGACGGGGCGGAGCGGACAAATTCATTCTCAATCCGGGCAAAGATCCGCAGGTCTGTTGCTCCTGTCATTTGGAAACGCAGGCCGAATTCCATTTTCCCCAGCATCATCCGGTGCTGGAAGGAAAAATGAATTGTGTGCCATGCCACGATCCACATGGCCTGGACATCCTGAAACCGGCAGGCGGACTGGCCATGGCGCGGCTGAATGAAACGTGCGCCCCATGCCATCGGGAACAGACCCGGCCGTTCATTTTTGAACATCCCGCCCTGCGCGAAGGCTGCACGGTTTGCCATCGCCCGCACGGTTCCATCAACGCCAAAATGCTGGTTGAGCCGGATTCAAATCTATGTCTTCGTTGTCACGCGCAAGTGCCAGAACCGGGCGCGGCCCAGCGGGTGTTCATCGGCGGACGGGATCATACCAGCAGCCTGGCCTTCGGCAGTTGTTGGACCGCCGGCTGTCATACGGCGGTCCATGGTTCAAACCTCCAACCAATTCTGCTCTATTGAAACAGCCGCCGAACAGCGCGAGGCGGATCCGGCAAATCAGCCGGTGCCTGCTGGCGGCGTTTGTGGGCAGCCAACATATTTTCGCCGCCGAAGCGGATGTTTCAAAATTGCCGCCGGCAGCCGCGAGGCCGGTTGATTTCGCCCGCGACATCCAACCCATTTTGGAAACGAGTTGCCTGCGCTGCCACGGGCCGGAACATCCGAAAAGCAAATTTCGCCTGGACAACCGCGCCGCCGCCCTCAAAGGCGGCGACGAAGGCGTGGATATTTTGCCGGGCAACAGCACTCATAGTCCGCTGATTCATTATGTCGCCTATTTGGTGGGAGACGCGGAAATGCCGCCGCTGGAAAAGGGCAAACAGCTCACGACCGAACAGGTGTCTCTGTTGCGCGCCTGGATTGACCAAGGCGTCGTTTGGGATGCGGGCAGCCAGACCAACCAATTGGATTTTTCCTTTTCGCCGGTGCTCGGCGGAACCACGGTCAGTGGCGACAATCACAAGTTTCGTGAACTTAACTCGCAGAAAGAAGGTCTGAACGGCGGCGGGGAACATTTTGAGTTGTGCGAGCAGCCCAGTCCCGACCTGAAGCGGGTCCTTACCGGCCACGCCTTGTTGGATGATTATCTCGTCGTCTTGTCGGTCGAGCAAAATGATCTGGGCTTCATTCATTCCGGCTGGCAGGAGTATCGGAAATATTACGACGACACCGGCGGCTATTTTCCCGTCTTGAACCAAATAGCACCCAGCCTGGGCCACGATTTGCATCTGGACATCGGCAAAGTTTGGATTGACTCCGGCCTCAATTTGCCAGATTGGCCGCGCTTGGAGCTAGGCTATGAATATGATTACCGGCATGGCGATGAAGCGCTCACGGAATGGAGCACGCTGAACATCAACCGCACCACGGCGCGCAACCTGGCCCCCGCCAGCAAAAGCATCAATGAGAATGTCCACGTCATCAAATTTAATCTGGACGCGGAAATCAAAGGCGTCGCGATTGAAGAACGGTTCCGCGGCGAGTTCTACCAATTGGCTGCCGCCAACACCAATGTGGCGTTAGGTCCGCTGCCGCAAAGCGCGAGCGAAGGCACCACTTATTTCCAAGGCGCCAACACCCTTCGGCTGGAAAAAAAATTCAGCGGCTGGTGCTTTGGTTCGGCGGGCTATCTCTACAGCAAACTCGACGCGGATTCGGCGTTCAGGCTGGAGGCGCCGACGTTGCTGCAAATTACAACCGTTCCCGACATCACCTTGGAAAAGGAATCGCACGTCGGCAACGTCAATGGCCTCCTCGGTCCGTTCGCTGGCCTGGTCATTTCAACCGGGGCGCAGGCGGAGTGGACGCGCCAGCGGGGTCTTGGCACCGGCATTTTTGAGCAGGCAAACCCGCCGCCGGCGCTCAATAATTTTCCGGTTCCTTTCAACCTCGCTTCGGATTATGACGAGACGTCGGTTCAAGAATCCTTGGCGGTGCGTTACGCGCAAATCCCTTTTGCCAGCCTGTTTGCCGAAGCCCGGTTGGAGCAGCAAAATATCGCTCAATCTGACCAGTTCGCCGCAGCCCAGGACATTCTCGGCAAAGCAGTTTTTCTGCAGCACACGGCCTTTTCCAGCGAGTTGAGTGATTTCCGTTTCGGTTTCAGCACTTCGCCCTGGCGCAGTGTTTCCTTCAGCGCCCATTATCGTCGCCATGAAGACGACAGTCAGTATGCCAGCGATCCGTTGGTGCAACCTACCGCGACCGCATATCCCACCTTCATCCGTTCGCTCGATCTAATCACCGACGAAATTGAGGCAAAACTTGTTTTGCATCCATCCGCCCGTTTCAAAACCACTCTGGCTTATGAATACCACACCACCGAATATAATATGGCCACCAGTCCTTATCTCTCGTTCGGCAACCTCATCTCACCGGGCGGCCAACTGCTCGCGGGTGAAGACCAGGCCCAGATTTTTTCCCTCAGCCTGACATTGACACCGCTGCAGCGACTCTTTCTTTCCGCCACCTTATCCTATCAAACCTCCACCACCGCAACCGCAGCCGGCAATTCGCCGGCCGTCGTTCCTTACCGTGGCGACACTTACTCAGTGCTGGTTGACGGCACCTTTGTGCTTAACCAGACCACCGATTTATTTGCCAGCTATGTTTTCTCCGCGGCGAATTATGGCCAGAATAATTTTGCCGGCGGCCTGCCGCTGGGCATTCAATATCAACGCCACGGCGTGCAGGTTGGCCTGAGTCGCAAATTGAGAAAAAACATCTCGGCCAAGCTGCAATACCGGTTCGACTGTTACAACGAGCCGAGCAGTGGCGGGGCGGACAATTACCAGGCCCACGCTATCTTCGGCCTGCTGACCTTTCAGTTCCCCTGAATGCTTCCATTTCCAGCTCGCATTTGGCGGGAACAACTGTTGCACTGGCGACTCTAACTATTGATGCCGTGATATGGCTGTCAGCATGGATTTTGAAAAGCTTGTGTCGGGTTATTATGGGGCACTGTATCATTTCGCCTTCAGTTTGACGCGCGATGAGGCAGACTCGTGCGACCTGGTTCAGCAGACCTTTTGCATCTGGGCACGCAAAGGCCATCAATTGCGCGACCCCGCCAAAGTGAAAACCTGGCTGTTCACCACGTTGCACCGCGAATTTCTTTCCGCGCGCCGCCATCAAACCCGCTTCACGCACATTGAACTGGCGGGGGCTGACGCCGAACTGCCCGTGGTGCCACCGGCCACTGTTAACCAGTTGGACACCGCCCAAGTGCTGGCGGCACTGGCGCAACTGGACGAAATCTTTCGGGCACCGGTGGCCCTGTTTTATTTGCAGGATTGTTCCTACAACGAAATCGCCGAGATCTTGGAAGTGCCGCTGGGCACGGTCAAATCGCGCCTCACGCGCGGGCTCGGCCGGCTGCAGGAAACACTGACCGCCAGGAAAATCGAAGCCCAAAAACCAAATAATTTGTGAATCGAGACGAGGCCAAAATCATCTTGCTGCTTTATCGCCCGGACACGGCGGACGCAGCCGACCCGCAGATTGCTGAGGCGCTCGCGCTGGCGAAACTTGATCCGGAATTGGCTGGCTGGCTAATGGCACATTCGGCCCGCCAATCTGCCATCCGCGAAAAAATCCGCCAAATCGCCGTGCCCGCCGGATTGAAGGAACAAATCATCTCCGAACAGGCGGCGAATCGGAAACCGGTTTTGGGTCGCCGGAAAACAGCGGTTGCCGCCGGGGCGGTCAGCCTGCTGCTGCTCGGCGCGCTGGCGGTTTTCTGGCCGCCGCCGCGCGCGGCTGAGGACACGCTGGCGATTTACCAAAACCAGATGGCGGGCGTGGCGTTGCGTGGCTATGCGATGGATTTGTTGACCAATGAACCGGCGGCCATCCGGGCTTATCTCGCGCAACAGCACGCACCGGCGGATTTCATTTTACCCGCACCGCTCCAGCAAACCGCCTTGACGGGCTGCGCGGTGGAAGACTGGCAGGGAGTGAAAGTCGCGATGATTTGCTTTCGCACGGGCAAGCCGTTGCGTCCCGGCGTGGCGAGCGACCTCTGGCTGTTTGTCGCGGACCGGACTTCAGTTAAAAACGCGCCGGACGGAACCACCCCGCAAATTGCCAAAGTTAACCGGCTGATTACCGCAACCTGGACGCAAGGCGGCAAACTTTATCTGCTCGGCACTGCCGGCGAGGCGGCGACCATCAAACAATATCTGTGACGCGAATCCCGATTTCCATTTTCCTGCACGTCAGTTTTCAGTGCTCATGTGTTCCAGTATCCACTCGAAGTCGGCGGCTTCAACGGCCGGCGCAGGCGGAATTTGAATGGGCAGATTTGCGCCGTGCGGCACGGGCGGGCGAATGGTGGAGGCGTTCAACCAGCGATGCAGCGAGGCATGGCCGTCCGCAAAGGAAAACGCCGTGGCGAGATTATGATAGGAGGCGGGCAGATCCAGCCATTCCTCGAAGCCGGCCGTGTTGACGCCTGAGCCGCCGTCGAGCACCGGGGCATCCTTGTTTAGAAAATAGCCGTCGCCAATGCTGTCCGGATGTTCGTCGAGAAACACAAAAATTTCCGTCGGATGAAGCATTTGGTTGATTTTGAAAAACTGTTTGTAACCGGGATTGTTGACATTCACACCATTCGTTGAAACTTCGCCCGCGTTGCCCACCATGGCATTCATCGAATAGCTGCGAATGCGGTGAGCCCAACCGGCGGCACTTTGGGTTCCGCTCAACGCGTGGTCGGCAGGACAATGAAAAATGCTGGTCAAACCACCGACATAAGCGCCCAAACTCGCGCCGGTGATGGTCGCCAGATTGGTGTTGTCCGAATCAGACGCATTCCACGTCATGACATTGTTAACCCAATTGAGATTATTCCGGCTTGACGTTGGCTTCATGTAGAGGTTGTAAGGCAGCGAGCCTTCGTGATCGTCTGCGTAAAGCTGCCAAGCCAAGCTCAGTTGCCGGGTGTTGTTCAGACAAAAAATCCCCTGCGACCGCGCGCGCGCCCCGGCCAGCGCCGGCAATAAAATTGCCGCCAGCACGGCGATGATGGCAATGACCACCAGCAATTCGATCAAGGTAAATCCAGTTTGCCGGAATCTATTTGGCAAAATCTGCATTGGCACACCTAATGATGTTTATTATATTGCTTGGCACACCATACGCCAGTTTTTTGCCTTGTCAAAACGGATCGCCGATTTCAAGTGAAGCTGAGCGGACAGGTTTCCCGCCGCGCCAAGGCGGTTGGTTGTTCCCCAATCTAAACTGGAAGTCGGTTCTCGGGGCGGAACATTCAGACGCAACGCCCGGCAATTCGTGCCCCGTGCCAAGATGGGCGCGTCATTACGAATTGCCGGGCGCATTGCCCCCCGTGTGTCTCACCCGCTTGTTCCTCGCCTCCGTGGCTTGATTTTACGAAGAAATCCATGTGTCCCAATGCCGCCAATTGCTTGAGTTGCGACACCATTCCCTTGGCGGTGGCCGACTTGTCCAAATCCGCATCGAGCACGATCACCAGCGCTCCACCGAGGTTGGTGCGCAGTTCCAGCCACCGTTTCATCCAAGCGTAAAGCATCCACGGCAATTCTTTGTCGTCACGCAAGCCAATGACAATTAAATCCGCCGCCGCCGCCTCAGTCGCAGCCACCTCCCGCAATGGTGTGAAGCCCAAGTCTTCAAAGTCCCATTTCCGATAACTCAACTGCCCGGCATTTTTCAAGTTGATTTCGAGCCGGCCAAAAGCGTCCAAAGCCTGGGTGGTCATCTCTGGATCTTCGCCCAATATCAGCACATTAAGTTCCTGGCCTGGGCTTGGGGACGTATTATCAGGATTCTGCCATTCCAATTTCATGCAATGACGACTGTAGCCAGAATTTTTATGCAGACAATTGGCGGATTTGCCCGTCGCGTGCGGGCATTAGGTTTATCAAGTCTAAATCATTTGCCTATTTAAATCGGACCCTCATGACCACGCGCAAATATGGGGCAGCAGCGGGTTTGAATTCCAAAGTCGGCGGATTACGAGCTTGAATTTGTGGTTACGCTCACGGTCGCGTCAGTTCGGGATGAAATTCAAAGCAAGTCATGACATGAATCGTGGATGGCTCGCGACGAAAAAAACGGCCCACGACATTTGCCGTGGGCCGTGGCTGAAAAATCTACTCAACCTTGGGGCCGAATCTTTTTCCAAAGCCAGCCAAACGGATCGTAGAATTCATCCACTACGCGCTCCTTGAGCGGAATGATCGCGTTGTCGGTAATCGTGATGTGCTCGGGGCAAACTTTGGTGCAGCACTTGGTGATGTTGCAGAAGCCGATGCCCTGTGCCTGCTTCAACTCCGGCAAACGATCTTCGGTGTCGAGCGGGTGCATTTCCAGCGCGGCGGTGTAAACCAGAAAACGCGGGCCGATGAATTCCTCGTGCTTGTGATGATCACGCAAAACGTGACAGACGTCCTGGCAGAGGAAACATTCAATGCACTTGCGGAATTCCTGCACACGGTCCACGTCTTCCTGCATCATGCGCCAGGTGCCGTCGGCGGCATCGGGCTTGCGAGGATTGAATTTCTTAATCTTGGTTTTGACCCGGAAGTTCCACGACACGTCGGTGGCCAAATCGCGGATGCTGGGGAACGCGCGCATCGGCTCGATGGTGATCGGCTTGGAAATGTCGAGCGTGTCCATGCGCGTCATGCACATGAGCTTGGGCATGCCGTTGACTTCGGCGGAGCAAGAGCCGCATTTGCCGGCCTTGCAATTCCAGCGGACGGCGAGGTCGTTAGCCTGCTCCTTCTGGATTTTGTGGACGACGTCAAGCACCACCAAACCTTCGGTGATCTCGGTGGTGTAATCCACCAACTTGCCGCCGCCGTTTTCATCCGTGCGCCAGATTTTGAAAGTGACTTGCTTGTTCATCGCGCGAATGGGTTAGTTCTTCATCTCCTCGATGACTTGTTTCAAATCTTCCCGGATCGCCGGAATGGGTTCGCGGCGCAGTTTCATGGAACCGTCCGCCGCCTTGGCAATGACGCTGTTATATTTCTGCGCTTCCGGATCCTTGTCCGGGAAATCCTCGCGGAAATGCCCGCCACGACTTTCCTTGCGGTCGAGCGCTGAAATCGTGATGGCCTCAGAAACCGTGAGCAGATGTTTCAGATCAATGGAGGTGTGCCAGCCGGGGTTGTATTCGAGATGGCCTTGCACAGCGACTTTCGCGGCGCGGGCCTTGAGCTTCTGGATGCCATCGAGCGCAAATTCCATTTCCTTCTGGAGGCGCACAATGCCGACGTTCGCCTGCATCATGTTCTGCAAGTCGGATTGCACATGATACGGCCCTTCGCTGTTGCCGCCGGCGGGATGCTCAAACGGCTCGACGGCCTCGCGATAAGCCGCCTCGACCTGCGCGTCGTTGATGGTGCCGGCGGGATTTTCCTTGGCGTATTTTGCAGCGAATTCGCCCGCGCGTTTACCGAAGACAATGAGGTCGGAAAGGGAATTGCCACCCAGGCGGTTCGCGCCGTGCAAACCAGCGGCACATTCGCCCGCCGCGAACAGACCGGGAACGTTCGTCGCCTGTGTGTCGCCGTTCACGCGGATGCCGCCCATCGCGTAATGCGTGGTCGGGCCAATCTCCATCGGCTCTTTCGTGATGTCGAGATTCGCGAGCTGCATGAATTGATGATACATCGAAGGCAGCTTGCGCTTGATGTGTTCCGCCGAGTTCGGAATTTTTTCCTTGATCCACGAGATGTCCAGAAACACGCCGCCGTGCGGGCTGCCACGTCCGGCCTTCACTTCGCGATTGATGCAGCGCGCTACGTGATCGCGCGTCAGCAGCTCCGGCGGACGCTTGGCATTCTTGTCATTCTGCGTGTAGCGCCAGCCTTCTTCGGGATCCATCGAGGTCTGCGACTTGTAGTTGTCCGGAATGTCGTCATACATGAAGCGCTTGCCGTCCTTGTTGCGCAACACGCCACCTTCACCGCGCACGCTTTCGGTCACGAGAATGCCCATGACGCTCGGCGGCCAGATCATGCCGGTGGGATGAAATTGGATGAACTCCATGTCGAGCAACTCCGCGCCTGCGTGATACGCGAGGGAAACGCCGTCGCCGGTGCCTTCCCAGGAATTGCTCGTCACGCGATACGCTCGGCCCAGTCCGCCGGTGCAAACCACGACGGCTTTCGCCTTGAAAATACGGAAACGTCCGCGCTCGCGGTCATAACCAAACGCCCCCACCACGCGGTCGCCGTCTTTCAGCAGCGAGACAATGGTGTATTCCATGAAAACCGTGATGCCCTGATGAATGCCGTGATCTTGGAGCGTGCGGATGAGTTCCAAACCCGTGCGGTCGCCGACGTGCGCGAGGCGCGGATAACGGTGGCCGCCGAAATTGCGCTGCGAAATTTTTCCTTCCTTCGTGCGGTCGAACACCGCGCCCCAGGCTTCGAGTTCGTGAACGCGCGCCGGAGCCTCCTTCGCGTGGAGTTCGGCCATGCGCCAGTTGTTGACGTATTGGCCGCCGCGCATCGTGTCGGCGAAATGGACCTTCCAGTTGTCGCGGTCATCCACATTGCCCATCGCCGCCGCCATGCCGCCTTCGGCCATGACGGTGTGCGCCTTGCCGAGGAGCGATTTGCAGATCAGGCCGACCTTGACGCCAGCCGCCGACGCTTCAATCGCCGCGCGCAAGCCCGCGCCGCCCGCGCCGATCACCAGCACGTCAAATTCGTGAGTTTCGTAATTGGTAGCCACAATAAAGATAGATAATTGTTTATTTCAGCGTGAAGAATACAAAGTCAGTCAAATGATGTGTCGCGCATAGCCGGACGTAAACGTCCGTGAAGCCGACCCAGAACAGACTGATCCACGCCCACATCATGTGGCGAATGTTCAGACAGGTCACGCAGTTGTAAGCCTTGGCGCAGGTTGGCGCTTTGGATTTTGAATCCAGAAATCCGCCGATCAAATGCCGGAGCGAATGGCAGCCAAAAGTATACATTGCGAGAAACACGGCGTTCAGCGTCAGCACAATGGTTCCGACGCCGATACCAAAATGCTCCTTGCCGGCCAGGTCGGTGAACCACATTCCCAGCCACGCGTCATACGAGAGCAGGAGGATGAACAGGAATGCGAGGTAAAAGAAATAGCGGTGAACATTCTGGATGATGAGCGGGAAATAGCGTTCGCCCAAAAAAGATTTACGCGGCTCGCCAACAGCGCAGTTGACGGGATCGGCCCAAAAAGCTTTGTAATAAGCGCCGCGATAATAATAGCAGGTGAAACGAAAACCAGCCGGAATCCACAAGATCAAAAACGCC
>CAJAQO010000202.1 GCA_903944085.1 uncultured Verrucomicrobia subdivision 3 bacterium
GGACACTTTGCATTGCGGCAGGGAAGGCGGAGACCGAGGAAAAAATTATTGCTGCTGCCGGGAACACGGGCGTAGCATCGGCGGACAGTCTGAAATCAAGAAAAGTGGATATGAAAGATTACGTTCTGAATAAAAAACCGGAACCGGCTTCAAATGAAATTGTCTGGGCCTTTGACCTGGGCCATCCTCTCCGCCTCGAACAAGATTCCTCGCTCGCGGGAGCGGGAGAGGATGTCCGCAGGACAGGTGAGGGTCGTTGGGGAGAAACAATTCAATGCGGAGCGGACCGAGGTGAGGTGTCGAATCCTGGCCACCAAAAAACTGCCGTGCGGCGCGGCAACGAATTTGGGGCATCCCTGCTCATCCCGGCGGAATTTGCCGAAACCAAAACCGCCGCCGGCCGCCGCCGGATGTGGCGCACACGGCAGGCACAGAGTTCGCCGGGATTTGCCGTTGCCCATTTGAATTGCAACTCACGGCTTGACGCGAATTGAATTTAACCGCGAACCGCGCGAACCACGCGAAATCAATTCAAATACGCTGAAGGCGTAACGGAAATTAGCCTAGGGTTGTGAGGAACGAACTACCCTAGGAAAACGTCCAAAAAAATTATTCCACCCTGAAGGGGTGGCGGAGGCTTTTCTTCGCCGCACAAATTGCTACCCTTTCCACATGGCAACGGCTCGCCATCCGAAAGCGACCTACTTCGTCCAGCGACAATTGTTCTCTGGCCTGACCAGCTTTGCCGAGTTGGAACAGCGCATTGCCGCGCTGCCCGACGAACAATCTCGCGGCGCAGCGTTTGAAGTTTTCGCCGAAGCCTATCTCGCCACGCAACGGAAACACGACGCCGCGCAAGTCTGGCCGCACGGTTCTGTGCCGCTCGACCTCCTCAAAAATCTTGGCCTCACTCAGCAGGACCAGGGCGTGGACGGCGTGCTGCAAACGTTGCTCGGCCAGTTCAACGCCTATCAGGTCAAGTTCCGCACCGGACGCCCGGCGCTGACGTGGCGCGAACTCTCCACCTTCATCGGTTTGGCCGACAGTCCGCGCATTCACAGCCGCGTGCTGCTGACCAACTGCGACGAACTGCCCGCCGTTCTCAACGACCGCCAGGGTTTCTTCTGCATCCGTGGCGCGGACTTGGATCGTTTGGAAGCCGGTGACTTCCGCGCGATGGAAGCCTGGCTGGCCGACGCCGCTTTCATCGCGCCGAAAAAATCGCCGCAACCGCACCAGACCGAAGCCCTGGACGCCTTGCTTCCCGCGCTGCAAACGCACGACCGCGTTTCCGCCATCATGGCCTGCGGCACCGGCAAAACGCTCGTGGCGTTGTGGGTTGCGGAAAATGTAGCGCGGGCGTCCTCGCCTGCGGGTTCCGGCGGCGTCTCGCCGCCAGTCGGGGAACACGCACCGGGACGGTGCTTGAACCCTGGCCGGAACGATGCCGTTGCCAGCGAGCGTGGCTGCGACGCCTCGTCGCAGGCAATGAACGCGACGCCCTCGTCGCGCGAAATAATCAGTGCATCATTTGCTTTGGCCGGCGGCTCTGGCGACGAGGCGTCGCCAACACGCTCTGCGACGGGGGCGTCGCAGCTACGCATTCTCATCCTGCTCCCCTCGCTCGCCTTGTTGCGGCAGACCCTGCACGAATGGCTGCGCGAAACCCGTTTGCCGAGTCTTGCCTACCTCTGCGTCTGCTCCGACCCGACCGTGAAGGAAGGCATTGACGCGCTCACCACACAACAATCCGACCTCGACTTTCAAGTCTCCACCGACACCGCGAGCGTGCGGCGCTTTCTGGACGCGCCGTTTGCCGGCGTGAAAATGATTTTCTCCACCTACCAATCCGCGTCCGTGGTGGGCGCGGCGATGCCGCCGGGCGAGGCGTTTGATATTGCCGTGTTCGACGAAGCGCACAAAACCGCCGGACGCGAAGGCCGCAACTTCGCCTTTGCCCTCGACGACAAAAATCTCCCCATCCGCAAACGCCTGTTCCTCACCGCCACGCCGCGCCATTACAATCCGCACGACCGCGACCGCGAAGGCGAAGCCCGGCTGCTGTTTTCCATGGACAATCCCGCCGTCTATGGCCCGCAAGCCTATCGCACAAACCGGGGCGGTAGGGTGCGTAAAAATCCCAAAGGGATTTCATCATTCAGCCCGGTGTTGACGGGCCGAGCCGGACTGGCGAGGATCGGCTACGCCGGGTGGAGATTGCAAATGATCTTACCCCAACGGGGTTTCATCCATTTTGACGGGTGATGATACAACCCGTTCCGGGTAGAAAATTTGTGGGATGAGAACCCAAGGTAGCGCGTTTGCGCAACCTTGGGCTGAATGATTCAATCCCGTTGGGATTGCGTGCGCGCCCGGCAGGTGGCCAACCAGATTGCCCTGCGCGACACCATTGAAAAATTCGGCGGAAAAAAGTTTTCACGTTTCATCGCGACGTGAAATCCGCGCAATCCTTCGTCAGCGCCGGCCCGGAAGGAGTCGGCACGCATCTCAATGGTAGCGCAGGCTTCCAGCCTGCGGGTTCAAGTGGCGTCCCCGCCGCGAGTCCCGAAACTGCGGGCGGGGACGCCCGCACAACCCGCACGCAAGATGCGTGCGCTACGTTTCAAACCTTCCACGTCAATGGCTCCATGCCGACCGTGCGCCGCGAACGCGAACTGCGCGACTTCCGGGCGGCGGCGCGAGCCGTCGTGTCCAATGCCCGCTGTTTGACGGAAGGCGTGGATGTTCCCGCCGTGGACATGGTGGCGTTTCTTTCGCCGCGCCGCAGCCGCGTGGACATCGTGCAAGCCACCGGCCGCGAAGGCCGCTTCGCCTTTGCCCTCGACGACCAAAATCTTTCCATCCGCAAGTGCCTGTTCCTCTCGCTATCCGAGCTTGACAGCTTGAAATTTCAGTCAAAAATGCCCGTTGATTTCGGCATCCTTAACATTTACCGCCATGAGAATTACATTTCGGTTGCATCAAATTTTCTTTGCCGCCCTCTTTTTGCTGTCAGGTGCTGTCTCAACGATGGCTCAAGTGCCGCAGTTGTTGAATTACCAAGGCCGCATTGCCGTCAACGGCACCAACTTCACCGGCACCGGGCAATTCAAATTTGCGCTGATTAGCACCAGCACAAATGCTTCCGTGCAGGCGACCGCCACCGGCACCGTTTCTTATGGCTTTCTCGTTTTCATCGCCGTCAACAACGGTGGTTCCGGCTACACCACGCCACCCGCCGTGACCATAACCGACAGCACCGGCACGGGCGCATCCGCTTCCGCGCAAATTTCCGGCGGCGTGGTCACGAACATCGTTGTCAATTCGGCTGGTTCCGGCTACTCGGCTTCGCCTGTAATCACCATTGCAGCGCCACCGCAGCAAAACGTGTCCACCTCGTTTTGGAGCAACGACGGAACGAGCAATGCGGGAGGACAACCGGCAACCAGTGTGCCGCTGCCAGTGACCAAAGGTTTGTATTCCGTGTTGCTAGGCGACACTACGTTATCAAACATGGCTACGCTACCCGCCAGCGTCTTCGCCAACCCCGGCGTATGGTTGCGGGTATGGTTCAACGATGGCACGACTGGATTCCAGTTATTGACGCCTGACCAGAGGTTGGCAGCAGTGGGTTATGCTATTGTTGCCGGAACAGTTGCCGATGGTAGCATTACGGCCAGCAAGATTGCGGCCGGAGCAGTTGGTAGTAGCCAGTTGGCACCAAATCTTACCATTCCCGGCACACTAACCGTAAGTAATCTGGTCATCAATGGAACAGCGGTGACTGGCTCAACGAATTATTTAATTCCAAACGGCACAAATGTTCAGACATACGCAGGTGGCAACTATTTTGTTACAAATTTTTCAGGCAACTTTATATTGCCGACAATTGTAAATGTTGGGGATGCGATTAAATTAACGGTTCCAAGTTCAGGCGGTTCAATTTATTTTAACATATTGCAGAATCCGGGGCAGCGAATTGTGCGGTATAACTCTCTTGGCTTGAGCGCGCCCTTAGCTGCAAATGCCGATGGAACTCGTTTATTGGTCAACGGCGGTCAAGGTTTTTTCATCTCCACTAATTTTGCATTAACTTGGAACGAGTCGCCACAAATGCAACAATGGCTTGACCCGAACAGCTACAATGCTTTGCAAATTTCCGGCGATGGTTCTCACATATTTTGTGGAGCATATTTCCAAACCTATAAAAATAATAATTGGAATAATTATTGCGGTTTAGTTTTCTCAGGTGATTACGGGAAGTCTTGGAATTTGAATACAAATTTGCCACTAATAAACGGAAATCAAATTCAGGCTTTCGCCTGTTCAACAAACGGTCTCAAAGTCGTTGCGGTGGCTAATTATGGCGGAATTTTTACATCCGCCGATGGCGGCTTAAATTGGGTTTTCCAAAATGGCGCGCCGACGAATGCAAATTGGACATCAGTGGCTTCGTCCGCCGATGGAACAAAACTGGCAGCCACGAGGCAATGGGATAGTAGCGGCGGAGGCATTTACACCTCTGGAAATTCTGGCAGCACATGGACGCAGCAAACCAGCGCTCCAATAACGAACGCAAATTGGACATCAGTGGCTTCGTCCGCCGATGGAACAAAACTGGTAGCTACGAGGCAATGGGATGGTATCAGCGGAGGCATTTACACCTCTGGAAATTCCGGCAGCACATGGACGCAGCAAACCAGCGCTCCAACGAACGCGTATTATTCGTCCGTAGCCTCGTCCGCCGATGGCACCATGCTTGTAGCTGCAACTCATTGGAGTGACCTTTCTGGGACTTATACCTCAGCAAATTCAGGCTCAACATGGATTTACCAGACAAATGGATTTCCTAATTCGAGTTTTAGCTGCGAGCGCATTTCCATTTCATCAAACGGTTCTAAGCTATCAACTTTGGGAGGTGGCCAGATTTTCACATCTGTTGATTTCGGCAACACATGGACCCCTTGCTTGTCACTTCCATCTCAACCCACAGGATTGTTTGCTGTCAGTAGTGTTGGAACAGCAGGCGGCACAAGTTTTACCTCCTTAAATAATAACACACTAACTTTGGTCTATATGGGCAATGGCTTGTTTATTATCGGCGATGGGAATTGGATTTACGGCTATTGACGCATTGAGTATCAAAAGTTATGAAAGCAGCATTTTTATTATTGCTTGGATTGGCGGTTAACGCCATTGCTGCTGGGCAGAGCAGTGCCAATTACAAGCTTGCTGTAAATTCCTTAGACGGCGGCGGATTACACGCAAACAGTGCCAGCTATTCCAATGATGGCAGCGTCAGCGGTTTCGGTGGTTTGGTCACAGCCAGCGCTCCACAAGAAAGCGACCGCACTGGCTATGTCGGCCAATTGTATGAAGTCACGTCATTCACACTCTCGGCTCCTAGCACCAATTTGAACGAGGCCGCGTCCATGCCCTTGCATGCCGTTCAGTTTCTGGATGACGGCACGGTTTCGCCCGCCAGCAGTTTTGCGCAATGGTCATTCACCGGCCCCATCGTCAGCGTGAATGCCGCTGGCATCGTCACCGCCGCCGATGTTTATCAAAACACGCCTGCCTGGGTGGGGGCCAATCTGGAAGGCTGGTCAGCATCGTTGAACCTCACGGTCATATTCACTGGAATTTTGCCGGGTTACAATCAAATCACTGGCCAACTTTTGAGCGGCGGCAATATGCGTCTATCTTTTGTCGGCAGCAATGGAGTCACTTACGCCTTGGACCGCAGCTATAATCTGTCGCCACCGGTGAACTGGATGCCACAGATGACAAATCCTGCCGACGTCAATGGTATGCTGGTTTTTACCAATCTAGCTAATCCAACGACAAATAATTTCTGGCGTATCCGCTCGGTGCCGTAGTTTCCTGCACTTTGCTATTATGAAATACCCATCGCCATTGATTGAGGCCGTGCTTCTTGGCGCGCTTTGGCTGTATGTAGGGTTTGATGTTCAAGGGCCGGAAGTGACTGGCTGTGCAGTAGGAAATATCAGCCACTTTTTTCTGTTATCTGTGATTTGATACCCTTGGCTCTGCGTTATCAGTTATGAAGAAAAATTCCATTATCAAGTGGTGCTTATTGGTCTTTATCGTGTGGGCCGCCTACTGGATTGTTATCAGGTGTTCTTTCAATGGCGATATCGGAAAGAGCGGGCAATTCGGAGACACATTTGGCGCACTTAATACCCTTTTCACCGGTTTGGCGTTCGTCGTGGTTTTGGCTACACTCATCCAACAGTCGCAAGAAATTCAGGAGACCAAGCGAGACGCGGAAGACGACCGGCGGTTGAGGTTAATGCTTAATCTTTACGACAAGCGCTTTCGCGTATATCAGGCGACTCTAATTTTCATAAGCAATGTCATATTCGATCTCGGTTCTGAAAGTATTGGCCAAGAGCAAATGGCTCGTTTTGATACCGCGCGCGACGAAGCTTATTTCCTGTTTGCAGGGGAAACCGATCTTTTGAATTACCTTGATGAACTCAGAGAAAAGTCCAAGGATTACGCAATTTGGAGATCCCAAGCCAAGGGAAAGGGCGTGGGAAGCGAAGAGAGTAAGCAAAGGGACAAGATTAATGAATGGTTCTATTCACAACTACATCGTGGTGCAAAGGCTAAATTCGTGCCGTATCTCTCCTTTCCAGAGGCGGGAACCCGCAAGGCGCTTGATTGAGGAAAAGCGTTCCTCATAGCGCCATTATAAGCGCGGCTGCCCCCACCCCAGTTCCGGCAGGGCTGGCCAATCCGGCCCCGGCCCGGCCATGCGCTGGCCGTTGGCCTTTTGCCCCGGTCCTTGCGTCCGGCCAGACCTTGCGGTCAGCCACCATGTCCCGCACGCGCGGAAATGAAATGCGTTTGAGAATAGCCCAGCCATTTATGGCTGGGGTGCTTGCGCACGGCCACCATTCAAAGTCCCGTCCAGGGACGGTAGAATCTTTCGCCAATACCGGGCATTCTTTCGTCCCTGCCGGGACTTACTTGATTGGGTTGAACAATGACCCAGCCA